>NZ_JBFBDP010000010.1:0-187876 GCF_040701585.1 Streptomyces sp. NPDC093801 | reverse complement strand
GCCCCGGCAAGGCCTCCTTCGACCAGGTCGTCAGCGTCCCGGCCGCCCTCGTCACCGCCCTGCCGACCGCCTGACCCACGACCGCCCGGCCACCCCGTGCGCGGCTCCGGACCCCCGGAGCCGCGCACGGGTGCGCGCGGCCCTACAGCCGGCTCAGCGACGCCGCCGCGAACAGGACGTCGCGGATCGCCTCGCGGTCGTCGGTCTGGCCGACCGCCGCGTCCTCCGGGGAGATGTGGCCGGCGGCCAGCTGGCAGAACTCCAGGCCGTCCAGCGCGACCTCCGCCACCGTGTGCTCCCGCGAGGGTTTCGCCGCCGGCGAGTCCAGGGCGATGTCCCAGCCGCCCCCGCCCGCGCCCTCGATCTCCAGGTGCAGGGTGCGCCCCGGGGCGCCCGCCGCGACCAGACTGCGGGCCGGTGCCGCCAGGCCCGCGCGGCGGCGGCCGGCCAGGGCTTCGGGCAGCAGCCGGGCCGCGAGGTCGATCATGCGGTGCAGGTGCGGTCCGGACGGCGGCTCGTACGGGTAGTCCACCGCCTCCGCGATGTCCCAGGCGTGCACCCAGCACTCGAAGGCCCGCTCCAGGAAGGCGTCCCCGAGCGGCAGCGCGAAGCCCCCGTAGTCCACGGCCAGCTCGGCCACGCCCCGGCCCGCGAAGGAGACGGTGCGGACCAGGGTGTGCCCCTGCTCCCGCCAGGGTTCGCGGACCTTCCGGCCCGGCGGGGCGGCCGAGTTCCAGAAGTGCTCGGTGCGGCCCGTGGGACCGGCCGGCGGCGCCTGCGGGCCGAGCGGGTCGTCCAGGCCCAGCGCGGTGGCCACCAGCCCGTCGACCGTGAGCAGGTGTCCGATCACGCCCGCCACCGTGGTCCGGTGACTGCGCCGGCGCTCCTCCTCGAACCACTTGAGCCGCACCGGGGTGTCCCACTCCGACTCCCCGAAGTCCCGCAGCAGGGCGTCGAGCCGTGCGGTCTCGGTGTCGTACGGGGTCGCCCACACGGGTACGGGAATACGGGCCGGGCGCTTGCCCAGGCAGTCCTCCAGCACCCGCGAGCGCAGCAGCGGCTTCAGGTCGAGGCTCTCCTCCGGGTGCAGCAGCCCGACCGCGTCGCGCAGCCGCAGCGCCTCATCGGCGCAGGGCGCGCACTCGGTGAGGTGGTCCTCGACGGCCTGGGTCTCCTCGGCGGAGCAGGCGGCCAGCGCCCACGCCCCGAGCAGGGACTTCAGTACGGCGTGCGTGGGCGGCGCGGACGGCAGGACCTCGGGCGGTTCGAGGTCGTCACCGGCCGCGCGGGGACCCGGTATCCGCGCGGAACCGCCCGCCGGGGGCTCGTACGCGTCGTCGGGGGTGTCATCGGTGGGTCCGGTCATCGGGTGGTTCCGTATCCGCGTGGGCCGTATCCGGGCGGGGCGGTGTCCTCCCTGGGGAGGACGTTGGCGGTCGACAGCAGCTGGAGCCCGAGCCGCAGCCGGCGCCGCGCCTCGTCCTCGCTGATCTGCAGGTCGGCGGCGGCCTGCCGGTAGTCGCGGCGCTTGAAGTACGCGAGTTCCAGGGCGGCCCGCAGCGGCGCGGGCATGGAGGTGACGATGTAGTCGGCGCGGGCGGCGGCGTTGGCGCTGCGCACCTTCTGTTCGAGTTCCTCGCGCGAGCCCCGGCCCAGTTCGGCCTGGCGCAGCCGGGCGACGGCCTGGCCCTGGGTGATCCGGGCGACCCAGGAGCGCATGGAGCCCTGCTTGGGGTCGTAGGCGTCGGGGTTCTCCCAGATGTAGCCGAAGACCTCGCGGGTGATGCGGTCCGCGGCCTTCTCGTCCCCGAGCACCCGGTGGGCGAGGCTGTGCACGAGCGAGGCGAAACGGTCGTAGAGCTCGCCGAGCGCGGCGGCCTCACCGCGTGCGAGACGCTGCTGCATGCGGCGGTCCCAGCGCGGTGGAACGTCCTTCGCCATGGTGCCTCCAGCCGTGTGTCGACCCGTCAAATGTAGTCGCCACCGGCCGGAGCGCGCCTGTTTTGGGGGAACCTCCCCCGCACGCGCGACCCGCGTGCTACCCCGGATCCGCCGGCCCCGCTGCGCACACGCGTACGCGCCCCGCCGCGCTCCCCGTGCGCGGGTTCGATGCGGCCACCTCGTCGACCGCTCCGCTTAACGCGCAGGCCATCGAGGGCTTACGCTCCTGCCTGTCTTGATCTGCACCTCAAGTGCACCCCAACGCACATGTGAAGGCGGAACGCCGCATATGGACAGCGCAGAGTACGAGCGCAAGATCGCCTCCCGATTCGCCACCTTCGACCAGGACGGATCCGGCTACATCGATCGCGAGGACTTCAGTACGGCCGCCCGCGCCGTGCTGGCCGAATTCGGTGTGACCGCACGCTCGGACCGCGGCCAGGCCCTGTTCGCCGGCGCCGAGGCCTTCTGGCAGGGCATGGCCGGCATCGCGGACGTGGACGGGGACCAGCGGGTGTCCCGCGAGGAGTTCGTGACCGGGGCGGCGAAGCGGCTGCGGGACAACCCGCAGCGGTTCGCGGAGATCGCCCGGCCGTTCCTGGCGGCGGTGGTCGCGGTGGCGGACGAGGACGGCGCGGGCGCGACCCCGCAGACGGCGGCCCGCGTCCTGCGCGTCCTGGGCACCGCCCCGGACCTGGCCGCCCAGGTGGCCGCGGCCCTGGACGCGGACGGCGACGGCCGCATCGAGGAGCCCGAGATCCTCACGGCCTTCGCCGCCTACTGCGGCGTCGACCCGGACGCGTAGCGCCCGGCCGGAAGGGCGGGGCGGGGCCGTGCGGCGCCGCGCCCGCCCGGCCCGGCTACGCGAAGACGACGGTGCGGGAGCCGTTCAGCAGGACGCGGTGCTCGCTGTGCCACTTCACGGCACGCGCCAGCGCCTGGCACTCCACGTCGCGCCCGACCGCCACGAGCTGGTCCGGCGTGACCTCGTGCCCGACGCGCTCGACCTCCTGCTCGATGATCGGCCCCTCGTCGAGGTCGGCCGTGACGTAGTGCGCGGTCGCGCCGATCAGCTTCACACCGCGCGCGTGGGCCTGGTGGTAGGGCTTCGCGCCCTTGAAGCTCGGCAGGAAGGAGTGGTGGATGTTGATGATCCGCCCGCTCAGCTCCTTGCACAGGGTGTCCGACAGCACCTGCATGTAGCGGGCGAGGACCACGAGCTCGACGTTCTCCGCGCGCACCAGCTCCAGCAGTTGCGCCTCGGCGGCGGCCTTCGTCTCCTTCGTCACCGGGATGTGCACGAAGGGGATGTCGTACGAGCCGACCAGCTCGGCGAAGTCGGTGTGGTTCGAGACCACGGCCGCGATCTCCACCGGCAGCGCGCCGATGCTCGCGCGGAACAGCAGGTCGTTCAGGCAGTGGCCGAACTTCGAGACCATCAGCACGATCCGCATGCGCTGGTCGGAGCGGTGGATCTGCCAGTCCATCCTGAAGCTGTCGCCGATGGCCGCGAAGCTGGCGCGCAGCTTGTCCAGCGTGACCTCCGGCTCCGCCTCGAAGTGCACCCGCATGAAGAAGAGCCCGGTCTCCCGGTCTCCGAACTGCTGGCTGTCCACGATGTTGCAGCCGGTCATGAAGAGGTAACTCGACACGGCGTGGACGATGCCCTGCTTGTCGGGGCAGGAGACGGTCAGGACGTACTGGGGCTGGGGCAGGGCCCCGGGCTGCGGGTCGCTCATGACCCCATAGCCTTTCACACCGCGCGCGTGAGGATTTTCAGCACGTCCACCGAGGTCGGCCGCTCGTCGGGGTCCTCCCCGTCGGCGGTCGACATCCGTACGTGCGCCTCGCGCGACGCCCGCACGGCCTCGGGCCAGGCGGGGTCGTCCAGGTAGGCGGTCACGGGGGCGTCGGGGCCGACCTGGTGCAGGATCCGCAGGACCCGCAGCACCGCGAGGTCGACCAGGGCGGCCTCCTGTGCGTCACGGAAGATCGTGCCTATGTACTTGTCGGCGGACCAGCTGTCGAGCCAGGTGTCCTCGACGAGGCGGTACACGGCGTCGGTGACGTCCCCGTGGCCTTCGACGCCGGCGCGCCAGACCTCCTCCTGGAACGCGGGGTCGGAGAGCATGTGCAGCGCGGAGCGCACGTTGCTGCGCCAGCGCCACCACGGCATGTCGTTGAGGGGCATGCCGCCCATGGTGGAGGAGCGGCCGCCGCGGCGGGAAGAGTTCTTCGAACCTTGGGCGAATGTCACGCTTTCGATCGTACGTTCCCCACAAATGCGATCTTGACGCACCTATCCCCACCCCGCCCCCGGGCGTTCACCCGGGCGTCACCGGATGTTGCGTACACCTCAGCACCCAGTTACCCCTGTGGCGGAATGGTCGGGGGACATGACCAAAGACCGACGCGCCACCCCCCTGTCCCGCCTGCTCCTTGCCGCAGCGACGGGTGCGTGTCTCACCACGGCGTGCGGGGTGGTCCCCGGGAGCTCGGGGGGCTCCGGGGACACCCTCACGGTCATGACCTTCGCTCCGATGGGAACCAAGGCCACCAACATGCCCGGCATGCCCGGCATGGCCAAGGCGTACGAACGCTGGATCAACGCCAACGGTGGCATCAAGGGCCGCAAACTGCGCGTCCTGACCTGCAACGAGAAGAACACCGCGACCGGCGCCGCCGACTGCGCCCGCGAAGCCATCACGAAGAAGGTCGTGGCCGTCGTCGGCTCGTACAGCCAGTACGGGCGTGCCTTCATGGCCCCGCTGGAGGCCGAGGGCATCCCCTTCATCGGCGGCTACGGCGTCTCCCCGGAGGAGTTCCAGAGCACCCTGTCCTACCCCGTCAACGGCGGCCAGCCCGCGCTGCTCGCCGGCGCCGGCCACCAGCTCGGCAAGGCCTGCTCCCAGGTGTCCCTGGTCCGCCCGGACACCCTCGCCGGGGACACCATGCCGGTGCTGCTGAACGCCGGGCTGAAGGCCGGGGGCACGCCGGAGGCCTCCGACATCCGGGCCGCCGAGGACGCCGCGGACCTGATGCCGCAGGCCCGCGAGGCCCTGGCCGGCGCCGGCCCGGGCGGGGGCGGTGCGAAGGAGACGGCCGGCCCGGCGCCCGCCGCCAAGGGGGACGGCACGTCCAGGGCCACGGCGGGCCCCACCACCCCCTCCGGCGCCTCCGGCGCCACTGCCGCCGCCAAGGGGACCTCGTCCAAGAGCTGCGTCACGGCCGTGCTCGGCGAGCGCACCGAGACCTTCTTCGACGCCTTCCGCCGCGCCGACTCCACCCTCCACCGCAACCCGCAGATCTCCTCCGTCCTCGGCAGCGTCAGCCAGGCCCTGGTCGACCGCACCGGCGGCAAGGAGAGCCCGTTCGAGGGCGCCTACGTCACCAGCTGGTACCCGGTGTCGACGGACCCGCTGTGGGCGCCGATGCGCAAGGTGATCAGCGACCAGGCCTTCGGCGACGACACCGTCGAGGCCGACGACAGCGGGGCCCAGACCACCTGGATCGCGTACACGGTGCTCAACCAGGTCGTCCAGAAGTTCAAGGCCGACGAGGAGGTCACGGCCCGCAAGCTGGCCCGGATGCTCAACCAGACCCCGGGCATCCCGACCGGCAACCTCACCCCGGAACTGAGCTGGCGCTACCAGGACATGCGGGCGGTGGCCGGCTTCCCGCGGCTGGTGAACGGCCGGGTCAGCTTCCAGGTCGTCCAGCAGGGCCGGCTCGTCGCACAGCTCGGCGAGCAGGACGTGGACATGACCGCGACCCTGGAATCGGCCCCGCGCTCGGCCTGACCCCGCTACAGCTGGGTCTTGTCGCGCCGGGTGAGCCCGTACTTGGCGGCGATCGTGTTCCACATGGCCGCCGCCGAGTCCTTCGCCTTGGTGGCCTCGGCGCTGGACTTGTTGCCGTCGGCGGCGTCGTCGGTCGGCTTGGCCTTGCCGTCCTTGCAGCCGCCCTTGTCGTGGCCCGCGTCGTCCGCCCAGTCCGCGTAGCTGTTGTCCGCGTCCGCCGAGGCCTTCCACGCCTTGGTCAGCGCGGCCGTGAGGCGGGCGTGGTTGGGGAGCAGGTCCGTCTTGAGGTCCTGGAGGCGGGTGACCAGCTCCTCGCGCTGCCGGGCCGCGTCGCGCAGGTCCTGGGCCGCCTGGCCGAGGTTCTTGCAGTCCTTGATGTCGTCCACGGCCTTGATCACCGCGGTGCGGCTGTCGTTGGCGTCCGCGAGCAGGTTGTCGAGCTGGACGGCCTGCGGGCGCGCCGGGTCCACCGGCGCGGACCCGCCCGGGGCGTCTGCGGCCGCGGACCCGCCGCCCGTCGCGGGCACCGAGACGGGGTCGTTGTTCTGCGCCTTGCCGTCGCTGAGCAGGGCGCCCACCCCGAGCCCGGCCACGGCCAGCCCGAAGACCGCGGCGGCTATCACCGCGGGCGGGATCCGGCGCGCGGGCGCGGGCGCCGGCGGGGGCGGGGCCTGGAACTGCTGCTGCGGGGCGGCGGCCTGCGCCGGGGGCCGACGCGGACCGCGGCGCTGCGGCGGCGCGGGCGGCGGCGTCCGCCGGGCCACCGGCTCCGTGACGGGCGGCAGCTGCTGGGTGTGCCCGGCCCCCGCGTCGGCGCCGCCGTCCCGGAAGAGCCCGTCGAACCCCTCGGCGCCGCCGGCCGGGCCGGGCCCCGCGGGGACGGGAGGGATGTACTGCGTCGCGGCGTCGGCCGCACCACCGCCCGGACCCGCCGGCACCGGGGGGATGTACTGCGTCGCCGCGTCGGCCACAGCACCCGCCGGAACGGGAGGGATGTACTGCGTCGCGTCCTCACCCGCGCCCGCCGGCACCGGAGGGATGTACTGCGTCGCCGCGTCCGCCGCACCACCCGTCGGCACCGGCGGGACGTACTGCGCCGCGGCGCCGGCGGCCGGTGCCCCCGGCCCGGGCGCCAGCGACGGGACGACCTGCGTCTCGGCCCCGGCCATCATGGCGCCGGGCGTACCCGGACCCCCCGGAGCGAACGCGGCGTACGGGGCCGCGGGACCGCCGGCGCCCACCTGCGGCACGTACTGCGTGGCCGCGTCCGCCATCGGCGCGACCGGACCCGCCTGCACCGGCGGCGCGTACGGCGGCGCGCCGCCGCCCACCTGCGGCACGACCTGCGTCTCGGCCCCCGCCACCATCGCCCCCGGCGCACCGGGGCCCCCCGGAACGGGCGGGGCGTACGGGGCCGCGGGACCGTCGGCGCCCACCTGCGGCACGTACTGGGTGGCCGCGTACGGCGCGTCCGCGTCCGCCGGCTGCCCCGCCGGGCCGCCCGGCAGCGGCGGGTAGCCGTAGCCGGGCGGGGCGCCCGGCCCCTCGTGGCCGGGGCCGGCGGCATGACCCGCCTGCGGGTAGCCGTAAGCCGGGCCGCCGGGCTCCGGCGGCGGGACGTAGGCGGGCTGGACCGGCCCGCCCTGCTGCCCGTACACCTGCTGCTGCGGCGCGCCCTGCGGGTCCTGCGCGGGCGGGAGCCCGTACGCGGGCGCCGCCCACGCCTGCCCGGCCTGCGGCGTCCCGGGCTGGGGGACGCCCCCTTGTCCGTTCTCCGTCACCGGGACTCCTTCTCGCCTTCTCCGACGTCCGCGCTGCGGGGGAACCCGCGCGGCCGTCGGGTCACGCTACCCGGTCCCGGCGTGTCGACGTCAGGCCACCTGGACCTCCAGCCGCGCTCCGAACTCCCTCACCGCCGCCTCGTCCCGGTACGGTTCCAGCCGCGCCCGGAAGTCCTCCAGGTACTCCGCGCCCCGCCGCGAGCGCAGGGATCCCAGCAGGTCAGCGGCCTTCGCGGCGGTCTGGCAGGCCTGCTCCACCTCCCGCTGCTGCACCTGCGCCGCGGCCAGCAGCAGCAGGCCGATCGCCCGTCGGCGGGCCTTCGTCACAGGGAGCCCCCGCAACGCCTCCTCCGCCCGCCGGCCCGCCGCGTCGGCCTGGCCGAGGTCGCGGTGGCAGTGCGCGAGCTCGTCCGCCAGGTAGGCCTGGTCGAAGTGGCGGATCCACACCGGGTCGTCGCCCGACTCCGGCTCGGCCCGCTCCAGTGCCGTGACCGCGCGGCCCGACAGGACCGCCGCGGAGCGGGCGTCGCCGAGCAGCGCGTGCCCGCGCGCCTCCGCCGCGTAGAACATCGCCTCGACCCTCGGGGTGACCTGCCCGCGCGTGCCCTCCTGCGCGGCCCGCGCCAGCTGCGCGATCTCTCTCGGGTTGCCCAGTTCGGCCGCGAGGTGGCTCATCGACGCGGCCAGGACGTAGCCCCCGTAGGCGCGGTCGCCCGCCGCCTGGGCCAGGCGCAGCGCCTGGATGTAGTAGCGCTGGGCGAGGCCCGGCTGGCCCGTGTCCACCGCCATGTACCCGGCGAGTTCGGTGAGCCGCGCCACCGCCGCGAACAGGGCCCGCCCGACCGGTTCCCGGTACGAGCCGCCGATCAGCCCGGAGACCACGGAGTTGAGGTAGTGCACGACGACGGGCCGCACGTGCCCGCTGCCGAAGCGGTGGTCGAGGTCGGTCAGCGCCTCGGTGGTGGCCCGGACCGCCTCCACGTCGGACATCCCGACGCGCGCGCCGCCGTTGCGCGCCACCTGCGGGTCGGCCCCGGTGATCAGCCAGTCGCGGCTGGGCTCGACGAGCGCGGAGGCGGCCACGCTCGACCCGGAGAGGAAGTCGCGCCGGCCGACGTCGCTGCGCCACAGCTCGCAGACCTGCTCGATGGCGCCGACGACGGTCGGGGAGAACTGCAGGCCGACCCCGGAGGCGAGGTTCTTGCCGTTGGCCATGCCGATCTCGTCGATGGTGACGGTCCGGCCGAGTTTGCGCCCCAGCGCCTCGGCGATGATGCCGGGCGCCCGGCCGCGCGGCTGCTGGCCGCGCAGCCAGCGGGCGACGGAGGTCTTGTCGTAGCGGAGATCGAGGCCGTGCTCGGCCCCGCACATGTTGACGCGCCGGGCGAGCCCGGCATTGGAGCACCCGGCTTCCTGGATGAGCGCCTGCAGCCGTTCGTTGGGCTGGCGGGCGACGAGAGGCCTGGCTGCCATGAAAACCCCCTGAGACGCGGGTGATCGTTGGAATGATCACTTCCCGCCTGAAGTGCGGAGAATCTTCCTCTCTGCGACGTGTCGTTACCCATCGGCCGCGCCCCGGCCTCCTGCGCGCCCCCGCGCATGCACCCGTGCGCCCCGCGTGCAGGATCGATGCAGCGCCGACCGGCGCGTTCACCCCCGTAACCCCCTGTGACCCCGGGAGTTGTGCTGGGTGTGGAAGAGACCATCGGAGTCACGGAGACCGCACCCATCCCCCAGCAGCGCGGCGAGCTGCTGCTCGACCATGCCGTGCGGTACGTGGAAGAGCGGCACTGGGACGTGTTCGCCGGTACGTGGCTGGAGTTCGGCGACGGCCGGGAACTGTGCTCCTGCGGTGTCGCCGACTGCCCGGCGCCCGGGGCCCACCCGGCCGTGAAGGACTGGCGCTCCCTGGCCTCGGGCAGCGCCGTCGGCGTGCGGCGGATCTGGGGCAAGCACCCGGCCGCGTCGATCCTGTTGCCCACGGGCCGCACCTTCGACGTCCTGGACGTGCCCGACTCCGCCGGCTTCCTCGCGCTGGCCCGGCTGGAGCGGATGCAGCGCACGCTCGGCCCGGTCACCCTCACCCCCGACCACCGGATGCTGTTCTTCGTGCTGCCGGGCGCCGGGGCGAAGGTCCCGGACCTGGTGCGCAAGCTCGGCTGGCTGCCGCACGCCATCGACCTGACCACGCGCGGCGAGGGCGAGTACGTGGCCGCGCCGCCGACCCGCTACGGCGGCAGGGGCCCGGTGCAGTGGGCCCGCAAACCCACCCCGGCGAACCGGTGGCTGCCGGACACCGAGGAGCTGATCGACGCCCTCGCGTACGCCTGCGGCAGCGAGGCGGCCGCGGCCCGGGGCCGCCGCCCGGCCTAGCCTTCTGACATACGTGTCCGGAGGTTCATGACATTCGTAACTGCTGCGGCCTCTCCCCCTCCTCCTATGGTGAGGAAAGTACGACCACGGGGATGAGAACGAGAGGCAGGCGCATGCCGGACCAGGGTTATGCGGCAGCGGGCGGTAGCGGTGACGGCGGGACGGGTGGCGCGCGACCCGCGCCGGCCGTGGCGGCCGTACGGATAGAAGGGCTCTGGAAGCGCTTCGGCGACCAGGTCGCCGTCGGGGGGATCGACCTGGAGCTGCCGGCCGGCCGCTTCATCGGCCTCGTCGGCCCGAACGGCGCAGGCAAGACCACCACGCTGTCCATGGTGACCGGGCTGCTGCGCCCGGACATGGGCCGGGTCGCGGTCGCCGGCCACGACGTGTGGGCCGACCCGGTCGAGGTGAAGAAGCGCATCGGCGTGCTGCCCGAGGGCCTGCGCATGTTCGAGCGCCTCTCGGGCCGCGAGCTCCTCGGGTACATGGGCCGCATGCGCGGGCTGCCGGGCGAGGAGACCGACAAACGGGCCACGCAGCTGCTGGACGTCCTCGACCTCGCGGGCTCGCAGCACAAGCTGGTCGTCGACTACTCGACGGGCATGCGCAAGAAGATCGGCCTGGCGGCCGCGCTGCTGCACAACCCCGAAGTCCTCTTCCTGGACGAGCCGTTCGAGGGCGTCGACCCGGTGTCGGCGCAGACCATCCGCGGGGTGCTGGAACGTTACACCGCGTCCGGCGCCACCGTCGTCTTCTCCTCCCACGTGATGGAGCTCGTCGAGTCGCTCTGCGACTGGGTGGCCGTCATGGCGGGCGGCCAGATCCGCGCCGCCGGCCCGCTGGCCGCCGTACGGGGCTCCGCGCCCTCCCTGCAGAACGCCTTCCTCGAACTCGTCGGCGCCCGCGACCACGCCGCCGGCGACTCCCTCGACTGGCTCGGCGGCGCCCGATGAGCACCGCCGCACCCGGCACCGCGGCCGCACCCGCCGTGCCCCTCACCCCGCTCTTCGTCCGCCTCAAGCTCTCCCTGATGCGCAACGGCCTGAAGGGCTCCTCGAAGCGCAAGGCCGCCTGGATCTTCAGCCTGGTCTTCTCGCTGCTCTTCTCCGCCTGCGCCACCCTCGGCCTGGCGATGCTGCGCGGCCACACCCACGCGGGCACGGTCGTCGTCCTGATGGGCGCGATCCTCGCGCTGTCCTGGACCGTGATGCCGCTGTTCTTCCCCACCGGCGACGAGACCCTCGACCCGAGCCGGCTGGTCATGCTGCCGCTGCGCCCGCGTCCGCTCGTACGGGCCCTGCTGGCCTCCTCGCTGGTCGGCATGGGCCCGCTGTTCACGCTCTGCCTGGCCATCGGCTCGGTGGCCGCGGTGGCGCACGGCGCGGCGGGCGTCGTGGCGGCCGTACTGGGCGCCCCGCTGCTGCTCCTGGGCTGCGTGGCGCTCGCCCGGGCCGTGGCCACGGCGAACGTCCGGCTGCTGACCAGCCGCAAGGGCCGCGACCTCGCCGTCCTCAGCGGGCTGCTGATCGCGATCGGCGCCCAGGTGGCCAACTTCGCCAGCCAGCGCCTGTTCCAGCAGGGCGGGCTGTCGGCGCTGGAGCCGGTCGAGGCGGTCGTGCGCTGGGTGCCGCCGGCGACGGCGGTCGGCATGGTGGACTCCGCCGGCCGGGGCGCCTACGCCGAGGCCGCGGCGCAGCTGGCCCTCACCCTGGCCGCCCTCGCCGGCGTCCTGTGGTTCTGGGAGCGCAGCCTGACCAAGCTGATGGTCAGCCCCGACGGCTCGACCCTCGCGGCGGCCGCGCCGGAGAAGGACCGCGGCACCGGCGGCGCCTGGGGCTTCCTCCCCGAGGGCCGCACGGGCGCGGCGATGCAGCGCACCCTGCGCTACGTGGTGCGCGACCCGAAGACGAAGTCGGCCTGGGTGTCGGCGCTGGCGATCGGCCTGATCGTGCCCGTCTTCAACGCCCTCCAGGGCACGGGCTCCGTCTACCTCGCCTGCTTCGGCGCGGGCATGCTCGGCGTGCAGATGTACAACCAGTTCGGGCAGGACACCTCCGCCTTCTGGATGGTCGCCCAGACCATCTCCTCCCCGCGCGACGCGTACGTGGAACTGCGCGCCCGCGCCGGTGCGCTGGCCCTGGTCACCGTCCCGTACACCGTGCTCGTCACCGTCGTGACGGCCGCGCTCGTGGGCGACTGGGCGCAGTTTCCGGCCGCCCTGGGCCTGGGGCTGGGCCTGCTGGGCGCGATGCTGTGCACGGGTGCCCTGGCCTCGGCTCGCTTCCCGTACTCCATCCCGACGGACGGCGCCTTCAAGAACGTGGCCCCGGGGCAGGCGGGCCTGGCCTGGATGGGCATCTTCGGCGGCATGTTCGCCTCGGCGGTGATCTCCGCCCCGGTGATCGTCCTGGCGGTCTTCGTCAGCCTGTCGGACGACCCCGGCTCCCTGGCCTGGCTGACCCTGCCGGTCGGCGTCGTCTGGGGCGCGCTGGCCGCCTGGGCGGGGCTGCGCCTGGCGTCCCCGACGGTCTCCCGCAAGCTCCCGGAGATCCTCGCGGCGGTCAGCAAGGGCTGACCCCCGTCCCTCCTCCCGCAGGGGGTGGCAGGCCGGTGGCCCGCCGCCCCCTGCGGCGTTCCCGGGCGGCTGCGGTGTCAGTGGGGGGCGTTAGCTTCGGGGCATGTCGATCAACGCACGACTGCGCGACTCGGCGTTCCTGCCGGGTGGGAACGCACTGGTCAACGGATTCGCCTTCGAGAGCCGCAGGGGCGGCGCGCGGCGGGCGCTGCTGGGGAACGGGCACGAGCTGGAGGTCTTCGACCTCGACGGGCTGTTCGCCGGGGAGCGGGCGCCGGGGGCCGTCTTCCCGCTGCCGTGGCCGGGCTGGGAGTGGGGGGTCCCTTCCGTGAGCCCCGACGGGTCGTTCGCGGTGTTCTCCGGGCAGCGTGCCGTACGGGCCGTGGGCGCGGGCGGGGAGCTGCTCTGGGAGTACCGGCACGCGTGCTGGGGTCCGGAGCTGGGCCATCCGCACAGCGGGGACGAGCAGGAGGTGTGCCGGGGGTCGGAGCACGGTTCCTGCCGGGTCTCGGACGACGGCCGGCTGGTCTGGGCGCATGTCGTGACCGGGGACGGGGAGGACGACTGGCAGGAGCTCTGGGTCGTCCTGGACGCCCGGGACGGGCGGGAGCTGGCCCGGGTGCCGCTGGACAGCGCGGCGGAAGGCTCGCACCACCTCTCCCACCCGGACGGGATCCACATGGGGTTGTCCATCGGCATGGGCCAGGACGGCGTCCTGCTGCACTGGGCGCGCTGGGACGGCGAACGCCTGACCGAGTGGGACCTCAACGAGAACCTGGACCGGATCCTGATCGACGTCCATCCGGGGCACGCGGGCTACCTCACCGTCGAGCACTACGGATCGGACCTGGAACTGCACGCCCTGGACGGCGACGTCCTGGCCTCGGCGGAACCGGAGGACGGTGCCGCCGGGGCTCCGGCGAGCTGGGACTACGGCTGCGGGTTCGTCGACGCCGGCACCGTCATCGCCTCGGTCCCGGACGACGACGAGTTCCCCGACCTGGCCGGCCACTGGCTCCTCGACGCCCGGACCCTGCGCAAGCGGGGGCGCGTCTCCTATCCCGCCGGCTCCGCCACCGCGCGGCACCTGCTGCCGCTCGGCGACGGCACCTGGCTGACCTGGGACGACGGCACGCAGACCCTCAACCGGTGGTCCGAGTCGGCGGGTTGAACGCGGGTGGGCAGGGTGGGGACCTTCGGGCGGCGGCCCCCGGAGTCCTGACGGTGGGCGGCCGTGGCCGCTGCTGTCGAGCGGCCAGGGCCGGGACGCCGCCCGGGGGCGGCCGGTCAGGGGCAGCTGATGCGGGTGTCGCCGGGGTCGGTGGTGCAGGTGTCGGTGTTGTAGCCGCCGTTGGCGGTGTCGTTGCCGGAGACCCCGTCGACGGTGTCGAGGCGGTCGTTGCCGTAGTTGCCGGTCAGGACGTCGTTGCCGGGGCCGCCGATGAGGGTGTCGTCGCCGAAGCCGCCGTCGACGTTGTCGTTGCCGGGGCCGGCGTAGACCGTGTCGTTGCCGTAGCCGGCCCGGACGGTGTCGTTGCCGCTCAGGGCGCAGATGACGTCGTTGCCGAAGCCGCCGTTCAGGGTGTCGGCGCCGCTGGTGCCGATGATCGTGCAGCCGTGGGCGTTGTTGACGGCGCTGGCGGCCGTCGCCGTGTTGTTGGCGGTCGCCGGGTCGCTCTGGGCGGCGGAGACGGTGGCCTTGTCGGAGAGGGTGCCGGTGGCGCGGGGTTCGGCGACGAGCCTGACCGTGGTCTGCGCACCGGGGGCGAGGGTGCCGAGGGCGCAGGTGGCGCCGGTGGCGGTGAGGGTGCAGGTGCCCTGGCCTGGGGTGGCGCTGAGGAGGGAGCCGGGGCCGGTGAGGGTGTCGGCCAGGGTGACGCCGGTGGCCGCGGTGGTGGTGTTCGTGTTGGTCACCGTCACGGTGTACGCGGCCTGGTCGCCGATGCTGACGGAGGCGGGCCCGGTCTTGGTGACGGCGAGGTCCACGCCGGGCGGGGGCGGCGGGGTGGCCACCTGGTAGCGGACGAGGCCGCGGTCGTCGCCCGTGTTGCCCGAGACGACGATCTTCCCGTCGGACTGGAGGGCCACTGCGGTGGCGCTGTCGAAGTAGCCGTAGGAGACGTCGGTGTGGACCTTGCCGCCGGCGCCGAAGCCGCTGTCCAGTGAGCCGTTGGCGTTGTAGCGGGCCACGCCGAAGTCGGCCTGGCTGATGCCGGCGGCGACGATCTTCCCGTCGGGCTGGAGGGCCAGGTCGGCGCTTCCGTCCAGGGTGTTGGTACCGAAGTCGGTGGTGACCTTGCCGTCGGTGTCGAAGGTCGTGTCGAGGCTGCCGTCGACGGGGTTGTAGCGGGCCAGCGCGAAGTCGAAGCCGCTGTTGCCCGCCGCGACGATCTTCCCGTCGGGCTGGACCTCGACCCCGTTGGCCACGTCGGGGCCGGCGAAGCCGGTGGTGACCCTGCCGCCGGTGCCGAAGCCGGTGTCGAGGCCGCCGTCGGGGTTGTAGCGGGCGAGCGCGAAGTCGGAGTCGTTGGAGGGGTAGTTGTAGCCGGAGCGGCCCGCGATGACGATCTTCCGGTCGGCCTGGAGCGTCACGTCGTACGCGGTCGCGGAGCCCCCGGCGAAGCCGGTGGTGACCTTGCCGTCGCCGTCGAAGGTCGGGTCGAGGCTGCCGTCGACGGGGTCGTAGCGGGCCAGCGCGACGTCGGTGCCGCTCGTGCCCGCGGCCACGATGGCGCCGCCGGGCTGGATCACGACCCCGAAGGCCTCCTGCGGGCCGCCGGTGCCGAAGTCGGTGCGGGTGAAGCCGTCGCCGGCGAAGGTGGTGTCGAGACTGCCGTCCGGGTTGTAGCGGGCGACGGTGAACTCCCCGGCGGCGTCGGGGTCGGCGCTGTAGCCGGCCACGACGAGCTTCCCGTCCGGCTGCACCGCCACCGCGTCGGCCACGTCGTCGCCGCCGCGCAGGTCGGTCACGATCCTGCCGTCGTTGTCGCCGTCGCCGTTGAAGGTGGGGTCGAGGCTGCCGTCGGGGTTGTAGCGGGCGAGCGCGAAGTCCGAGGAGCCGCCCGCCGCGGGGACGGTGAGGCCGACCGTGACGATCTTGCCGTCCGCCTGGATCGCCATGCCGTGGCTCTCGTCGTACCCGCCGCCGCCGAAGTCGGTGACGACCCTGCCGTCTCCGTCGAAGGCCGGATCGAGGTCGCCCGGTGCGCCGAGCGCGGTCGCGGGCAGGGCCAGGACGAGCGCCAGGCCGGCGGCGACCGCGACGGCGCCCCGGCCGCCGCGGCGCGGGGGTCTCCTGCGGCCGGGAGCGGTCGCGGTGGTGGCCGTAGGCGAGGAGGCGGAGGCGGAGGTGGACGCGGAGGTGGACGCGGAGGTGGAGGTGGACGCGGACGTGGACGTGCGCCTGGACGGGGACGTGGACATGGAGACCCTTCGTCTGCTCGCCGCCGCCGCGCAGCGGTCCGGCGGCTCCCACGGGACAGGCCACAGACTGTTCGGGCCGCCCCGGCCAGGCACGTGCGGCGGGCCGCGCTGGGCTCACTGGAGGGCCGCGATCCACCCCATCGGGTGAGCGCCTGACCCGCGGAGGGCCGGCCGGGTCATCTGGAGGCCACGCCGGCGACCCCCTCCAGGAAGGGTTCCAGCGCCGCGCGCAGGGCGGCCGGCCGGTCGAAGTGGACGTAGTGGCCGGCGTCCGGGATCTCGGCGTACTGGCCGGCGGGGAGGACGCGGACCATCTCCTGCGCCTCCGCGCGGCCCAGTTCGCCGTCCAGCGCGCGGACGACGAGGGTGGGGCAGCGGACCTGGGCCAGCTCCTCCCAGTGCGCGTCGTGCACCCAGGTCTCGCGGGCCGTCAGCATCTGGCGGCGGGAGAAGAGGGGGCGCCAGCCGTCCGCGGCCTGGTGCATCACCTCGGCGAAGAAGGCGCCGCGGCCGGGGTCGGGGCGCTCCACCCGGGGATCGTCCTCGCCGAACCAGCGGCGGGCGGCGTCCTGGGTGGGGAAGGGCAGCGGCCAGCGGCGGAACCATTCCTCCCATTCCTGCTGCGAGGCCTCGCCGAGCGCGGAGGCCCGCATGTCGCAGATCACCAGGGCCTGGACGAGGTCGGGGCGGCGGGCGGCGAGTTGCCAGCCGGTGAGCGCTCCCATGGAGTGGCCGACGACGACGACCGGGCCGAGGCCGAGCTGCTCGATGGCCGCCTCGGCGTCGGCCACGAAGGCCTCGCGCCCGAGGGAGGGGGCGGGGGCGCCCGGGGCGGATGGAGGGGCGCCGAAGCCGGTCGGACCGCTCAGGCCCCTGAGTCCGGCCGGGCCCCCCGGCCCGCCCGGGCCGTTGATCGCGGGGTGCTCGCTCTGGCCGTGCCCGCGCTGGTCCAGGGCGACCACGCGGCGGTGCTCCCCCAGCCAGCCCGCGGTGCCGGCCCAGTGGAGGGCGCGGCCCATCAGGCCGTGCAGTAACAGGACCGCCGGCTGCCGGGGCTCGGCGGGCGGATCGCGGAACTCCCAGGCGGCCAATCGGACGCCGTCGGCTGCAGTGACATCGATGCGCTGAACCACCGAGGATGCACCCCCTTCGCTCCCGGCCAGACTATCGAACCCGCATTCGAAAACGGGCGTCTCGCCGACAACACCGCTCTTTCGAGTGACCTTGCTCAAGGATTGGCGGCCCCTGCCGATGGAGATCCTTTGAACAGGGAGGCGGGCCGCTCGGGGAAGACGGTCCGAAGGGGATGACCTTGAGAGCTCGGGGCTCCAGGTCAGCCAGGGGAGGACGGGTCCCGGCGCCGCGCGGCGCCGGGACCACTCGTCTTCACGGGGACTGTGTCAACCGGATCGGGATGCGCGCCGCGGCGCCGACGACGCCGCGGCCGCCGCGCGGGATCCGTCCGCGTCAGCGCTTGGCGACGAACACGTGCGAGGCGATGTCCGCGTCCAGCTCGGCGGCCTCGCCGCCGCTGCCGACCAGCACCCCGCCCGGGGACTCCGTCACGCTGACCACCGAGCCGGGCTGCACGCCCGCGCGCCGCAGCGTGTACATCAGCTGGGCGTCGGTCTGGATCGGCTCGCCGATCCGGCGGACGACCACGGTCTTGCCCTCGCTGCCCGGGTCCAGGTCCGACAGGCTGACCATGCCGTCCTCGATGAACGGGTCGGCCTCGGCCTTCTCACCCAGCTCCTCCAGGCCCGGGATGGGGTTCCCGTACGGGGACTCGGTCGGGTGGCGCAGCAGTTCCAGCACGCGCCGCTCCACCGCCTCGCTCATCACGTGCTCCCAGCGGCAGGCCTCGGCGTGCACCTGCTCCCACTCCAGGCCGATGACGTCGACGAGCAGGCACTCCGCGAGGCGGTGCTTGCGCATCACGCGGGTCGCGAGCTTGCGGCCCTCGTCGGTCAGCTCCAGGTGGCGGTCGCTGGCCACCGCCACCAGCCCGTCGCGCTCCATGCGCGCCACCGTCTGGCTCACCGTCGGGCCGCTCTGGTCCAGCCGCTCGGCGATCCGGGCGCGCATGGGGACCACGCCTTCCTCTTCCAGCTCGAGGATGGTGCGGAGATACATCTCCGTGGTATCGATCAGTCCGGACATTCGTGCCCCTCGGATTGCGTGCGCTGGCCCTGTCCCCAATTCTGACGCATCGGGCCGACAACCGTCCCGCGCCTGACGTCAAGGCATGTACGGGACATCCGCCCGGAGCGCCGGGACGGCGCCGGGACGCGCGGTGCGCGGGGCTCCGGTCCCTGGATTGACGCCCGTATTGACACGTCCTTGGTCCAGACCGCACGGTGAGCGGCGGACCATCGACGACGCATCCACCGCACCCCACCCTGGAAGGGCCTTCGGCGTATGAGCGAGAGCAAGCTGGCCGGGCAGTTCTTCGACGCGGCCATCGGCCTGCTGGAGCGGGTGCGCGACGAGGAGGGCGCGCGGATCGCCGAGGCCGGGACCGCCATCGCCGAGGCCGTCGCGGCGGGCAACCGGCTGTTCGCCTTCGGCGCCGGGCACTCCTCGCTGCCGGCCCAGGACGTGGTCTACCGGGCCGGCGGACTGGCCCTGATGAACTTCCTCGCGGTGCCGGGCACGGCCGGGGTCGACGTCATGCCGGCCACCCTGGGCAGCGCGCTGGAGCGGGTCGACGGGCTCGCCGGGGCGGTCCTGGACAGCAGCCCGGCGTCCGACGGCGACGTGCTGGTGGTCATCTCGCTCTCCGGCCGCAATGCACTGCCGGTCGAGATGGCGATGAACGCGCGGGCGCTCGGGCTGACCGTGATCGGCGTGACCTCGGTGGCGTACGCGACGGAGACGAAGTCGCGGCACGTGTCGGGAACCTTCCTCAAGGACCACTGCGACATCGTCCTGGACAGCAAGATCGCGGTCGGCGACGCGGAGCTGACACTGGACGGCATCGACGCCCCGTTCGCCCCGGCGTCGACGGTGGTGACGAGCGCGATCATGCAGGCGGTGATGGCGGCCGCCGCCGGGGAACTGGCCGCCCGCGGGGTGGAGCCGCCGCTGCTGCGGTCGGGGAACGTCGACGGCGGGCACGAGTGGAACGGGCGCGTGATGCGCGAGTACGGGGACCGGATCTTCTTCCGGCACTAGGCCGCACCTTCCGGCCGGACCGGGCCGGGGCGCCGCGGGTCGGGGCAGGCCGGGGCAGGCCAGGCCGGAGCGGGCCAGGCCGGAGCGGGCCAGGCCAGGGCAGGCCGGGGCGTCGCGGGGCGGGTGTGAGGCGATGGGTGCGGGCGGTCCGCGCGCGGGGCCGGGGGCGGCGCCTCAGCGGGCGGCCAGGTCCAGGTCGGCGGCCACCCGTGCGCCCACCTCCTCCGCGTACGCCGCGTCCGCCCGGTCGAACGCGGGGCGGGAGGGGCCGCGGACGAAGGTCAGGACGCCCAGGGTGCGCCCGCGGCTGCGCAGCACCGTGCACAGGGCGTGGGCGGCGCCCGCGGGCCACTGGCGGGCCCGCGCCCACCCCTCCGCGGCTTCGCTGCCCGGGGCCCCCGGCGCGCTGGCGCGGACCGGGCCGATCCGGTCCAGTGCCTGGAACGCCGGGTGCGCGGCCTCGTAGCGCACCGGGATCGCGCCCGGGCCCGGCAGGACGAGGGCCAGCCCCGACGGGGAGACCGCCGAGCGGACCAGCCGCCGCCCGTCCCCCGCCACCACGTCGACCAGGGCGTGCTCCGCGAACCCGGCCAGCGCGAAGTCCAGCCGCACGGCCGCCGCCTCCGCCGGGTCCGCGCACTCGGCGGCGGCCCGCCCCGCCCGGTACAGCTGGTTGGAACGGAACCGCACCTGCCCGGTGTCCAGCTCCGCCTGCCGGGCCTCGGTGACGTCCTGGAAGAGCCACCCCACCCCCAGCGGCACCGGCTCCTCCGCGAGCGGCGAGGCCAGCCGCAGGAACCCGCAGCGCCAGCAGCGCCGCCGCTCGCCCTCCGGGGTGCGCAGCGACACCCACAGCTCCACCGGCCCGGGCGGCGCCCCCTCGGCCAGTACGTGCTGGAGCGCCCCCTCCAGTTCCTCGACGCCCTGGGACAGCAGCTCGCCGAGCGGACGCCCGAGCAGCGTCGTGCGGCCGGAGCCGAAGGCGCGGGCGGCGTGCGCGTTGACCACCGCCGGGCGCAGGTCCACGTCGACCAGGACGACCCCCCAGGAGGCGTCGTCCATCAGGGCCTCGCTGAGCGCGATGGAGCGCTCCAGGTCGATCTGGGCGTGGACCTCGCTGAAGGCGCAGTAGACCCCGGCGGGCCTCCCGTCGGCGCCCGGCACCCCGGCGGACTGGGTCCGTACGAGGATCCGCCCGCCCTCCTTGGTCAGTAAGGGGAACTCGTGCACCTGCCGGCCGGGCGCCTCCTGCACCGACATCAGCCGTTCCTGCACGTCGTCCGCGTCGGCGGCGCGCACCGCCCAGCCCGCGAAGCCGCGCCGGCCCACCGCCTCGGCGGCGCTCCAGCCGAGGATCCGCTCGGCCTCGCGGTTCCAGTGCGTGATCACGCCGTCGGAGTCGAACGCGCACAGGGCGGCGTCCATCCCGTCGAGCAGCGCTGCGAGCAGATCGTCGGTGGTCTCACCACGTCCGGAAGCCCTCACCTGGCACCCCCTGCAGGTGTTCGCGTGTGCGGCACGTCAGATCATTGAACTGGAACGTGACCCAGACCACACCCGCTTCCTGGAATCCTCCCGGAATGTCCGGTGTCGGGAGGGCGGGAGGGGAAGCGCTCAGGTGCTCGTGACCATCAGGACCATCGCGATGACGAAGAGCGCGAAGAAGATCCCGCACCCCCAGAAGGCGGCCTTCAGCATCCGCCCCTCGCGCACCTCCTGTCGCTCCATGCGCGCGTGCGCCTGCGGGTTCGGCGCCCAGCCGGGGCCCCGGAGCTCCTCCCAGGCGGCCCGCATCACGGCCACCTCGCGCGCGACGTCGACGTGGTTGTCGTCCACGTACATGAGCTGGACCCGGCGCCCCTCGCCGTCGTAGGCGCAGGAGATCAGGCCGGGCTGGTTCTGCCCCATGCCCGCGCTCGGGTTGCGGACGGCCCGGATCTCCTGGATGTCCTCCCAGGCCAGCCGCCTGCTCCCGGTGAACCGGCGGACCCGGATCCCCTTGAGGTCGGCGGAGGTCGCGCACCGCCTGGAGGCCCACACCAGCCAGCCGAAGAGGGCGAGGACGGCCGCCATCACCGCCGCCTTCACCCCGCCGGGGACGTCGTCCAGGTTCAGCACGGACAGCGCGATGCCCGGCAGTCCGACGCCCACCGCGACGTAGACGGCGGTCATCTGCTGGGACCGGATCCGGTAGTCGCGCGGCAGCATCTCGACGCCCATGGCCCCTCCCCCGGTGGCGGACGGCCAGTGTAGGGAGTAACCCGCCCGCCGAACAGGGGAGTTGCCGCCGCCTGCGCGCAGCCCGATAAACAAGTTGAGGCCCACCGGGAGGAGGCCTAGGCTCTGCCGTACACGAGAAGGGAGGTGGTTCCCGAAATGTACGGAAACCGGACGCGTGAGGTGGCTGCGGGCTAAGGGCCCGACGTCAGCAACGCACCCAGTGCGGTGCCCGGCGGAGGCTAGCCGCCCGGTGCCAATCCCAAGCAGTCACCCGACCCGCGGGCTCGCCGGTACGTCCGGCCGGCTCCTCTCACTGCAGGAGAGGAACCCGAGCCCGCGGGTCGCCTGCTGTTCCGCGACCCCTCAGGGGCAGAGGCGCTCGATCCTCCACTTGCCCCCGTCGAGGACGTACCGCAGCCGGTCGTGCAGCCGGTTCTCGTGCCCCTGCCAGAACTCCAGCGCGTCGGGCACCACCCGCACCCCGCCCCACTCCGGCGGTACCGGCACCTGCTCGCCCTCCGGGTAGCGCTCCGCCAGCTCCGCGTAGCGGCGGTCCAGCTCGGCCCGCGAGGCGATCACCCGGGACTGCTCGCTCGCCCAGGCGCCCAGCTGGGAGCCGTGCGGCCGGGACCGGAAGTAGGCGGCCGTCTCGTCGCGGCCGACCCGGACCGCCCGGCCCGTCACGATCACCTGGCGGGCGATCGGATGCCAGGGGAAGAGCAGCGAGACGTACGGGTTCTCGTCGATCTCCCGCACCTTGCGGGAGCCGTAGTTGGTGAAGAAGACGAAGCCCCGCGTGTCGAACTGCTTCAGCAGCACGGTGCGGGAGCTGGGCCGGCCGTCGGCGGTGGCGGTCGAGACGACCATCGCGTTCGCCTCGAAGAGGTCCGAGTCGGCGGCCTGCTGGAACCACCGGGCGAACTGCGCCATCGGATCCTCGTCGAGACCCGCCTCCTCGACGATCTCGGAGCGGTACTGCGTGCGCATGGCGGCGGGGTCAATGTCCTGATCGGTCACACGGCCATCCTGCCGCAGCAACCCGACGGCGGGTGTGCCGTATGTCACGCTTCCGAAGGTCCGGTGGAACGGACAAAATCTTGGGGCCGGTCCGAGGGTCCCCGCACGGATGACCATCGGCCGTGCCGGGCATCAACGGTGATGACCGCGCCGGACCGCGAATCACGCCGGGAGCCGCGCGTGTTCGCACTATCTGAGGGAGCCGCCTGATGTCCGACTTCGTACCCGGACTCGAAGGGGTCGTCGCGTTCGAGACGGAGATCGCCGAGCCCGACAAGGAAGGCGGAGCGCTCCGCTACCGGGGGGTGGACATCGAAGACCTCGTCGGCCACGTCTCCTTCGGGAACGTCTGGGGCCTGCTGGTCGACGGTGCGTTCAACCCCGGCCTGCCGGCCGCCGAGCCCTTCCCGATCCCGGTCCACTCCGGTGACATCCGCGTCGACGTGCAGTCCGCGCTCGCCATGCTCGCGCCCGTGTGGGGCCTGAAACCGCTCCTCGACATCGACGAGCGGACCGCCCGCGACGACCTCGCGCGCGCCGCCGTCATGGCGCTCTCGTACGTCGCCCAGTCCGCCCGCGGCCAGGGCCTGCCCATGGTGCCGCAGCGGGAGATCGACAAGGCCGAGTCCGTGGTCGAGCGGTTCATGATCCGCTGGCGCGGCGAGCCCGACCCCAAGCACGTCAAGGCCGTCGACGCCTACTGGACCTCGGCCGCCGAGCACGGCATGAACGCCTCCACCTTCACCGCCCGCGTCATCGCCTCCACCGGCGCCGACGTCGCCGCGGCCCTGTCGGGCGCCGTCGGCGCCATGTCCGGTCCGCTGCACGGCGGCGCGCCCTCGCGGGTCCTCGGCATGATCGAGGAGATCGAGCGCACCGGCGACGCCGTGGCGTACGTGAAGAAGGCCCTGGACAAGGGCGAGCGGCTCATGGGCTTCGGGCACCGCGTCTACCGCGCCGAGGACCCGCGCGCCCGCGTCCTGCGGCGCACCGCCAAGGAGCTGGACGCCCCCCGCTACGAGGTGGCCGCCGCGCTGGAGAAGGCCGCACTGGAGGAGCTGCACGCGCGCCGCCCCGACCGGGTGCTCGCGACGAACGTGGAGTTCTGGGCCGCGATCATGCTGGACTTCGCGGAGGTCCCGGCACACATGTTCACCTCCATGTTCAGCTGCGCCCGGACCGCCGGCTGGTCCGCGCACATCCTGGAGCAGAAGCGCACGGGCCGCCTGGTCCGCCCCTCGGCCCGCTACATCGGCCCGGGCCGGCGCGACCCGCGCGACATCGAGGGGTACTCCACCATCACGGACATCGCCTCCACGGCCTGACCGCTCCGCCGCCCGGGCGCCGCACCCCCTCGCGGGGCGCGGCGCCCCCGCGCGTCTCAGCCCAGGGCGGCGTCGAGGATCCGGGACCACTGGGCGACGACCCGGTCCCGGCGGGCCGTGTCGTCGGTCAGGACGTTCGCCAGGCCCAGGCCCCGGGCCATGTCGAGGAGGCCCTGCACGGTCTCCCGCACCCCCGCCACCGACTCGTCCGCGCCGAGCAGCTCGACGGCGATGCGGTGCGTCTCCCGGCCGACCCGGGCCTCCAGCTCCGTCACCTGGGGGCGCAGCTGCTCCTCGTTGGAGGCGGCGACCCACAGCTGGAGCGCGGCCCGGAACAGGGCTCCGGTGTAGAGGTCGACCAGGGCCTCGACGACCGCCGGCCGGGGGGCCGGAGCGGACTGGAAGAGCTCCCGCAGCGCGGTGGAGCGCTCCTCGGCGACGTACTCGACGGCGGCCGTGAAGAGCGACTCCCGGGTCGGGAAGTGGTGCTGGGCCGCACCGCGCGAGACCCCGGCGCGTTCGGCGACGACGGCGACGGTGGAACCGGCCCAGCCGTGCTCGGCGAGGCAGGAGACGGCCGCCTCCAGCAGGTGGCGGCGGGTGACCCGGCTGCGGGCCTGCTTGGGGACGGCGCCCGCGCCGGGGCGGGGGCGCGTGCCGGTGGCACCGGTCAGCGGACCCATGACGGGTCCCGGCGCTCGAAGCGGGCGGTGATGCCCTCGCGGGCCTCGGCGGAGGCGAAGAGCCGCGCGGAGAGTTCCGTCAGGCGGTCGCCGTCACGGTCCAGGGCCTCCCGTACGCCGGCGGCCACCATCGCCTTGGTCTCCGCCAGGGCCTGCGGGGAGGCCTTGCGCAGTCCGTCGAGCACGGGCGCCAGGGCGGTGTCCGGGTCCCCGTCCGTGTGGAGGGTGAGCAGCCCTATGCGGGCGGCCTCGGCCGCGTCGAAGGGTTCGGCCGTCAGGAAGTAGCGGGAGGCCGCGCGGGGGTCGAGGCGGGGCAGCAGGGTCATCGAGATCACGGCGGGAGCCAGGCCCAGGTGGGTCTCGGTGAAGGCGTACGAGGACTCCGGACCGGCGGCGGCGATGTCGCAGGCGCCGAGCAGGCCGAGGCCGCCGGCGCGGACGTGCCCGGTGACGCGGGCGACGACCGGCTTGGGGAGCGTGGTGAGCTCGCGCAGCAGGGCGAGGAAGTCGGCCGGGTCGCAGGGGGACTTCAGGTCGGCGCCGGCGCAGAAGGTGTTACCGGTGTGGGTGAGGAGCACCGCGCGGGTGCCGGTGTCCGCCCCGGCCGCGGCGAGCGCGGCCCGCAGCTCTCCGACGAGCTGCGCGGAGAGCGCGTTGCGGTTGGCCGGGGAGTCGAGGGTGAGGGTGGTGATGCCGGCCGCCTGGGCGGCGTGCACGAGTGGGGCCATGTCTCCTCCGGAGGGTCTGCTGACGGGGCGCCATCCTCCCGGCCGGCCCCCACCGGGGAGGGTACGCGGCACGACCCGGGGGGCTCGGCCCCGCCCGGGGCCCGCCCCTGCGGGGCGGGCCCGTCGGCGCTCCGACGTTCACCCGGTCGGGTCCACCGCCGCCGCACCGGCCGGGCGGGGTACGGGGCGGCGGGGGGCGAGGGCGGTCAGTAGGACTTCGGCAGGCGCAGGGTCTGGTGGGAGACGAAGTTGAGGATCATCTCCCGGCTGACCGGGGCGATCCGGGCGACACGGGCCGCCGTGATCAGGGAGGCCAGCCCGTACTCACGGGTGAGACCGTTCCCGCCCAGGGTGTGGACGGCCTGGTCCACCGCCTTCACGCACGCCTCCCCCGCCGCGTACTTCGCCATGTTCGCCGCCTCACCGGCCCCCGCGTCGTCGCCCGCGTCGTACAGCCGCGCGGCCTTCTGCATCATCAGCCGTGCCAGCTCCAGGTCGATGTGGGCCGCCGCGAGGGGGTGGGCGACGGCCTGGTGGGCGCCGATCGGCTCCTTCCAGACCTGCCGGGTGCGGGCGTAGTCGACCGCCTTGGCGAGCGCGTACCGCCCCATCCCGATGGCGAAGGCCGCCGTCATGATCCGCTCGGGGTTCAGGCCCGCGAACAGCTGGAGCAGGCCCGCGTCCTCGTCCCCGACCAGCGCCCCGGCGGGGAGCCGGACCTCGTCCAGGACCAGCTCGAACTGTTTCTCGGCCGCCTGGAGTTCCATGTCGATCACCGTGCGGGAGAAGCCGGGGGCGTCACGGGGGACGATGAACAGGCAGGGCTTGAGCCGGCCCGTGCGGGCGTCCTCCGTGCGGCCGACGATCAGCGTGGCGTCGGCGATGTCCACACCGGAGATGAAGACCTTGCGGCCCGTGAGGACCCACTCGCCGCCGTCGCGCCGGGCGGTGGTGGTGATGCGGTGGGAGTTGGATCCGGCGTCGGGCTCGGTGATCCCGAAGGCCATCGTGCGGCTGCCGTCCGCGAGGCCGGGGAGCCAGGCCCTCTTCTGGGCCTCGGTGCCGAAGCGGGCGATGACCGTGCCGCAGATGGCCGGGGAGACCACCATCATCAGGAGCGGGCAGCCCGCCGCGCCCAGTTCCTCCAGGACGATGGAGAGTTCGGCGATCCCGCCGCCCCCGCCCCCGTACTCCTCGGGGAGGTTGACCCCGAGGTAGCCGAGCTTGGCGGCGTCGGCCCACAGTTCGTCGGGGTGGCCGCCCTCGCGGGCGAGCCGGGCGAGGTAGTCGTGGCCGTAGCGCTGCCCGAGGGCGGCGACGGCGGCGCGCAGGGCCTGGTGCTCTTCGGTTTCGGTGGCGGGGCTCATGACGGCGTTTCCTCCTGGACTACGGCGAGCAGGGCGCCGAACTCGACCTGTTGGCCGGTGGCGGCGTGGAGCGCGGTGAGCGTGCCGGAGGCGGGGGCGAGGATGCGGTGCTCCATCTTCATGGCCTCCAGCCAGAGCAGGGGCTGCCCGGCGGTGACGGCGGAGCCGGGGGCGAGGCCCTCGGTGACGCGGACGACGGTGCCGGGCATGGGGGCGAGCAGGGATCCCGGTTCGGTGCGGTCCCGGGGATCGGGGAACCGGGGGACGGGGGTCAGGACGTGGGAACCGTGGGTGGGGCTCCCCCCGCCGAAGGCAGGGGGAGAGTCCACGAAGACGGTGTTCGATTTTTGTTTCACGTGGAACGGGCGGCGTACGCCGTCGACTTCGAGGGTGACGAGGCCGGGCGCGACGGCCAGGACGCGGACGCCCGGGTGGTCCACCGGGTGGTACTGGACCTCGTGCTCGGTGCCGTCGACGGTGTAGCGGCGCGTCTGCGGCTGGGAGCGGAGGTTGCGCCAGCCGCCGAGGCGGGACGCGAGCGGCGCGCCGGGGGCCGGGGCGGCTTCGGCGAGGGCGGCGGCGAGGCAGGCGAGGGCGGGGTCCGGGGCGCCGTCGGTGAGGGCGTCGAGGTGGCGGTCGTAGAAGCCGGTGTCGAGCCGGGCGGCGGTGAACTCCGGGTGGCGCAGGGAGCGTACGAGGAGCTCGCGGTTGGTGGCCGGGCCGTGGATACGGGCCCGGGCGAGGGCGTCGGCGAGGACGCGGACGGCTTCGGCGCGCGTCGGCGCGTGGGCGACGACCTTGGCGAGCATCGCGTCGTAGTGGACGGAGACGCTGTCCCCCGCGGTGAACCCAGTGTCGACGCGGACGTGCTCCGGGACGTCGAGGGTGTGCAGCACGCCGGTCTGCGGGCGCCAGTCCTGGGCGGGGTCCTCCGCGTAGAGGCGGGCCTCGACGGCATGGCCCGACGGCTCCGGCGGGGCGGGCGGGAGGGCCGCGCCCTCGGCGATGCGCAGCTGGAGCGCCACGAGGTCGAGGCCGAAGACGGCCTCGGTGACGGGGTGTTCCACCTGGAGGCGGGTGTTCATCTCCAGGAAGTACGGGCGGCCGTCGTCCCCGACGAGGAACTCGACCGTGCCGGCGCCCCGGTAGGAGACGGCCCGGGCGGCGGCCACGGCGGCCTCGTGGAGGCGGGTGCGGAGGTCCTCGGGCAGGGCGGGGGCCGGGGCCTCCTCGATGACCTTCTGGTGGCGGCGCTGGAGGGAGCAGTCGCGGGTGCCCAGCGCCCAGACGGTGCCGTGGGCGTCGGCGAGGACCTGCACCTCGACGTGGCGGCCGCGTTCCACGTACGGCTCGGCGAAGACCTCGCCGTCGCCGAACGCGGACAGGGCCTCGGCCGCGGCCGCGTCCAGGGACTCCTTGAGGGAGTCGAGGTCGCGCACGACGCGCATCCCGCGGCCGCCGCCGCCCGCCGCGGCCTTCAGCAGCAGGGGCAGGTCCGCGGGGGTGGCGGTGGCGGGGTCGACGGGCTCCAGCAGCGGCACCCCGGCGGCCCGCATGAGGTCCTTGGCCCGGGTCTTGGAGGCCATGGCCTCGATCGCCGCGGGCGGCGGGCCGATCCAGGCCAGGCCGGCGGCCTCGACCCGGCGGGCGAAGTCGGCGTTCTCGGAGAGGAAGCCGTACCCGGGGTGGACGGCGTCCGCCCCCGCCGCGCGGGCCGCCCCGATCAGCAGGTCGGCGCGCAGGTAGGTGTCCGCGGGGGCGGCCCCCGGGAGCCGGACGGCCGTGTCGGCGGAGCGGACGTGCAGGGCGTCGGCGTCGGGGTCGGAGTGGACGGCGACCGTGGCCAGGCCCAGGGCGCGGGCCGTCCGGAAGATCCGTACGGCGGTCTCGCCCCGGTTGGCGACGAGCAGGGAGGTGATCGGGTTCGTCATGGCGGGCTCACATCCGGAAGACGCCGAAGCCGCCACGGGCGCCCTCGACGGGGGCGTTGTGGACGGCCGACAGGCACAGGCCGAGGACGGTACGGGTGTCGCGCGGGTCGATGACGCCGTCGTCGTACAGCCGCCCGGACAGGAACAGGGGGAGGGACTCGGACTCGATCTGCGCCTCGACGAAGGCGCGCATCCCGGCGTCGGCCTCCTCGTCGTACGGCTGCCCCTTGGCGGCGGCGGACTGCCGCGCCACGATCGAGAGCACGCCGGCCAGCTGCTGCGGCCCCATGACGGCGGACTTGGCGCTGGGCCAGGCGAAGAGGAACCGGGGCTCGTAGGCGCGGCCGCACATGCCGTAGTGGCCGGCGCCGTAGCTGGCGCCGATGAGGACCGACAGGTGCGGGACCCGCGAGTTGGACACCGCGTTGATCATCATCGAGCCGTGTTTGACGATGCCGCCCTGCTCGTACTCCTTGCCGACCATGTAGCCGGTGGTGTTGTGGAGGAAGAGGAGCGGGATGTCCCGCTGGTTGGCGAGCTGGATGAACTGCGCGGCCTTCTGCGACTCGGCGCTGAACAGCACGCCCTGGGCGTTGGCGAGGATGCCGACCGGGTAGCCGTGGACGGAGGCCCAGCCGGTGACGAGGCTGGAGCCGTAGAGGGGCTTGAACTCGTCGAAGTCGGACGCGTCGACGATGCGGGCGATGACCTCGCGGGGGTCGAAGGGGGTCTTGAGGTCCGGCGGGACGATCCCGAGGAGCTCCTCCGCGTCGTACAGCGGCTCCTCGGCGCGGGGCGGTTCGGGGTACCGCTTGCGGTGGTTGAGCCGGGCCACGATGCGGCGGGCCTGGCGGATGGCGTCGTACTCGTCGACGGCGTAGTGGTCGGCGAGGCCGGAGACGCGGGCGTGCATGTCGGCGCCGCCGAGGGACTCGTCGTCGCTCTCCTCGCCGGTGGCCATCTTGACGAGGGGCGGACCGCCCAGGAAGACCTTGGAACGGTCCTTGATCATGACGGTGTGGTCGGACATCCCGGGGATGTACGCGCCGCCCGCGGTGGAGTTGCCGAAGACGACGGCGACGGTGGGGATGCCGGCGGCGGAGAGGCGGGTGAGGTCGCGGAAGACCGCCCCGCCCGGGATGAAGATCTCCTTCTGGGAGGGCAGGTCTGCGCCGCCGGACTCGACGAGGCTGATGCAGGGGAGCCGGTTGCGGAGGGCGATCTCGTTGGCCCGCAGGGCCTTCTTCAGGGTCCAGGGGTTGCTGGCACCGCCGCGGACGGTGGGGTCGTTGGCGGTGATCAGGCACTCGACGCCCTCGACGGTGCCGATGCCGGTGACCATCGAGGCGCCGACGGGGTGGTCGCTGCCCCAGGCGGCGAGCGGGGACAGTTCGAGGAACGGGGTGTCGGGGTCGAGCAGCAGCTCGACCCGCTCGCGCGGCAGCAGCTTGCCGCGGCTCCGGTGCCGGGCGGTGTACTTCTCACCGCCACCGGCGAGGGCCTTGGCGTGCTCGGCCTGCAGGGCGTCCAGCCGTTCGAGGGCGGCGGCACGGGCCTGCGCGTGCTCGGGGGCGAGGGGGTCGACGGCGGTACCGAGACGGCTCATGGGCGGTTCCCCTCCGGGGCGTGTGAGGTACGGTCGCCCGCCCCGACGGGGGCGGAAGGGCCCTCGGGGGCGGAAGTCCCCTCGGAGGCCGGGAGACCCCCGGAGGCCGGCAGCCCCTCAGGGGCGGAAGTCCCCTCGAAGGCCGGGAGACCCCCGGCGGCGGAAGGGCCCTCCGGGGCCGGGGGCAGGAGGTGGGTCGGGATGTCCATGTGCCGGGAGCGAAGCCATTCGCCGAGGGCCTTGGCCTGGGGGTCGAACCGGTGCCCCGAGGCGACCCCGTCGCCGAGGATCCCGGCGACGGTGAAGTTCAGCGCCCGGAGGCCGGGCAGCTCGTGGCGGGTCACCCCGAGGGGGGCGGTCTCGGGGAGCAGGGTCCGGAGGGCCTCGACGGTGAGCGTGTCGCGGAGCCACTCCCAGGCCGCGTCCGTCTCGGCCCAGACCCCGATGTTGGCGTCACCCCCCTTGTCCCCGGACCGCGCCCCGGCCAGCACCCCGAGGGGGGCGCGGGTAGTGCTGGGAGGCCCTGCCGGGCCGTCCCCCACCCCGCGGGGCGGCTCCGCCGCGCGCAGGGGCTTGGAGGCGGAGCCCCCGGGCGGGGTCACGGGCGAGGTCCCGGGCGAAGCCTCGGGCGAGGTCACGGGCGGGGTCCCGGGCGGGGTCCCGGGCGAAGCCCCAGGCGAGGTCCCTGGCGAAGCCCCGGGCGAAGCCCCAGGCGAGGTCCCTGGCGAAGCCCCAGGCGAAGCCCCAGGCGAGGTCACGGGCGAAGCCCCAGGCGAAGCCCCGGGCGAGGTCACGGGCGAAGCCCCGGGCGAGGTCCCTGGCGGGGTCCCGGGCGAAGCCCCGGGCGGGGTTCCGGGTTCTGGGGGGCCGCCCAGTAGGGGAAGGGGCGGGGTGGGGGAATCCGGGCTCCCGGTTCCATCCCGCGGCAGCACCGGCACTGCGGCGCCCGGACCTCCGGTGACGGCCCCGCCGCCGACCTCCACCCGGGTGCCGTCCGGGAGGACCGCCACGTGCGCGACGGAGTCCGCCGGGACCAGGGCTGACGTGAACACCCCGTACGGCTGGGCCGGCCCCGGCGGGGCCGTGACGTGGAAGCCCGGGTAGCTCGCCAGGGCCAGTTCGACCGCCGCACCGGTCAGGCCCCGGCCCACCCGGTCCGGCGACGGGTCGCGGACCACCAGGCGCAGCAGGGCGCTCGCCGCCTCCTGCGTGTCGGCGTCCGCGTGGTCGGTGCGGGCCAGGGTCCAGCTCACCCCCGCCACCCCCGCCAGCGCCTCCGCCAGCTGCTCGCGGACCAGCGCCGCCTTCGCCTCGACGTCCAGGCCCGTCAGGACGAACACGACCTCGTTGCGCCAGCCCCCGACCCGGGTGACCCCGACCTTCAGGGTGTCCGGCGGCGGCTCCCCCACGGTGCCGCCGATCCGGACCCGGTCCTCGCCGTCCGGGGTCAGGCGGACCGTGTCCAGACGGGCCGTCACGTCGGGGCCCAGGTAGCGCGCGCCCTGGGTCTCGTACAGGAGTTGCGCGGTGACCGTGCCCGGGGAGACGAGCCCGCCGGTGCCGGGGTGCTTGGTGACGACCGCCGAGCCGTCCTCGGAGACCTCCGCCAGCGGGAAGCCGGGCCGGCGCACGTCGTGGGCGGTGAAGAAGGCGTAGTTGCCGCCGGTGGCCTGCGTTCCGCACTCCAGGACGTGGCCCGCGACCACCGCCCCGGCCAGCCGGTCGTACTCCTCGGGCCCCCAGTCGAACCACCAGGCGGCCGGCCCGCTCACCAGCGCCGCGTCGGTGACCCGGCCGGTGACGACGACGTCCGCGCCCGCCCGCAGGCAGGCCGTGATCCCGGCGCCGCCGAGGTAGGCGTTGGCGGTCAGCGCCCCCTCCCACGCCCCCGCCGCCCCCGCCGCCGCGTTCCCGTACGCCATCAGGTCGTCGCCCTCGACGTGCGCGACGCGGACGGGCACCCCGACCTTGCCCGCCAGCGCGCGCACCGCGTCCGCCAGCCCGGCCGGGTTCAGCCCGCCGGCGTTGGCGACGATCCGCACGCCCCGTTCGTGCGCCAGTCCGAGGCCCTCCTCCAGCTGCCGCAGGAAGGTCTTGGCGTAGCCGAGGTCCGGGTCCTTCAGCCGGTCGCGGCCGAGGATCAGCATGGTCAGCTCGGCGAGGTAGTCGCCGGTGAGGACGTCGAGCGGGCCGCCGGTCAGCATCTCGCGGACCGCGCCCAGCCGGTCTCCGTAGAAGCCCGAGGCGTTGCCGATGCGCAGCGGGCGGCGGGCCGTCACCGGTGCCCCTGCGGCTCGCGGCCCGGGCCGGCCGGGCCGGCGAAGGCCTGGGCAATGTCCAGCCAGCGGTCGGCGTCGGGGCCCTCGGCGGTGAGGCCGAGGTCGGCGCGGTGGGCGCGCTGGGTGACCAGCAGGCAGAAGTCCAGCGCGGCCCCGGTGACCCGCTGGCCGGCGTCCTCGGGACCGTACGCCCACATCCGCGCCCCGTCCGGGGCGGTCAGCTCCACCCGGAACTCCCCGTCCGGCACCGCCAGTCCGCGCACCGCGTACGCGTAGTCGCGCGCCCGCACCCCGATCCGCGCGACGTGCCGCAGCCGGTCCGTCGGGGCCCGGCGCACGCCGAGCGCGTCGGCGACGTCCTGGCCGTGGGCCCAGGTCTCCATCAGCCGCGCACTGGCCATCGAGGCGGCCTTCATCGGGGGCCCGTACCAGGGGAACCGGGCGTCGGGCGAGGCCTCGGCGAGGGCCCGGTCCAGGGCCTCCCGCCCGGCCCGCCACCGCGCCAGCAGCTCGGCGGGGGCCAGCCGGGCGCCCTCCTCGGCGCCCTCGTCGACGAAGGAGTCCGGCGCCGCGAGGGCCGCCTCCACCTCCCGCGCGAACCCCTCGGCGTCGGTGAGGGCGAGGAGCGCGGCCCGGTCGGTCCAGTGCAGGTGGGCGATCTGGTGGGCGATGCCCCACCCCTCGGCGGGTGTCGGCCGCGCCCACTCGGGCCCGGCCAACCCCCCGACGAGGGAGTCGAGTTCACGGCCCTCCTCGCGGAGATCGGCGAAGACGGCGACGACGGACGGCTCGGGCACGGCGTGCTCCCCTCTCGGCGTGAGGGGAAGCCTGGCAGCAGGCCAAGAAACAATCAAGCATGCTTGCATGATTTTCATCCGAACCGACGGGTTCCCGCCACCGGCCAACCCACCCGCCCCCAGGGCGACTTGAGCCCACCCGCCCCGCCGCCGGGGCCCACGGGGCCGCCCGCGGCCCCCACCCCCACGGGCGATTCAGGCCGTACGCCGCAAGCCCCCCGGGCGCGCCCCGCGCACCACCCCGATACTGAGTGCTCCGCTCACACCGCCGGAGCAGAAGCAGCGCACCCGCCCCCGCATCCGCACCCGTCCATGCCACTCGACGACGAGACGACGAGGATGATCCGACGTGCACCCAGCTGCCCACTCCCTCTACCCCGAACTCGACGCCACCGCCCTCGGCGCCTTCGCCGCCGCCCTCGAAAGCGGTGAGACCGCCGGCCTCCCGCCCGCGCGCGCCGCCGAGGCCGAGGCCGTACGGGCCGTCGCCGTCTTCAGCCGCGGCAAGGTGACCGGCGCCGACGGGGACCTCCTCGACGCCGCGCTCTGGCGGCACACCGGGTCGGAGCCGCGGCCCGTGGTCGTGCTGCCCGCGCCGTGGACGGACCTGGGGTGGCCCGTGTACGCCGTCCAGGCCGCCCGGTTCGCGGTGCGCGGCTACGACGTCCTCGCCTACAGCCCGCGCGGGTTCGCCGCCTCCGAGGGCCACGCCGACTTCGCCGGACCGCTCGACGTCACCGACGGCCGCCACGCCCTGGACCACATCCTGGAGCGCGCCGCCGGGCCCGTCACCCGGATCGGACTCCTCGGCGTCTCCTACGGCGCGGGCATCGCCCAGCTCGTCGCCGCGCACGACGCCCGGGTGGACGCGGTCGGCGCCCTCAGCGGCTGGGGTGACCTCGGAGAGGTGTTCCGGGAGAACTCCACCCGCCGTACCGCCGCCGCCCACGCCCTGCTCACCGCCTCCCCGAGGGCCCGGCTGAGCAGGACGACGCAGCGCGCCCTGGAGGACGTCCTCGCCCACCGGGACGTCCACGAGACCCTGGCCTGGGCGGAGCAGCGCTCACCGTTCACGCACGTCAAGGAACTGGGCCGGCGCCGGGTGCCGGTGTTCTACGCCCACGCCTGGCACGAGACCCTCTTCCCCGCCAACCAGGTGCTGCGCATGTTCCGGGAGCTCGACGGCCCCAAACGCATCGACCTCTCCATCGGCGACCACGGCGGTCCCGAGATGACCGGCCTGCCCGGACTGCCGAACCGGGTCTGGACGGACGCCCACCGCTGGTTCGACCACCACCTCTGCGGTGCCGACAACGGCATCGGCGAGGAGGGGCAGGTGCTGTCCGAGGTGATGTGGAGCCGCGCCCTCGAACCCTCCCCCGCCTGGCCCGTCCCCACCCGCCGCGTCCGCCGCCTCCACCTGACGGGCACCGGCGGACTGGCCGACGCCCCCGACCCCGGCTGGGCGGCGGGCGTGCTGTGCGGGGTCGGCACACCGGTCACCGTCGCCGACGCGATCGCCCGCTCCGGGTACGCGGAACTGGCGGGCCGGCCCCGGCCCTACCCGGACGCCGCGGCCATGGACCGCACGGCCACCGCCGTGTGGACCGCGGCCCCGACGTCGGCGACCACCCGCCTGCGCGGCACCCCGCGCCTGCGCGTCACGTACCGCGCGGCGAACTCCGGCTCCACCTTCGTGGCCTACCTGCTGGACCTCGCCCCCGACGGCTCGGCCCGCCTGATCACCCACGCCCCGTCCAGCGATCTGGACGCCCCGCCGGACAGCCTGATCACCGCGGACATCGACCTCCAGGCGACGGCGTACGACCTCCCGCCGGGCCACCGCGCGATGCTGGCCCTGACGGCCCGCGACCCCTTCTACGCGGACGCCAACCTCCCCCGCGCCACCCTGTCCTTCACCTCCCCGGAGCCGACGCCGTCGTACGTGGAGCTGCCGCTGGGGTGAGGATCCCGTAGGGGGCACGGTGCGGGGCGGCGGGAGCGGGGGCGGGAGTGGGGGCGGGAGTGGGGGCGCGGGCGGGCCCCCGGAGCGTCAGTGCTGCTTCTGGGCCCGTACCGCGCCCATGCTCGCCGCGATGACCAGGGCTATCGCCAGGGCGTCCAGCGGGGACATGGACTGGTGGAGGACCAGGAAGCCGGCTGTGGCGGCGATCGCCGGTTCCAGGCTCATCAGGATCGCGAACGTCGGGGCCGGGAGACGGCGGAGGGCGAGGAGTTCCAGGGTGTAGGGGAGCACCGACGAGAGGACCGCCACGCCGAGACCCAGGGCCAGGGTGCTCGGGACCAGCAGGTCGGAGCCCGCCTCCGCCACGCCCAGGGGGAGCGAGATGACCGCGGCCACCGCCATCGCCAGGGCCAGGCCGTCCGCCTGGGGGAAGCGGCGGCCGGTACGGGCGCTGAAGACGATGTACGCCGCCCACATGGCGCCCGCGCCGACCGCGAAGGCCGCGCCGAGCGGGTCCAGGGCGCCGAAGCCGAAGCCTCCGCCGCCGTGGCCGGAGAGGAGAACGACGCCGCCCAGGGCCAGGCCGGCCCACAGGAGGTTCACGAGGCGGCGGGAGACCAGGACCGAGAGGGCCAGGGGACCCAGGACCTCCAGGGTGACCGCCGGGCCGAGGGGGATCCGGTCGATGGACTGGTAGAAGAGGCCGTTCATGCCCGCCATGGCCACGCCGAAGGCGACGACCGTGCCCCAGTCGGCGCGCGTGTAGCCCCGCACCTTGGGCCGGCAGACGGCCAGCAGGACCAGCGCGGCGGCCGCGAGGCGCAGCGTGACCACGCCGGCCGCACCCGCCCTCGGCATGATCATGACCGCGAGGGCGGCACCGAACTGCACCGAGACCCCGGCCGCGACGACGAGTGCCACCGGGCCGAATCGGCCGCCGCCCCTGGGGACGGGGGTGGGGCCGGGGGCGGCCGGCCGGGACTGGGCGGGGGTGGTCGCGGGGGACGGGGAGGGTGCGGGCATTTATCCAGATTAAGGGGTGGGTAAGGGTCGTGCGCGCGTGTTCTGGCTTACACGGGGTCCCGGTCGGGCTCCGGATGCGGGTCCTGCTCCGGGGGGAGGGCCTCGGCGAGGAGTTCCGCCAGGTGGCGGGCGCGGTGGCCGGAGAGCTGGGCGATCTGGGTGCGGCAGGAGAAGCCGTCCGCCAGGACGGCGGTTCCGGGGGCGGCGGCGCGCAGGGACGGCAGGAGCTGTTCCTCCGCGCAGGCGACGGAGACGGCGTGGTGGCCGGGCTCGAAGCCGAAGTTGCCCGCGAGGCCGCAGCAGCCGCCGCTGAGCTCGCCGGTGAGGCCGGCGCGGTCGCGGAGCCGGCGGTCGGCGGCGTCGCCGAGGACGGCGTGCTGGTGGCAGTGGGTCTGGCCCGTGACCGGCCGGTCCAGGCGGGGCGGGGTCCAGTGGGGGGCGTACTCCTCCAGGGTCTCGGCGAGGGTGCGGACCGCCGCCGCCAGGCGGTGGGCGCGGGGGTCGTCGGGGAGGAGGGCGGGCAGGTCGCCGCGCAGGGCGGCGGCGCAGCTGGGTTCCAGGACGAGGACGGGGCCCTCCGCCTCCCCCAGGACGTCCAGGGTGCGGCGCAGGACCTTGCGGGCGCGGGTGAGGCGGCCGGTGGAGACGTAGGTCAGGGCGCAGCACACGCGGCCGGCGGGAACGGTGGCGGGAAGCCCGGCGGCCGCCAGCACGCGGAGGGCCGCGCGGGCGGTGTCGGGGGACAGGTGGTCCGTGAAGGTGTCCGGCCACAGGGTCACCCGGGACCGCACCGCCCCCGGCACTGCCCGACCGTCGCCGGACGGCGCGGCCGGAGCCGGGGGTGCGGCCGGAGCCGGAGACACGGCCGGGGCTCCCGCCGCGGGCGGGGTCTGGGCCGCGGCCGGAGCCGGAGGCACGGCCGGAGCCGGAGACACGGCCGGGGCTCCCGCCGCGGGCGGGGTCTGGGCCGCGGCCGCACCCCCGGCCTCGCCCGGGCCCGGGCCCCGGCGGAGCCGCCGTCGGCCGGTGAACGGGGTCGGGGCCACCTCCGGGAGCCGGCGCTCCCGTGCCAGGCCCGGGACCCGCAGGATCCGGCCCGCCGCGTTGACCAGCCGGGCGGACCGCAGGGCGGCGATGAGCCGGAGCCAGGTGGGGAGGCCGCCCAGGAGGTAGTGGGACAGGGGGCGCGGGCGGCCCTTCCAGTGGCGGTGCAGGAACTCGGACTTGTACGCGGCCATGTCCACGCCCACCGGGCAGTCGCTGAGGCAGCCCTTGCAGCCCAGGCAGAGGTCGAGCGCCTCGGCCACCTCCGCGGAGCGCCACCCGTCGCGGACGACCTCGCCGGCGAGCATCTCGTGCAGCAGCCGCGCCCGCCCCCGCGTGGAGTGCCGCTCCTCGCCCGTGGCCCGGTACGACGGGCACATCACCCCCGCCCCGCCGGTCTCCTTCGACCGGCACTTGGCGACGCCGACACACCGGGCCACCTCCTGCGCCAGCGGGGCGGAGGGCGGCAGGACGGCGAAGCGGAGGTTGTCGTCGAGGCGGGCCGGGCGGACGAGGACGCCGGGGTTCATGCCGCCCGCCGGGTCCCAGACGTCCTTGACGGCACCGAAGAGCGCGATCGCCTCGGGGGCGTACATGCGCGGCAGCAGTTCGGCGCGGGCCTGGCCGTCGCCGTGCTCGCCCGACAGGGAGCCCCCGTGGGCGACGACCAGGTCGGCCAGTTCGGAGGAGAAGGAGCGGAAGCGGGCGATCCCGGGCCGTGACACCAGGTCGAAGTCGATCCGGACGTGGACGCAGCCCTCCCCGAAGTGCCCGTACGGGGTCCCGCTCAGCCCGTGCCGGGCCAGCAGGGCGCGGAACTCGCGCAGGTACGCGCCCAGCCGGGCCGGGGGCACGGCGCAGTCCTCCCAGCCGGGCCAGGCCATCCGGCCGTCGGGCAGGCGGGTCGCGGTGCCGGCGGCGTCCTCGCGGATCCGCCACAGCGCCCGCTGCCCGGCCGGGTCCGCGACGACCACCGCGTCGAGGGCGTCGGCGGCCCGTACGAGGCCGCGCGCCGCCCCCTCGTCCCGGGTCTCGACGAACAGCCAGGCCCCGCCCCTGGGCAGCCCGGTGGCACCCCGCACCAGGTCCTGGGTCATGCCCTCCACGGTCAGCGGCCCGTACGGGAGCAGCCCGGCCGCGGCGTCGGCGGCGGCGCTCTCGTCGGGGTAGCCGAGCACGGCGAGGGCGGGTGCGGGCGGGAGTTCCACGAGGCGGACCACCGCCTCGGTGACCACGCCGAGGGTGCCCTCGCTGCCGCAGAAGGCCTGGGCGACGCGCGTACCCCGTTCGGGCAGCAGCCGGTCGAGGCCGCCGTAGCCCGAGATCCGGCGCGAGAACCCCCCGTCCGGCCCCCCTCCCAGTCCCGTGCGCAGGACCGCGAGGTTGCCCGCGACCAGGTCCCGCAGTCCGGGCGGGGCGCCGGTCCAGCCCTCGGCGAGCCGGTGGCGGGTGCCCGCGTACGTGGTCACCGACAGCTCCGCGACGTTGTCGGCGGTGGTCCCCCAGGCGACGGAGTGGGCTCCGCAGGCGTTGTTGCCGATCATGCCGCCGAGGGTGCAGCGGGAGTGCGTGGACGGGTCGGGGCCGAAGGCCAGCCCGTACGGGCGCACGGCCTCGCGGAGCCGGTCGAGGACCAGTCCGGGCTGGACGACGGCGGTGCGGGCGTCCGGGTCCACCGCGACGAGGGCGTCCATGTGCCGGGTGAGGTCGAGGACCACGCCGGTGCCGGTGGCCTGCCCGGCGATGGACGTGCCGCCGCCGCGGGGGACGACGGGGACGCCCGCGGCGGCGCACACGCGCAGCGCGGCCGCCACGTCGTCGGCGTCGCGCGGCGCGACGACGCCGAGCGGCACGCGCCGGTAGTTGGAGGCGTCCATGGTCGCCAGGGCCCGTGCGGCGGCCCCGAAATCCACCTCCCCGCGCACCTCGGCCCGCAATGTCCGCTCGAGATCCCCTGGAGACGTCACGGACACACCCTCCCATCACCCGCGTATCACCCGCCCGTGTCTCACCGGCTGGACGCGGCTCCAACGGCCGGTCCGGGACCCGATACGCTCCGCTCGTGGCTGAGATCCAGATTCCCGCTGACATCAAGCCCGCCGACGGACGCTTCGGCGCGGGCCCCTCCAAGGTGCGGACCGAGGCGCTGGACGCCCTCGCCGCCACCGGTAACTCCCTGCTCGGCACCTCGCACCGCCAGGCCCCGGTCAAGAACCTGGTCGGCTCGGTGCGCCAGGGCCTCCGGGACCTCTTCTCCCTCCCCGAGGGCTACGAGGTGATCCTGGGCAACGGCGGCTCCACCGCCTTCTGGGACGTCGCGACCGCCGGTCTCATCGAGCGGAAGTCCCAGCACCTGACCTTCGGCGAGTTCTCGTCCAAGTTCGCCAAGGCCGCGAAGCTCGCGCCGTGGCTGGACGAGCCGTCCGTCATCTCCTCCGAGCCGGGCACGCACCCCGAGCCGGTGGCGGAGGCGGGCGTGGACGTGTACGCGTACACGCACAACGAGACCTCGACGGGTGTCGCGGCGCCGATCAAGCGCGTCGCCGGCGCCGACGCCGGTTCGCTGGTGCTGGTGGACGCGACCTCGGGCGCGGGTGGTCTGCCGGTGGACATCACCGAGACCGACGTCTACTACTTCGCCCCGCAGAAGTCCTTCGCCTCGGACGGCGGCCTGTGGCTGGCCGCGTTCTCCCCGGCCGCCCTGGAGCGCGCCGCCCGCGTGCACGCGTCGGGCCGGCACATCCCGGAGTTCTTCTCGCTGCCGACGGCGATCGACAACTCGCTGAAGAACCAGACGTACAACACCCCGGCGCTGGCCACCCTCTTCCTGCTGGACCAGCAGCTGGAGTGGATGAACGGCCAGGGCGGCCTGGAGTTCACGACCTCCCGCACGGCGGCCAGCGCGCGCAACCTGTACGGCTGGGCGGAGGCGTCGAAGTACGCCAGCCCGTTCGTGCAGGACGCCGACAAGCGCTCGGCGGTCATCGGCACGATCGACTTCGACGACGCGATCGACGCGGCGGCCGTGGCGAAGGTGCTGCGCGCCAACGGCATCGTGGACACCGAGCCGTACCGCAAGCTCGGCCGCAACCAGCTGCGCATCGCGATGTTCCCGGCGATCGACCCGGCGGACGTGCAGGCGCTGACCGCGTGCGTCGACTACGTGATCGAGCGCCTCTGATCGCCGTCCCCGCCCGCTGACGCGCGTGGAGCCCCCGGTGCCGTCCCGGCGCCGGGGGCTCCTTCCGTTGGGCGACTTCCGTCCGGCGGCCCGGACGCCGGGACCTTGGTCCTGAATATCGGGGCAAAGAGGATGGAAACGGACCGCCTCCGCACGGCGCCCGGCCTGCGCGTTCCCGGCTCGGGACCTTCGGCAGGGGGCTTCCCGGGGAGCCGCGGCGGCCGCAACCGAGCAGGCAGAATATCCCTCATGTCCGGTGTGCCGGGAAAGCCCCGGCAGCCCGATCAGGAGGAGACCCCATGCCCAAGGCACGCACCGTACGCACCCTCTCGTCGATAGCCCTCGTCTCGGCGCTCGCCGTCGCAGGCGGCGCCGCCACCACCGCCTTCGCCGCCGAGGCCGCGCCCCCCTCCGCCTCCCCCTCCGCCTCCCCCTCCGCCTCCGCGCGCACCCCCGCCGCCAAGGCGTCCGTGACGGTGCCCAGCTCCCCCGTGAAGCCCGGGGACGCGATCAGCGTCACCGTGACCGCCCCCGCCGGCGCGAAGAGCCTGACCGTCTCCTCGGCGGCCCTCGGCGCCGTGAAGCTCACCCCCGGCGCGGACGGAACCACCTGGACCGGCACCGCCACCGTCGTGAACGTCAAGGACGGCGGCCACGGCGTCGCCCTCACCGGCTCCGGCCCCGACGGGGCCGGGCTCGCGGCCACCGCCCGGCTGACCGTCGGCGCCTGAGTCCGCCCCGTCACCCCCGGCGGACCCCGGCACCGCCGACCGCCACCGGGACTGCGGCGACCTCGTGTTCGCCGACCTCACGGGCGGGGCACCGCCGCCCACGCGATACCTTCACAGCAGGACGTGGAGGCAGCACAGCGTGGAGGCAGCGGCGTGAACGTGCGAGTGACGGCGGCCCAGAGCGGCATGGACCCCTTCAGTACCGCCCGGCTGCGGCGCGCGGTACTCGACGCGTGGGCGGCCGGGCCGGCCCGGTTCCGCGAGGACGCCAACGCCGAGGAGGACCTGGCGCTCGGCGGCTACCGCGACCGGCTGGTCGTCGAGCTGGCGCAGAACGCCTCCGACGCCGCCGCCCGCGGCCGCGTCCCCGGCCGGCTGCGGCTCACGCTGCACCCCGCCGCCCCCGGCGAGGGCGGCCACGGCGTCCTCGCCGTCGCCAACACCGGTGCCCCGCTGGACGCGACGGGCGTGGAGTCGCTCAGCACCCTGCGCGCCTCCGCCAAGCGCGAGGGCGCCTCCTCCGCCGACACCGTCGGCCGGTTCGGCGTCGGCTTCGCGGCCGTCCTGGCCGTCTCCGACGAGCCCGCGGTGCTCGGCCGGCACGGCGGCGTCCGCTGGTCCCTCGCCGAGGCCCGCGAAATGGCCCGGGAGGCCGCCCACTTCAGTCCCGGACTCGGCGACGAACTGCGCCGCCGCGACGGCCACGTGCCGCTGCTGCGCCTGCCGCTGCCCGCCGAGGGCACCGCCCCCGACGGCTACGACACCGTCGTCGTCCTCCCGCTGCGCGACGCCGCCGCCGAGGACCTCGCCGAACGACTCCTGCACGGCGTGGACGACGCCCTCCTGCTCACCCTCCCCGGGCTGACCGAGGTCGTCGTGGACACCCCGTCCAGTGGCACCCGCACCCTCTACCGGCACACCGACGGCCCGTACACCGTCATCGAGGACTCCGCCTCCGGGACCCACCGCTGGCGCACCGTCCGCCGCAACGGCCCCATCGCGCGCGAACTCCTCGCCGACCGGCCCGTCGAGGAGCGGCTGCGGCCCACCTGGAGCGTCACCTGGGCCGCCCCCGTCGACGCCGACGGCGCCCCCCGGCGTCCCCGCACCGCGCCCGTCGTCCACGCGCCGACCCCCACCGACGAGCCCCTCGGCATCCCGGCCCTGCTCATCGCCTCCCTGCCGATGGACACCTCGCGCCGCCACCACGCGCCCGGCCCGCTGGCCGACTTCCTCGTGGAGCGCGCCGCCGACGCCTACGCCGAACTCCTCGCCGCCTGGGACCCGGTGACCCCCGCCCTGGTGGACCTCGTCCCCGGCCCGCTCGGCAAGGGCGAGCTCGACGGCGCCCTGCGCGCCGCCGTCCTGCAGCGGCTCCCCCGCACCGGCTTCCTCGCCCCGGCCGTCCCCTCCGAGGAGCTGGCCCGGCTGCGCCCCTTCGAGGCCGAGGTCGTCGAGGGCGCCGGAGCCGACACCGTACGGGTCCTCGCCGAGGTCCTCCCGACCCTGCTGCCCGCCGGGCTGGAACGGCGGCCCGAACTGCGCACCCTCGGCGTGGGCCGGCTCCCCCTGGGAGAGGCCATCGAGCGGATCGCGGGCATCGAGCGCACCCCGCAGTGGTGGCACAGCCTCTACGACACCCTCGCCGGGGTGGACCCGGACCGGCTGTCGGGGCTGCCCGTGCCCCTCGCCGACGGCCGGACCGCGATCGGCCCGCGCCACATCCTGCTGCCGGGCCCGGACACCCCGGCCGACCTGGCCCGGCTGGGGCTGAAGGTGGCCCACCCCGACGCCGCACACCCGCTGCTGGAGAAGCTGGGCGCCCTGCCCGCCACCGCCCGCGCCGTCCTGACGACCCCGCAGATCCGGGCCGCGGTGGCCGGCTCGCTGGACGCGGGCGAGGTCTGGGACGAGGACTCCGACGCCCCCGACGCCGAGGAGCTCGCCGAGATCGTGCTGACCCTGGTCCGCGACGCCGGCCTGGCCCCGGGCGACGAGCCCTGGCTGGGTGCGCTGGCCCTGCCCGACGAGGACGGCGAACCGGCCCCGGCCGGGGAGCTGCTCCTCGCCGGGAGCCCCCTCGCGTCCGTGGTCCGCGAGGACGAGATCGCCTGCCTGGACGCCGAACTGGCCGCCCGCTGGGACGCGGACACGCTGGCCGCCTGCGGGGTGCTGACCACCTTCCAGCTGGTCCGCGCCACCGACGTGGTCCTCGACCCGGACGAGCTGGAGCCCCGCGAGGGCGACTACGCCGAGCCCGACGACGCCGGGCTGCTGGACGCCGTCGACGTGTGGGCCGAGGACATCCTCGACCAGTTCCCCGACTCCCCCGTGCCGCCGGTGGCCACCGAGCTGATCGCCGTGCGGGACCTCGACCTCGTCGACGACGACCACTGGCCCCAGGCCCTGGCGATGCTCGCGCAGCCCCCGCTGCGGGACGCGCTGACCCAGCCGGTGCGGGTGCTGCTCCCGGACGGCACCACCCGGTCGGTGCGCCCGTACACCGCGTGGTGGCTGCGCGACCACCCGGTGCTCGACGGCCGCCGCCCGGCGGGGCTGCGCGCGGCGGGCGGCGACCCGCTGCTGGCGGGCCTGTACACCCCGGCGGACGCGACCGGCTTCGAGGACGAGCAGGTCCTGCGGGCGCTGGGCGTGCGCACGTCGGTGCGCGCCCTGCTGGAGGAGCCGGGCGGTGCGGCCGAGCTGCTGGGCCGCCTGGCGGACCCGGACCGCGAGGTGTCGGGCCGGCAGCTGCACGGGCTGTACGGGGCGCTGGCCGACCTGGACCCGGAGCAGGTGACGCTCCCGGACGAGCTGCGGGCGGTGGTGGACGGGGAGGTCGTCGTGGTGGACGCGGCCGACGCGGTCGTCTGCGACGCCCCGGACCTGCTGCCGCTGACGGAGGGCCTGCCGCTGCTGCCGGTGGCTCCGTCGCGGGCGGCGGACCTGGCGGAGCTGTTCCAGGTGCGGCGGCTGTCGGAGACGGTCCCGGCGGAGGTGACCACGCCGGGCGAGGTCCACGAGGTGCCGGAGTCCGTACGGGTGCTGCTGGGCGCCGCCACCCCGGAGACGTACGTGGAGCACGAGGAGCTGGTGGCGGGCGGCACGGAGCTGGACTGGCGGCTGACCCCGGACGGCGTCCTGCACGCGGCGACGCTGGAGGGCGTGGCGGCGGGCCTGGCCTGGGCGGCGTCCCAGTGGCCGCGCCGTTTCGAGGTCGCGGCCCTCCTGGAGGACCCGTCCCGCACGGCGGAGCTCGCACGGGACCGGTGGTTCGACTAGGGAGCCCCCTGGGGGCGGCCTCCGGGGGCAGCCCCCTGGGGGCGCGCCCCGTCGCGCCGGCCGGGCGGTAGGGTCCGGCCGGCTCGACGGGGCGCGGTCGCGCGGGTTACGCCGCCGGGGCCAGTTCGCGCGGCGGGGTCGCCGGGACGAAGGTGAGGCCGTGGCGGCCGAGGCGCAGGCGGAGGTTGCCCACGCGGCGCAGGATCAGGCCCACGGCCACCGCCGCGGCCAGGGAGACGGCGCCGCCCGCGGCCATGCCGAGGCGGGCTCCGTAGGTGTCGGTGATCCAGCCGACCAGCGGGGCGCCCACGGGGGTGCCGCCGGTGAAGACCATCATGTAGAGGGCCATCACCCGGCCCCGCATCTCGGGGTCGGTGGCCATCTGCACGCTGGAGTTGGCCACGACGTTGACGGTCAGCCCGAACATGCCGACCGGCACCAGGAGGGCCGCGAACAGCCAGTAGCCGGGCGCGAACGCCGTCACCAGCAGGAGCACGGAGAAGAGGACCGCCGCCGTCACCAGCAGCCGCAGGCGGGTGTTGCCGCGGCGGGCGGCGAGCAGGGCGCCCGCCAGGGAGCCGGCCGCGATGAGGGTGTTGAACACGCCGTAGGTGCCCGCGTCCCCGTGGAAGACGTCGTCGACGAAGGCCGACAGCCAGATCGGGAAGTTGAAGCCGAAGGTGCCGATGAAGCCGACCAGGACGATCGGCCAGACCAGCTCGGGCCGGCCCGCGACGTAGCGCAGGCCCTCGCGCAGCTGTCCCTTGGCGCGCGGCTGCGGCTCGACCCGGTACAGCTCGCGGGTGCGCATCATCAGCAGCGCGGCGATCGGCGCCGCGAAGGACAGCCCGTTCAGCAGGAAGGCCCAGCCGGAGCCGACGGCGGTGATCAGCACGCCGGCGATCGCCGGGCCGACCAGCCGCGCGGACTGGAAGTTCGCGGAGTTCAGGCTGACGGCGTTGGCGACCTGCGCGGGGCCGACCATCTCGGAGACGAAGGTCTGCCGGGCCGGGTTGTCCACGACGGTGACCAGGCCGAGCAGCAGGGCGGCGACGTAGACGTGCCAGACCCGGACGTCGCCGGCCAGGGTGAGGGCGGCGAGCGCGACGCCGGTGAGGCCCATCGCGGTCTGTGTGGCGATCAGCAGCGGCCGCTTGGGCAGCCGGTCCGCGAGGACGCCTCCGTAGAGGCCGAACAGCAGCATCGGCAGGAACTGCAGGGCGATGGTCACGCCGACGGCGGAGGCCGAGCCGGTCAGGGAGAGAACCAGCCAGTCCTGCGCGATGCGCTGCATCCAGGTGCCCGTGTTCGAGACGACCTGGCCTGAGGCGAAGAGCCGGTAGTTCCGGATCTTCAGCGAGCTGAACATCGAGTTCGAGCGGGTGCCCGGTCCTCTGTTCCCGCTCGGGGTCTGGGGGGTGGGTATGTGGCCGGGTGCGGAGTTCCCTCCGGTTCCCGTACTCAAAAGCGTTCGCCTCCTGGCGTCGTTCCTAGAGGTGCGCGAGCTTCTCCAGGACGGGAGCGGCCGCGCGGAGCTTGGCCCATTCGTCCTCGGTGAGCTCGGCGGCGAGCCCGGCCAGGAAGGCGTTGCGCTTGCGGCGGCTCTCTTCGAGCATCGCCTCGGCCTCCTCCGTCTGGCTGACCACCTTCTGGCGGCGGTCGTCGGGGTGCGGTTCCAGCCTGACCAGTCCCTTGGCCTCCAGCAACGCGACGATGCGGGTCATCGACGGCGGCTGGACGTGCTCCTTGCGGGCGAGCTCACCGGGCGTGGCCTGGCCGCAGCGGGCGAGGGTGCCGAGCACCGACATCTCGGTCGGGCTCAGCGATTCGTCGACGCGCTGGTGCTTCAGGCGCCGGCCCAGCCGCATCACGGCGGAGCGGAGGTCGTTCACGGCGGCAGCGTCGTCGCCATGGGAGAGGTCTGGCATGTACTTAGAATAACTCATTACTCTGGCTAACGAACGCAGGGGGTGACGGACGGGGCGGCGGAGGGGCCGGGAGAACCGATCCGGCCGGATCACTCGTACGGGTGAGTCCGGCGGGGAAAGGGGCGCACGCGCGCACCCTGTGGCCCGACCCTTTCGGCATGGGGACTCATGTGCTGAGCATGCGCATAGACGGGGAGCTGCTGGAGCGGCTGAGGCACCACGCCGCCAAACGCGGAATGAGCGTCCAGGACTATGTCGTCCGGACGCTCATTCGCGATGACTTCGACGAGCGGTTCAAGGCCGCCGTCGACGAGACGGAGAAGTTCTACGGGCTTACGTGAGGCCCAGGGCCGGCATCGCGTAGTAGAAGACGAAGACCGCCGAGACGGCGTACATGGCCGCCGGCACCTCGCGGCCCCGGCCCGTCGCCAGGCGCAGCACGCAGAAGCTGATGAAGCCGATGCCGATGCCGTTGGTGATCGAGTAGGTGAACGGCATCATCACCATGGCCATGAAGGCCGGGACGGCGACGGTGAAGTCGCTCCAGTCGATGTCCCTGATCGAGCCGGCCAGGATCAGGAAGCCGACCACCACGAGCGCCGGGGTGGCCGCCTGCGAGGGGACCATGGTGGCGAGCGGGGTCAGGAAGAGCGAGACCGCGAAGAGGCCGCCGGTGACGATGTTGGCCAGGCCCGTCCGGGCGCCCTCGCCGACGCCCGCCGTGGACTCGACGAAGCAGGTGGTGGCGGAGGACGAGGTGGCGCCGCCCGCGGCGACGGCGAGGCCGTCGACGAGCAGGACCCGGTTGATGCCGGGGAAGGTGCCGTCCGGCTTCGTCAGCTTGGCCTCGTCGCCGACGCCGAGGATCGTGCCCATCGCGTCGAAGAAGCAGGACAGCAGCACGGTGAAGACGAACAGGACGCCGGTGAGCACCCCGACCTTGCCGAAGCCGCCGAAGAGGCTGACCTGACCGACGAGCCCGAAGTCGGGGGCGGCCACCGGGTTGCCCGGCCAGGCCGGCACGGTCAGGCCCCAGGCGGTGTCCGGCAGGTCCGTGGCGAGCTGCACCGCGACCGCGACGACGGTCATGGCCACGATGGAGATCAGGATCGCACCGGGCACCTTGCGGATCAGCAGCGCGAAGGTGAGGAGCACGCCCGCGATGAAGATCAGGACGGGCCAGCCGTGCAGGTGGCCGTTGCCGCCCAGCTGGAGCGGGACCGTGGTGTGCGCGAGGTCCGGGATGCGGGTGACGAAGCCGGAGTCCACCAGGCCGATCAGCATGATGAACAGGCCGATGCCGATCGCGATGCCCTTGCGCAGGCTCAGCGGGACGGCGTTCATGACCCGCTCGCGCAGACCGGTGGCGACCAGCAGCATCACGACGAAGCCGGCCAGGACCACCATGCCCATGGCGTCGGGCCAGCTCATGCGCGGGGCCAGCTGGAGGGCGACGACGGTGTTGACGCCGAGGCCGGCGGCCAGCGCGATCGGGACGTTGCCGATGACACCCATGAGGAGGGTGGTGAAGGCCGCGGTCAGGACGGTGGCGGTGACGAGCTGGCCGCCGTCGAGCTGGTGCCCGTACATGTCCTTCGCGCTGCCGAGGATGATCGGGTTCAGCACGATGATGTAGGCCATCGCGAAGAAGGTCGCCAGGCCGCCCCGGACCTCGCGGCCCACGGTCGAGCCGCGTTCCGAGATCTTGAAGAAGCGGTCCAGGCCGCTGGTGGGGGCCGCGGCGGGTGCCGAGGTGCTCATGCGGTCCTCAAACTGGTCGAATTAGTGGTTCCTACGAAGGAATCCGGCCGTAGGCAAACCGTTTCAGTATGAACACACCAGCCGCGGCCAGTCCATCTCCGCGCGTAGACCCCGAAATCGGCCACCTAGACTGGTTCCCATGGCGAAGTGGACTCCTACGCACGAGGCGCCCGAGCCCCTGGAGGGGCCGGTTGTCGCCACCATCACCGGCGGCACGATCCTCTGGTTCGCCATGTTCCTCGTCCAGCTGCCCTTCTACGGCTGGTTCGCGGACCGGGACCTGCTGTGGTGGGTGTGGACCTGCGCGGCCGGCGGCGGGCTCGGACTCATCGGCATCTGGTACGTCCGCGGCCGCGACGCCGCCCTCAAGCGCCACGCCGCGGAGCAGGCGGAGCGGGCCGCGCGGGGCGAGCAGCCGCGGTAGCGGCCCCGGCCGGACGCCGGGGCGCCGGACGGAGGACGCCGGGCGCCGGACGCCGGACGCCGGACGGGACGACGCCGGACGGAGGACGGGGCACGGAGGGCGGGGCGACCAGGGGACGATTCCGCTCATCCTGAAGTCGGATCTTCCCGCCGCTCGGCGGGTGGAGCGCGGGAACGCCCTTTACCGTCGAAAACATGACCCAGTGGGCGAGGATCGACCAGGACGGGCCCGAACGGCCCGCAGCCGCCATCGACGCGGGGGCCGAGCTGGACCCCGTACACCCCGTGAAGCCCCCCGCCCCCCGCTTCAAGCCGGGCGGTCTGACCACTCCCGAGGTCGCCGAGCGGGTCGCGCGCGGCGACGTCAACGACGTGCCGCTGCGCTCCTCGCGCTCCACCGCCGAGATCGTCCGCGCCAACGTCTTCACCCGCTTCAACGCCATCATCGGCGTCCTCTGGGTGATCATGCTGATCGTCGCGCCCATCCAGGACAGCCTCTTCGGCTTCGTGATCGTCGCCAACACCGGCATCGGCATCATCCAGGAGATGCGCGCCAAGAAGACCCTCGACGGGCTCGCCGTCATCGGCGAGGTCAAACCGAGCGTCCGCCGCGACGGCGCCACCGCCGAGATCTCCACCTCCGAGATCGTCCTCTCCGACGTCATCGAGCTCGGCCCCGGCGACAAGGTCGTCGTCGACGGGATCGTCGGCGAGGCCGACGGGCTGGAGATCGACGAGTCCCTCCTGACCGGCGAGGCCGACCCCGTCCTGAAGAAGCCCGGCGACCCGGTCATGTCCGGCTCCTTCGTCGTCGCCGGCGGGGGCGCCTTCACCGCCACCAAGGTGGGCCGCGAGGCCTACGCCGCGCAGCTCGCCGAAGAGGCCTCCCGCTTCACCCTGGTCCACTCCGAGCTGCGCACCGGCATCTCCACCATCCTCAAGTACGTCACCTGGATGATGATCCCGACCTCCATCGGCCTGATCATCAGCCAGCTCGTCGTCAAGGAGGACAACCTCAAGGACGCCATCGCCCGCACCGTCGGCGGCATCGTCCCGATGATCCCCGAGGGCCTCGTCCTCCTCACCTCCGTGGCCTTCGCCGTCGGTGTCATCCGGCTCGGCCGCAAGCAGTGCCTCGTCCAGGAGCTGCCGGCCATCGAGGGCCTCGCCCGCGTCGACGTCGTCTGCCTCGACAAGACCGGCACCCTCACCGAGGGCGGCATGGACGTCACGGAGCTGCGCCCGCTCGGCGGCGCGGACCCCGCGTACGTCGAGAAGGTCCTCGGCGCCCTCGGCGAGTCCGACCCCCGCCCCAACGCCAGCCTCCAGGCGATCGTCGACGCCTACCCCGACAGCGCCGAGTGGCGCTGCACCGAGTCGCTGCCCTTCTCCTCCGCCCGCAAGTACAGCGGCGCCAGCTTCAGCGAGGGCGACGGCGAGAACAACACCTGGCTGCTCGGCGCCCCCGACGTGCTCCTGCCCAGCGGGGACCCCGCGCTGGACGAGGTCGGCAGCCTCAACGAGGAGGGGCTGCGCGTGCTGCTGCTGGCCCGCTCGGCCCGCGAGCTCGACGACCCGGCCGTGGCCAGCGGGGTCCGGCCCACCGCCCTCGTCGTCCTCGAACAGCGGCTGCGGCCCGACGCCGCCGACACCCTGCGCTACTTCGGCGACCAGGAGGTCAAGGCCAAGGTCATCTCCGGCGACAACGCCGTGTCCGTCGGCGCGGTCGCCGGCAAGCTGGGCCTGCCCGGCGCCGCCGCCACCGTGGACGCCCGGCACCTGCCCGCCGAACGGGACGCGATGGCCGAGGTCCTCGACGGCAACACCGTCTTCGGCCGGGTCACCCCGCAGCAGAAGCGCGACATGGTCGCCGCCCTCCAGTCACGCGGCCACACGGTCGCCATGACCGGCGACGGCGTCAACGACGTGCTCGCCCTCAAGGACGCCGACATCGGCGTCTCCATGGGCTCGGGCTCCGAGGCCACCCGCGCCGTCGCCCAGATCGTCCTCCTCGACAACAGCTTCTCCACCCTGCCGTCGGTGGTCGCCGAGGGCCGGCGGGTCATCGGCAACATCACCCGCGTGGCGACCCTCTTCCTCGTCAAGACGGTGTACTCGGTGCTGCTGGCGATCCTGGTGGTCTGCTCCCAGGTCGAGTACCCCTTCCTCCCCCGCCACCTCACCCTCCTGTCCACCCTCACCATCGGCGTCCCGGCGTTCTTCCTGGCACTGGCCCCGAACACGGAGCGGGCGAAGCCGCACTTCGTGCGGCGGGTCATGCGCTACGCCATCCCCGGCGGGGCCGTCGCGGCGGTGGCCACCTTCGTCTCGTACCTGATCGCCCGCGCCTACTACACCGGCCCGGACGCCCTGACGTCCGAGACCAGCGCGGCGACGCTGACGCTGTTCCTGACCTCGCTGTGGGTGCTGGCGATCATCGCCCGGCCGTACACCTGGTGGCGGCTGGCGCTCGTGGCGGCGATGGGGGCGGCGTTCCTGCTCGTCCTGGTGGTGCCCTGGCTCCAGCACTTCTTCCAGCTGAAGCTGGAAGGGGTGACGATGCCGTGGATCGCGGTCGCGATCGCGGCAGCGGCGGCGGCCCTGATCGAGGTCGCCTTCCGCTGGGTGGACCGCCGCTTCCCGGCGTAGGAACGGTGGCACGGGCCCGCCCGGCGGCTATCGTCGGAGCGTGAGGCTCTTCGCCGCCGTACTGCCGAGCACCGACGCCGTCGCCGAACTGCGGGACGCGGTCCGGGCGGTGCCCGCCGCCGGAGACCTCCGCTGGACCGGCGAAGCCGGCTGGCACTTCACCCTCGCCTTCATGGGCGAGGTGGCGGACCCCCTCCTCCCCGAGCTGCACACCCGCCTCGCCCGGGCGGCCGCCCGCAGCGCCCCCTTCCCCCTCCGCCTCCACGGCGCCGGCCACTTCGGCCGCCGCGCGCTGTGGATCGGCGCGGCCGGCGGGCTCGACGCGCTGCGCCTGCTCGCGGAGCGGGCCGACGCCGCCGCCCGCCGGGCCGGGGTCCCCATGGAGCAGCACCGCAGCTACACCCCGCACCTCACCCTCGCCCGGGCCCGCCACGACCACGCCGACCTGCGGCCCTGCCTCGACGCCCTGGCCGGCTTCGAGGGCACGCCCTGGCAGGTCGGCGCCCTCAGCCTCGTCCGCAGCAACCTGCCCGTCTCCGGGGTCCCCGGCGAGCAGCCGCGCTACGAGGTCGTCGAGGAATGGCCCCTGACCGGCCATTAGCACTATTCGGGCACTCGTGCAGGGTTTTCCAAAAGGATTTCACATACGGAAGCAAAGGATCCGCTGAATCCTTGCCCCACCGGCGGCGGCCCGATGTGATGCGCGAGTCCTGTCGCTGAACCGGACGCACCGCGCTCCCCCGCGCGGGCCGGGGGACGGCCGGGGGCTCGGACGGCCGGAGTCAGCAGTGCATCCGAACAACGAGGTCGAACCACACCGTGCGTCAGACATCTCCCGTCGCCACCCTCTTCGCCGTCGCGGCCCTTCCGCTCGCGCTCACGGCCTGCTCCGCCACCCCCGCCGCCGCCCCGAAGGCCGCCCCGACCACCGCCACGTCGAAGGCACCCGCCGCCGCGGCCCCCTCCGCCGCGGCCCCCGCCGTCGACGGCCCCAACAAGGGGCTCCTGACGGGTACGCAGCTCAAGGCCGCGCTGGCCCCCGCCTCTTTCTTCACCGCCGGCTTCACCGCCGACCCCGCCGACGCGCGCGACACCGGCCCCGCCTACCGGGCGCCGGCCACCGCCGAGGTCCCCACCCCCGACTGCACCAAGCTCGGCGGGACCGCGTGGACGGAGATCACCGGCATCACCGGCGTCTCGTTCGCGCAGAACGCCTACGTCAACAAGAACACCTCCGAGGAGTTCGCCCAGGAGGTCGACGTCTACCAGGGCACCACCGCCACGACCGTCCTCGGCGCGCTCGGCATGCTCTCCAAGGCCTGCCCGAGCTACCCCGACGAGCCGACCCACAGCACGGTGACCGTCACCGAGAAGCCCCTGGCCGGCGTCGGCGACGGCGCCTGGGCCATCACCGAGACCAGCCCCGCCTGGCAGGGCGGCACCACCCTCGTCGCCGCCCGGGTCGGCCACTCCGTGGTGACCGTCCTCGTCAGCAGCAGCACCGACAAGGGCCTGGCGGGCGCGACCAAGCTGACGAACCAGCTGGTCGGCAACCTCAAGGGCAAGGCCTGACCCACGGACGCCCCGGTGCCGCCCCCGCGGGGGCGGCACCGCCGCGCACGCCCTCAGGACCCCTGGTGGGTGATGGTCACGTACAGGTACTCGTCCAGCAGCTTGGCCAGCGGCAGCCCCGGCCGGCCCAGCTCCGCGGCCAGCGCCGCCTCGTCCAGGCCGCCGCTCTCCGCGAGCGCGGCACGCGCCCAGGCCCGGCCCGCCGCCAGGTGCCGGGCGAAGGCCGCCTCGTCCCGGGCGCCCCACAGCCGCTGCGCGATCGCCGCGTCCCAGGGCATCACCGTGTCGGGCCGCAGCGCGAACAGCGCCTTCGCCGCGGCCGTCGGACCGAGGGTCCGGCGCCCGACGGGCAGCGCGGCCAGCTCCCCGTACGCGGCGGCGAGGCGGGCGACCTCCCGGTCGCCCAGGGCCGCCAGCCGGGTCCCGGGCAGGTCCCCGTGCCGGGACCACCAGCGGGCCAGCCCCTCCCCGAACACGTCGGGCTCGCCCTCCCGCGGGTAGCGGATCCGGCAGCCCCAGGCGTTCAGCCAGCGGTGCAGGGCGGCGCGGTGCGCGGCGCCCGACAGGTCGAGCCCCGGCGCGGTGTCCGCGCGCAGCGCCAGCCAGCTCCGGTCGACCCCGGGGAACGCCCCGAACACCTCGGCCGCCGCCCGCAGCCGGGCCAGCCCGGGCGCGGGCGGCAGGTCGCCCTCCAGGTGCGCGCGGGCCACCTTGGCCGGCACGCACATCCGCCAGGCGTCGGTGACCAGCTCCTCCAGCTCCGCCGTGCCGAGCGCGGCCATCCGCGCCCCGGCCCAGTGGTAGCGCATGTCACCGGGGCCCGGCAGGAAGAACTTCTCCGGCTCGGCGGCGACGAGCGCGGCCCGCTCCTCCTTGGGGAAGGCGAAGCCGAGCTCGGTCTCGTCCCGCGAGAGGGCGAGGTAGACGATCCGGCCTATCCGGAACTTCACCCGGTCGCGGACGAGGTGCTCCTCGGTGCGCGGCAGCGCGAGCGCCAGCCGCCGTACGTCGTCGACTGTGACCATGACGGAAGTCTCGCAGCCCCCGGCACGGGGGCCGGGGGCTGCCGCGTTAGTCTCGACGGGTGGATCCGAAGACCAGAAACCGTGTCATGGCCGGTGTGCTCGTGCTGATGTTCGTCGTCGTCGCCGTGGCGGCCGCGGTGGGCCAGTAGCCCGGGGCCGCCCCTCCCCTACCAGGCGAAGGCCTCCGGCGACGGACCCGGCCCGGGGAAGATCCCGTCCAGCCCGGCCAGCACCTCCTGCGAAAGCTCCAGCTCCACCGCCCTCAGCGCGGACGCGAGCTGCTCCTGCGTACGCGGGCCGACGATCGGTCCGGTGACCCCGGGCCGGGTCAGCAGCCAGGCCAGGGCCGTGTCGCCGGGCTCCAGGCCGTGCTTGTCGAGCAGGTCCTCGTACGCCTGCACCTGCGCCCGCACCGAGGTGTCGGCGAGCGCGTCCGCCGTGCGCCCGGAGGAGCTGCGCCCCGTCCCCCCGCCGGCAGCCTGCTTGCGGATCGCCCCGCCGAGCAGGCCCCCGTGGAGCGGGGACCAGGGGATGACGCCGAGCCCGTACTCCTGCGCGGCCGGGATGACCTCCATCTCGGCGCGCCGCTCGGCGAGGTTGTAGAGGCACTGCTCGCTGACGAGCCCGAGCCGGCCGCTGCGCGCGGCGGCCTCGTTGGCCTGGGCGATCTTCCAGCCGGGGAAGTTGGAGGAGCCGGCGTAGAGGATCTTGCCCTGCTGGACCAGGACCTCGACGGCCTGCCAGATCTCCTCGAAGGGGGTCCGGCGGTCGACGTGGTGGAACTGGTAGACGTCGATGTGGTCGGTCTGCAGCCGCTTGAGGCTGGCGTCGACGGCCCTGCGGATGTTGAGGGCGGAGAGCCGGTCGAAGTTGGGCCAGGTCTCCCCCTCGCGGGACATCGAGCCGTAGACCTTGGTGGCGAGGACCGTCTTCTCGCGGCGGCCGCCGCCCTGGGCGAACCAGGTGCCGATGATCTCCTCGGTACGGCCCTTGTTCTCACCCCACCCATACACATTGGCGGTGTCGAAGAAGTTGACGCCCGCGTCGAGCGCCGCGTCCATGAGGGCGTGGCTGGTGGGTTCGTCGGTCTGGGGGCCGAAGTTCATGGTGCCGAGTACGAGTCGGCTGACCTTGAGTCCGGTGCGTCCGAGCTGCGTGTACTTCATGGGGCCCAAGCCAACTGCCTGGAGTGCGCTCGAAGCAAGACCCCGGTGGCCGTGGCGCGTTACGCGTCGGCCGGCCGGTGGTAGGGGCCGCCGATGCCCCAGGCCTGGTGGAGGACGGCCGCGAACTCGCCGGCCAGGCGGTGTTCGCCGGAGGCGTTGGGGTGCGTGCCGTCGTAGGTGTCGCGGTGGATGTCGTACGCGTGCGGGCGCGCGGCCAGCAGGATCGGGGAGGCGGCGTCGGCGAGGTCGGCGACCGTCTTCGCGAGCAGCTCGTTGAAGCGGACGACCTCCTCGGCGAAGGGGGCGTCCTCCTCGGCGCGGACGTTGGGTATGACCGGCAGGAGGACCATCCGGATGCCGGGGCGGGCCGCCCGGGCGGCCTCGACGAAGGCGCGGGCGTTGGCGGCGGTCTGGTCGGCCTTGGTGTAGAAGCCGAGGTCGATCAGGCCGAGGGAGACGAGCAGGACGTCGGCACGGGCCTCGCGGACGGCCGGTCCGATGAGCGGTGCCATGTGCTGCCAGCCCTCGCCCCAGCCGGCCAGGTGGCGGCGGGCGGGCCCGGGGAAGGCGGGGTCGGCGTAGGCGTCGCTGGAGGGGGCGTCGCAGGCGGTGTCGTAGAGCGCGCTGCGCGGGCCGACGATCTCGAAGGATCCGTCGCCGAGGGTGGCGCCGAGGTGCTGCCACATCCGGTAGCGCCAGGTGTAGTCGCCGGCGCGTCCGATGGTCATGGAGTCGCCGACGAACATGAAACGCATCCGGTCATCATCGCGGATCACGCGGCGGGAGCCCCTGTGATGCCGGACACGCCGGGGTCCGGACGGGCCGTGCCGTCCGGCCGGGCCGGTCCTGGCAGGCTGGGGGGATGCGCCTGCTGACCGTGCCGACGACCGCCGTTCCCGCCGCTCTCGTCCTGGGCCTGCTGCTGCCGGGTGCCGCCGCGGCCTCCGGCGCCGCCCCGGCCACCGGGAGTCCGGCCCCCACCGCGTCCGGGTTCACGATCACCGATCCGCGGATCACGGAGTCGAGCGGGCTGGCGGCCAGCCGGATCCATCCCGGCGTGTACTGGACGCACAACGACAGCGACGACGGCCCGTACGTGTACGCGGTGGACTCGGCGACGGGCAGGACGGTGGCCCGGATCACGATGGCCGGCATCGGCACCCCGCGCGACGTGGAGGCCATCTCGCTCGGCCCGGACGGGAACCTCTACGTCGGGGACATCGGCGACAACCGCGACGGCACCTGGGAGCACGTGTGGATCTACCGCTTCCCGGAACCGAAGGAGCTGGCCGACGCCACCGTGAAGGCCGAGCAGTTCACGGCCGTGTACGCGGACGGGCCGCGCAACGCCGAGGCGCTGATGGTGCATCCGGTGACGGGCCGGGTATACGTCGCGAGCAAGAACGAGCAGGGCGGCGGCCTGTACGAGGGCCCGGAGAAGCTGTCGGCGGACGGGCGCAACGTCTTCCGGCGGGTGGCGGAGGTGCCGTGGGTGACGGACGGGGCGTTCTCCCCGGACGGCACCCGGCTGACGCTGCGCGGCTACTTCACGGCGCGGACGTACCCGTGGAAGGACGGGCGGCCGCAGGGTGAGGGCGAGCGGGTGGAGGCGCCCTGGCAGGGGCAGGCGGAGTCGGTGACGTACTCCCCCGACGGGCGGACGCTGCTGTTCGGGGCGGAGGGGGCCAACAGCCGGGTGGTGGCGGTCCCGGTGGCGCCCGACGCCTCCGCGGCCCCCTCCGGCCTGGCCCGCCCGGCTCCGGCGGCGGGGGCGTCCGGTGAGAAGGGCGCGGACGGTGCGCAGGGCGGCAGCTTCACGAAGGGTGCCCTGGTCCTCGCGGCGGGCACGGCCCTGGTCCTGGCGGCCAAGCGGGTGCTGCGGCGGCGCCGGCCGAAGGGCTGACGCTCCCCGTCCCCGGGCCGGAACCGCCGGGGAGCGCGGACGCGTCCCAGCCCTCGAACAGCGACATGGCATGCCCATGCAGGGCGCGACGCGGAGGGGCGGGGGGACATGGAGTACCTCGACCTGGGCCCCGTCCGGGTGTCCACCTCCCCCCGCACCACCGACCCCGAGCGCTACCAGCTGGCCCTGGTCACCGGCGACCTGGTGCTCTGCGACACCTCCCACCCGTACGAGGCGGGCTCCACCCCCGCGGCGGACCGCACGGTGGTGCTCCAACTCCCGCGCACCTCGCTCCCGTTCCGGCCGGAGCGGGTGGACCGGCTGCTCTCCCAGCGGATCCCCGCCACGCGGGGCACGGGCGCGGCCCTGGCCCAGTTCCTCGGCAGCGTCGGCGCCCACGCCGACGGCTGCGGGGAGCGGGAGCTGGCCCGGCTGGGGTCGGCCGCGCTGGGCCTGGCGACCGCCTGCCTCGCCGAACGCCTCGACGTGTACGACGACCTCCCCGCCGAGGCCCGCGAGGAGGCGCTGCTGCGGCAGATCGACGCCTACATCGAGCACAACCTCGCGGATCCGGAGCTGACTCCGGGCGCGGTGGCCGCCCGCCACCACATCTCCCTGCGCCGCCTGCACCTCCTCTTCGAGGGCCGGCCCGCGGGCGTCGCCGCCACCATCCGCGGCCGCCGGCTGGCGGCCGCCCGCGCCGACCTGCTCCGGCCGGACCTGAAGCGCCGTCCGGTGCACTCGATCGCCGCCCGCTGGGGCTTCAGCAGCGCCACCGTCTTCAGCCGGGCGTTCCGCCAGGCGTACGGGACGAGCCCGACGGAACTGCGCCGCAAACGCGTTGCGCGCAAGGTCAACGATCCTTGCGCGCAACGCACATGCACCGGAGCGGCACCGGCCTAGGATCGCCTTCCGGCCACCCGACGGTGCCCGCCGCCGGTCAGGCGCGGTCCTCGTCGATCGGGATCTGCGTCCTGCCGGGGCCTCTGCCGTTCACGGGGGTGACGGCAGGGGCCGGTCCCTCCCCCTCCCCCTTCTGCTGGGCGGCCATCGACGCCAGCAGCTGACGGGCCACGCCGAGTCCCGTACCGCCCATCGTCAGGGCCTTGGCGAACATCTCCGACATCCCCTCGGCCCCGTTGAGCAGCACCATGTGCTCGACGCTGCCGAAGGCGCCCGCGCCCGCCTGGACGATCGCCGGCCAGTTCTCGGCGAGCTGCTGGGCGACCACGGCCTCCTGGTTCTCGGCGAGGGCCGCGGCCCGCGCCTTGATCGCCTCGGCCTCGGCCAGGCCCTTGGCCTTCGCCGCCTCCGCCGCGGCGAGGCCGTTCGCCCGTGCCGACTCGGCCGCCGCGAGGCCCTTGGCCTGGGTCGCGGCCGCCTCGGCCTCACCGCTGACCCGGGTCGCGGTGGCCGCCGCGTGTCCGCGCGCCTCGGTGGCCTGGGCCTCGGCCGCCGCGGCCGTCTTGACCCGCGTCGCCTCGGCCGCCGCCGCCAGCTCGGTCTCCTTCGCCTTGGCCTGCGCCGCCGAGATGCGCGCGTCGCGCTCCGCCTCGGCGAGCGTCCTCGTCTGGTACGCGGCCGCGTCCGCGGGCTTGCGCACGTCGGCCTGGAGCTGCTGCTCCCTGCGGTGCGCCTCCAGCTCGGCGACCCGGGTCTCCTGGACGACGACCTCCTGGCGGGCGGCCGCCTCGGACAGCGGGCCCGCCTGCCGCGCGGTGGCCGCGGCCTTGTCCCGTTCGGCCTGGTAGCCGGCCTGGAGGATCTCGCTGTCCCGGGTGGCCTCGGCCATCCGGGCGAAGGCGGTCTGCTCGGCCTCGGTCGCGAGCCGGTTCGCCTCGGCCTGCGCGATGCGGGCGTCGCGCTGGACGGCGGCGGCGTGCGGCATGGCGAGGTTCTTGATGTACCCGGTCGGGTCCTCGATCTCGTGGATCTGCAGCGAGTCCACGATCAGCCCGAGCTTCTCCATCTCGGTCCCGCAGGCCGCCCGGGTCTGCCCGGTCAGCTTCTCCCGGTCGCGGATCATGTCCTCGACCGTCAGACCGCCGACGATGGACCGCAGATGGCCGGCGAAGACGATGTGCACCCGCTCGGGCATCATCTTCTGCTGGTCGAGGAAGCGGCGGGCGGCATTGGCGATGGACACGTAGTCATCGCCGATCTTGAAGATCACGACCCCCTTGACCCGCAGCGGGATCCCCTGGTGGGTCACGCAGTCCACGTTCAGCTGCGTCTCGTTGAGGTCCAGCGAGAGCTTGCGGACCGCCTGCACGCCGGGCAGGACGAGCGTGCCCCGGCCGGTGACGATCCGGAAGCCCATGCCCTCGCCGATGCCCTCGGTCTTGTGCGTGGAGCCCGAGATGACGAGCGCCTCGTTCGGTTCGGCCACCCGCCACATGAGCTTGAACAGGCCGATCAAGGCAATGATTGCGGCGAGAACGACTCCCGCCACGACGCCGACAGCCATCGGCAACGCCCCCTTAGAACGGTGCCGTTCGGCACCGACGGGGGTGAGTCTGCGCCTGTGAGGGGGGAGTGGAGAAGTGGCGGGATCATTCTTGTCGCCATCTTGATACGCAGAGGGTCTCAGGCGTCGTAGACACCCATCACGTAGACGGTGCGCGGCGGCTGGTACTCCACGACGGTGACCACGGATCCGACGCCGAGCCGCCCGGTCTCGCCGGGGGCGGGATGCGCGAGGAAGTGCTCGGCGCCACCACGGATGCGGACGATGACCTCGCCCACCAGCCCCGGCCCCACGGTCCCGGTCACCCGCCCGGTCATCCCCACCATGTCCATGCCGCCGAGCGTACGGTGCCGCCGCCGAGCGGGGCAGGCCCCTGCCGGCGCAGGCACCCCGCACCGGCGGACGACGGCGCGGCCGCTACGAGTGCCCGAGGTCCTCGGAGGGGACGTCGGACACCGGCACCGAGCCCGCCTCCGCGGCCGGCCGCAGGGGGAACTCGTCCAGGGCCATGGAGTCCAGCACCGGCTCCGCCGGCCTCGGCGGCTTCGGCATGACCGCGGCCTCCGAGTGGCCGCCGCACCCGTACGACAGCGACACCAGCCGCCCGTCGGCCGGGCCGAACTCGTTCGCGCACACCCCGAAGGCCTGCCCCAGCGAGCCCCCGATGGCCACCAGGAAGCCGCAGGACACGCACGAGGCGGGCGCGGCCTGCGCCATCGGGGTCTTCGCCCCGAAGGACTCGTCCCAGCGGTCGGCGGCCGTGTGCAGCCCGTACCGGGACAGCACCCGCGCACGCCGCATGCCCAGCTCTTCCGCCACGGCCGTGATCGAGCCGCGCGCGGGCACGACCACCCGGTCGGTGACGTCGGCGTCCTCCGCCTCCACCAGCTCGGCCATCTCCGCCGAGACCACCGAGTTCGGCGGGGCCGTGTCCTCGCCGCTGTACCCGGGCTCCAGCCTCAGGTCGTCCGCGTCCGTGGGGAGCAGGTCGCCCGGGCCCATGTCGCCCGGCCGCAGCCGCTCGCTCCACGGCACCCACTCCGGGGCGAGCAGCGCGTCGTCCCCCGGCAGCAGCACCGTTTCGTCGAGGGTGACGTTCTTGGCGCGCGACGCGCGGGTGACGGTGACGGCCCAGCGCCAGCCGCGGTAGCCCGCTTCCTTGCACTCGAAGAAGTGCGTGACGACCCGGTCGCCCTCCGCCACGACCGAGACGTGCTCGCCCACCACACCGGGGTAGGCGGCCTCCTCGGCCGCCTCGCGGGCGAGCTCCACGGCCTCGACGCACAGGCGGTCGGGGGCGGGGGTACGCGGGGTACGGCTTCGCGTCGTCGCAGCACTCACAGGTCTCGTTCTCTCCTACGCCGTCTCACGAGTGCGCCGTCCGTACTGTCGTCCACAACGACCCGTCGGTCTCGTCCGTACGTAGCGCGGGCGGAGCGGACCAGAGGGCCGCGTCGACGTCCGCGCCCCGATCGGCCTCGGGCGCACCCCATGTGATCCATTCTGCGGGATCGCGAAGAGGCGCGCGGCCAAGAGCAACCGCCGGTGGCGCGCTACGCACGCTACCTCCTCCGACGGCTTCGGCCCACATGCGAGGTCCGATTCGCGGACATCGGAGGCACCCGGACCACCCCCCGGCGGCGGCCCGACGCGCCGGGACGGGTCCCGGCGGGCCGTCTGGGGCACTATGGCACGGTGGCTCCCGCACGGTCGTCCGCAGACGGCTCGGGACCGGCCAGGCGGGCCGGCCGGGCGGTCGGGCGCGCCCTGCACCTCCCGTTCACCGGTACGGCGCGCGGGATCCGGCGCGTCACGCACGCCCACGGAGCGGGGGAATCGGGGCTCGGGCGGCTGATCGAGCTGCACGCCATCAACGGCGCCGGCGACGTCATGATCACCGTCGCGCTCGCGTCGACGGTGTTCTTCTCCGTTCCCACGGACGAGGCACGCGGACGGGTGGCCCTGTACCTCGCCATCACCATGGCCCCCTTCACCCTGCTGGCCCCCGTGATCGGCCCCCTGCTGGACCGGCTGCCGCACGGACGGCGGGCGGCGATGGCGTGCGCGATGCTGGCGCGGGCGCTGCTCGCGGTGCTGATGTCGGGCACGGTCGCGACGGGCGGGCTGGCGCTCTACCCGGCGGCGCTGGGCGTCCTGGTCGCCTCCAAAGCGTACGGCGTCGTCCGCAGCGCCGTGGTCCCGCGGCTGCTGCCGCCGGCGTTCTCGCTCGTCAAGGCGAACTCCCGGGTCACGCTGGCGGGCCTCCTCGCGACGGGCGCGGCGGCGCCGGTGGCGGCCGGCCTGCACGCGATCGGGCCGCCGTGGCCGCTGTACGGGGCCTGCGCGATCTTCGTGTGGGGGACCGTCGCGGCGTTCCAGCTGCCGCACGAGGTGGACGAGGCCAAGGGCGAGCGCCGGGCCCGCCTGTCCACGCACGAGGCGCACTCGAAGCGGCCCGGGCTGCGGACGGTCAGCCGACCGGTGCTGTGCGGGCTGCTGGCGAACGCGTCGATGCGGGCGCTGTCCGGGTTCCTGATCTTCTTCCTGGCGTTCCTGCTGCGCGAGCACCCGCTGGACGGCCGCAGCGCGGCGGTGTCCCTCGGCATCGTGGGCGTCGCGGCGGGCCTGGGCAACGCGTGCGGCACGGCGGTGGGGGCGTGGCTGCGGGCGCGGGCCCCGGAGGCCATCGTGGCCGCCGTGCTGTCCGCCACCCTGGTGGTGGCGATCCTGGCCGCGGCCTTCTTCAGCCCCCCGCTCGTGGCCGCCCTGGCCTGCACGGCCGGCTTCTGCCAGGCCCTGGCGAAGCTGTCGCTGGACGCGATGATCCAGCGCGACGTCAGGGAGGCCGTCCGCACCTCGGCCTTCGCCCGTTCGGAGACCCTGCTGCAGATGGCGTGGGTCCTGGGCGGCGGCATAGGCATCGCCCTGCCGCTGAACGGCGTCCTGGGCATGGCGGTGGCGGCCGGGCTGGTGGCCCTGGGCACCGTGATGGCCCTCCGGGGCCTCCTCACCGCCCCCCACCGCCGCCGGAGCTCCCCCCACCCCCGCGTGGCCTGAGACCCCCGTCGGTGGAGGGGCGCGCCGCCGTGGGACCCCCGTGCGGCGGCGCAGCCCAGCGGCCCGATAGCCTTCGGCTCATGACCGCACCGCTTTTCCCGGGTAGGGCCCGCCGCAGCGTCGCGGCCCTCGGAGCCGTGTCCGCCGGCCTCCTCCTCCTGTCCGCCTGCGACAAGCCGACGCCGCTCGCGACCGTGACCGTCGGCAGCTCGTCGGTGTCCGCCGAGTCCGAGTGCCGCGCCGACAACGGCGAGAACGGCAAGGAGCTCTCCATGGACAAGGTCCAGGAGTGCCTCACCGCCCGCAAGGACGCCAAGACCATCGAGTACGGCCGCGGCGACACGCTGCGCCTCGGCGTCGAGCCGGCGGTCGTCGAGGACGGCAAGAAGTGGCAGGCGGTCCTCGACGGCCAGCCGATCACCGAGCCGTCCTCGAACACCTACCGCAGCTTCGCCGGCGCCGACGTCTTCGCGACCGGCGGCCAGGGCGAGGCGCCCCAGTCGAAGATGCTGAGCTTCGTCCAGGTCGGCGAGGACGGCAAGCCCCTCGCCGTCTGGTCCTTCAAGCTCAAGCTGAAGAACAACTAGGCGGCGGCGCGGCGTGCGCGTGCTGATCGTGACCGCCGTGGCCGCGGAGGCAGACTCCGCGGCCTCCGGTCTCACCCCTCATCAGGATCCGGTCACGCCCGAGCCGCGCACCCTGCCCGGCAACTACTCCGTCACCCGCCGGGACCTGCCCGGTCTCGCCGCCGACGTGCTCGTCGGCGGTGTCGGCCCGGCCTCCGCCGCGGCCGCGACGGCCACCGCGCTCGCGCTGGCCGAGTACTCCCTCGTCATCTCCGCCGGCATCGGCGGCGGGTTCGCCCCCGCCGCCCCGCTCGGCTCGCTCGTGGTCGCCGACGCGCTCGTCGCCGCCGACCTGGGCGCGGAGACCCCCGAGGGCTTCGTCCCCGTGCAGGAGCTCGGCTTCGGCCGCAGCGTGCACCTTCCGCCCGCCGAGCTGGCCGCCCTGGCCGCGGAGGCGACCGGGGCGCTCCTCGCGCCCGTCCTGACCGTCTCCACCGTCACCGGCAGCGCCGCCCGCGCCGCCGAGCTCGCCGCCCGGCACCCGCTCGCCGGGGCCGAGGCGATGGAGGGCTTCGGGGTCGCCGAGGCGGCCGCCGCGCACGGGCTGCCGGTGCTGGAGATCCGCGCCGTGTCCAACGCCGTCGGGCCGCGCGACCGGGACGCCTGGCGGATCGGGGACGCCCTGGCCGCCCTCGCGGACGGGTTCCGCGCGCTGGGCCCCGTACTCGTCACCTGGGGAGAACGCCATGACCGCGACCGCTGACCGCACCCCGCCGATCACCCTGGACATCGCCTACTCGCCCTGCCCGAACGACACCTTCGTCTTCGACGCGTGGGCGCACGGCCGGGTCCCGGGCGCGCCCGCGCTCGACGTGACCTTCGCCGACATCGACGTCACCAACGGCATGGCCGAGCGCGGCGAGCTGGACGTGCTGAAGGTGTCGTACGCCGTGCTGCCGTGGGTGCTGGAGGAGTACGCGCTGCTGCCCTGCGGCGGGGCGCTGGGGCGCGGCTGCGGCCCGCTCGTGCTCACCCGCGCGCCGGGGCTGGACCTGACCGGCAGGACGGTCGCGGTGCCGAGCGAACGCTCCACCGCCTACCTGCTGTTCCGGCTGTGGGCGGCGGACGTGCTCCCCGGCGGGGTCGGCGAGGTCGTCGTCCTGCCGTTCCAGGAGATCATGCCGGCGGTGCGCGACGGGCGCGTGGACGCCGGACTGGTCATCCACGAGGCCCGGTTCACCTATCAGGAGTACGGGCTCCACTGCCTGGCCGACATGGGCGAGCACTGGGAGTCCACCACCGGCCTGCCGATCCCGCTCGGCGCGATCATCGCCAAGCGGTCGCTGGGCACGGACACGCTGCGCGCGCTGGCCGAGGCGGCCCGCACGTCGGTGCGGATGGCCTGGGACGACCCCGAGGCCTCCCGTCCCTACGTCCGTGCGCACGCGCAGGAGCTGGACCCGAAGGTCGCCGACCAGCACATCGGGCTGTACGTCAACGAGTTCACCGCCGACCTGGGCGACGCCGGCTACGCGGCCGTCCGCGGACTGCTGACGCGGGCCGCCGCCGAGGGCCTGGTTCCGGCCATCGGGCCGGACGCGCTGGCCTTCCCGTAGCCGCACCCCGCACGCGCCGGTGCCCCGCCGCTCGGAGGAGCGGCGGGGCACCGGCGTACGCGCGGGGGAACGCTCAGACGTCGAGCTGGTCGGCCACCGCGCGCAGCAGACCGGCGATCTTCGCGCCGTGCGCCTTGTCGGGGTAGCGGCCGCGTTCGAGCATGGGGGTGATGTTCTCCAGCAGGGTCGTCAGGTCCTGCACGATCGAGGCGAGCTCGTCGGGCTTGCGCCGCTGGGCGGCGGCCACCGACGGCGTCGGCTCCAGCACGACTACCGAAAGCGCCTGGTCACCGCGCTGCCCCGCGACGACGCCGAACTCGACGCGCTGCCCGGGCTTGAGCGCGTCGACCCCATCGGGGAGCACCGACGAGTGCACGAAGACGTCTCCGCCGTCGTCACGGGAGAGAAAGCCGAAGCCCTTCTCGCTGTTGAACCACTTGACCTTGCCGGTAGGCACGTCCGTCCTCTGTCCTTGTGCTCGTCGGGTCCGGTTTGCCGAGGTGAACGGCTCCGGATAGCAGTACAGCGGGTCCAGCGACCCGCCTCCTCCAGGCTAATGGTCCTGATACGGGTGACAAGACGTTCCCCGGTCCTTCCCGCTCCACCGCTTCGGCCAGGGAACTACCCTGGTGGGGTGACTGTTACTCCTCACCCCGACGAAGCACGGCCCGACGAGGCACGGCCCGGCGACGGACTGGTCAAGGCCGGCGGCATCGTGTTCATCGTCGGCGCGGTGGCGACGCTGGTGACGATGGCGCCGCTGTTCCTGGGCACCGACCCGTTCCCGTCGTACGCGTGGGCGGTGTGCATGCTGATGGGCGTGGGCTTCGCGATCTCCGCGGCGGGCGTGTTCCGCTCGGCCGCCGCGCAGCGCAGGGCGGCCCGGGAGTCCCAGGCCGCCTGACGCGCGCAGCGGTTCGTTCCGGCCGGCCCCTTCCTCAGGCCGCGCGGGTGCGGGCGAAGGCCTCCAGCCATGCCGGCAGGGCGGTGAGGTCGTCCAGCACCACGTCGGCGCCGGCCTCGCGCAGCTCGGACGCGGCGCACGGGCCGGTCGTCACCGCCACCGACAGGGCGCCGGCCTTCCGGGCGCCGCGCACGTCGCCGATGTGGTCGCCGACGTACACCTGCGCCCCGTACTCGCGCAGCGCCTCGGCCTTGCCCTCGGCCCAGAGCCAGCCGATGACGGCGTCGGCCTCTATCCCGAGGTGGTCGAGGTGCTGGCGGGCGTTGGGCTCGTTCTTCGCCGTGACCACGATCGCCCGGCCGCCGAGCGCCTGGACGGCCTTGACGGCCTCGCGTGCACCGGGCATGGCCGGCGTCGGCTCGATGGCGTAGGTCGGGTACATCTCCCGGTAGAGGTCCCGCATCGCGGGGATCTGCTCCTCCGGGAACCAGTAGGCGAGCTCCTCCTCGAGTGGGGGTCCGAGGCGGGTGACGGCCAGGTCGGCGTCGATGTGGGCCCCGGTCTTCGCCGAGAGCGCCTGCCAGGCGGCCCTGATGCCGGGGCGGGAGTCGATGAGCGTCATGTCGAGGTCGAATCCGACGGTGAGCTGTGGGGGGGTGGAGGTCATAGCGCCATTGTGCCGAGACTCCAGCGGCCCGCGGGAAGCTAAGCGGACGTTGGCTTATCGGATAGCGGTATTTGGCGAGATGTCAGCGATTCAGTCAATTCAGGGCACCTCCATGCCTTTTTATCCTTATGTCCATTTCACTCCGGGCGGGTGAGGGGGACGGGGCGGGGGCGGGGCGGGAATCCGGCTCCGGGACGCTCCGCCGCGCCTACCTCCGGCGGCTGCGCCAGGCCAGGTATGCCGCCAGGACGGCGCCCGCCGCGCGGGCCAGGGTGGGCCACATCGACTGGAAGGCCGGCCCCAGCTGCGCGTCGGGCAGCGGCTCGCCCCACCGTCCCGTGGTCCGGCCCCACAGCCACAGCACCGCCACCGTGAACACCCCGGCGGGCACGCCCAGGACCACCCACTTGCGCTCCAGCGGCCCCAGCACCCGGGAGGCGTACGCCACCAGCGCGCCCGCGCCGAGCAGCAGCCAGTACCCGGTGAGGGCCCCGACGGCCAGCAGCACCGCCGCCAGCAGGAGGAAGCCGTGCGGGCGGGGGCGCGGCGCCTTGGCGGCCCCCGCCTCCCCGGGGGCCTGCGCCGACGCCTCCTCCCGCCGCTCGCGGCGCTTGCGGAGGTAGCGCCGCAGCCCGCCGCCGGCCGGCGGCGGCGCGGCCGGCGCGGCGGCCGCGGGCTCCTCCTGCGGCGGCCCGAACAGCTCGGGGATCTCGATGCCGCCCGCGAACCCCTCGACCTGCGGCCCGCGCCCGGCGGCGGGCAGCCGCCACCAGTCCGGCTCGCCGCCGTCCGCGGACGACGCGCCGAGCTCGTCCAGCCCGGCCAGGTGCGGCGGCACGTTCCGCGGCTCCGGGGCCGGGGCCCGCTTCGCGCCCGCGCGGCGCCGGTTGCCGCGCTGCTCCGGCACCGAGACCGGCGGCACGGCCGCGGCGTCCGCGGCCGTCGGCCGCCCCACCGCGTCCAGGACCTCCTCCGGCGTGCCGAGCCGCTCCAGGACGGCCCGTACCGCCTCCGGCGTCTCCGGCTCGAACCGCGCGCGCCGCCGGTCGATCTCGTCGCGCAGCCCCGACACGAGCCGCATCCGGTCCCCCGACGACAACTGCCGCTGCTGCGCCAAGTCCCCGACCCGGCTCAGGTATTCGTAGACCAGATGGTCGCTCTCGATCCCCACGCCCCAGAAGGTAGCGCGTGCGGGCGTGCGGCGGCCGTCGGCGCAACGGATACCGTTGCCCGGATGGGGACCGGCCGACGACCGGCCGACGTGACCAGGAGGCGACCACCGTGCCCGAGGGAAGTCCGAAGGGAAGCACTCCGGGAAGCGCAGCAGGACCTACGGCCGGGGGCAGCGGGAGCGGCTCCGCGAGCAGCGCCGCGGGCGCCGGCGCACCCGCCCCGCGCTCCCTCGCCGAAGCCCTGCGCGCCCGCGACGACGCGGCGCTCGCCGCACTGCTGCACGCCCGCCCCGACCTGCTGAACCCGGTGCCCGCCGACATCACCCAGCTGGCCACCCGCGCCGGCACCCGCGCCTCGGTGGTGCGCGCCCTGGACCGTCTGGACCGGTTCGCGCTCCAGACGGCCGAAGCCCTCGCGGTGGCCCCGGACCCCTGCCCGTACGCCGTGCTGGAGGAGCTGCTCACCGGCAGCGGCGGCGAGGACGCGAGGGACGCCGCGGCCCGCGACGCCCTCCCCCGGGCCCTGGGGACGCTGCGCGACCAGGCCCTGGTGTGGGGGGACGACGACCGGCTGCGCCTGGTCCGCACCGCGCGGGAACTGCTCGCCCCCTCCGCGCAGCGGCCCTCCCCGACCGGGCTCGGCCCCACCGTCGCCGAGGCCACGTCCGGGATGTCGCCGACCCGGGTCCAGGAGATCGTCGCGGCCGCCGGGCTGCCCGCCACCCACGACCCGGTGTCGGCGGTGGCCGCCCTGACGGGGCTGTTCACCGACCCGGAGCGGATGTCGGCGCTGCTGGACCAGGCCCCGGCGGAGGCGCACCAGGTGCTGGGGCGGCTCGTGTGGGGGCCGCCGTACGGGGAGGTGACGCCGGATCCGACGCCGCCGGTGCGCTGGCTGCGCGACCGGGGGCTGCTGCTGCCGGCCTCGGCGCGCACCGTCGTGCTGCCCCGCGAGGTGGCCCTGCACCTGCGCGGCGGACTCGCGCACCGGGCGACGGCGCCGGTCGCGCCGCCGGTGGGCGCGCACCGCGAGCACCGTCCACAGCTTGTGGACGCCAACGCGGCCGGGCAGGCGCTGGCCGCGCTGTCCACCGTCGAGGAGCTGGTGAAGTCCTGGGAGCACACCGGGCCGCTGGTGCTGCGGGCGGGCGGGCTCGCCGTACGCGACCTGAAGCGGACCGCGTCCACCCTGGACACCACCGAGCAGGCGGCCGCGTTCTGGATCGAACTCGCCTACGCCGCCGGGCTGCTGGCCAGCGACGGCGAGGCCGACGAGCGGTACGCGCCCACCCCCGCCTTCGACGACTGGTGCGAACGGCCGCCCGCCGAGCGGTGGTCGGCGCTTGCCTCGGCCTGGCTGGCGGCGACCCGCACCGCCGGGATGGTGGGCGAGCAGGACGCCAAGGGCCGCACCCTCGCGGCGCTCGGCCCCGACCTGGACCGCTCGCCCGCGCCGGAGGTGCGCCGCCGGGTCCTCGAACTCCTCGCCGCCCTGCCCGAGGGCGGCTCGCCCGACCCGGACGCCCTTCTCGAACGGCTCGCGTGGGAGCGCCCGGAGCGCGGTACGAGCGACCTGCGCGCCCGCCTCGCGCACTGGACCCTGCACGACGCCGAAGTGCTGGGCGTCACCGGCCGGGGCGCGCTCAGCGCCTTCGGGCGGGCCCTGCTGGAGGGCCGCGACCCGGCGGCGCCGCTGGCCCCGCTGCTGCCGGAGCCGGTGGACCACGTGCTGCTCCAGGCCGACCTGACGGCGGTGGCCCCCGGGCCGCTGCGGCGTCCGCTCGGTGACGTGCTGGCCGTGCTCGCGGACGTGGAGTCCAAGGGCGGGGCGACGGTGTACCGGTTCACGCCGGGCTCGGTGCGCCGGGCGCTGGACTCCGGGCAGACCGCCTCCGACCTGCACGCCTTCCTCGCCGAGCACAGCCGCACCCCGGTGCCGCAGCCGCTGGCGTACCTGATCGACGACGTGGCGCGGCGGCACGGGCACCTGCGGGTCGGGGCGGCCTCCTCGTACGTGCGGTGCGACGACGACGCCATGCTGGGCGAGATCCTGGCCGACAAGCGCTCGGCGGGCCTGGGGCTGCGCAGGCTGGCGCCGACGGTGCTGGCGGCGCAGGCGGAGCCGGGCGCGCTGCTCGACGGGCTGCGGGCGATGGGGTACGCCCCGGCCGCGGAGTCCCGTACGGGGGACGTGCTGGTGGCGCGGGCCGCCGCGTACCGCACCCCGGAGCGTTCGGCGCCGGTCCCGGTCCCGGACGGGCCGCCGGTGCCGGACGCGACGCTGCTGGGCGCGGCGGTACGGGCGGTGCGCGCGGGCGACCTGGCGGCGACGGCCGTCCGCAAGGAGCCGGCCGGGCCGTCGGCCGCACCGGAGCCGGGCGAGCTGCCGCGCACCAGCGCCGCGGAGACCCTGGCCACGGTGCAGGCGGCGGCGCTGACCGGCTCGGCGGTGTGGATCGGGTACGTCAACGCCGAGGGGGCTGCGAGCCAGCGGGTGATCGCCCCGGTCCGGGTGGAGGGCGGCTTCGTCACCGGCTACGACCACACGGCGGACGAGGTGCGCACCTACGCCCTGCACCGGATCACGGGGGTGGCGGAGCTGGAGGAGGACCAGGTCTGAGGGCCGGTCCGGGGCCGCACGGGGAGGGAAAACCGCTGGCGGGAAGGGGTGCGGGGGTCGCACCCTGATCCCATGTCCGAAACACCCCCGCAGAGCCCCCGGCACCGGATCCCCGAACGCCAGGTCCGCGCCGCCCACACCGCCACCACGGTGACGGTGTACCAGGCGTACTCCCCCGCCCTCGGCCTGCCGGCGGCCCGCGACGGCCGCTTCCCGGCGGCGTGGAAGCGGGAGCGGATGACGTGGATCAAGCCGTCGTTCCTGTGGATGATGTACCGCTGCGGCTGGGCCGCGAAGGCCGACCAGGAGACCGTGCTGGCCGTCGAGATCAGCCGCGAGGGCTTCGACGGGGCCCTCGCCCAGGCCTGCCTGTCCCACTACGTGCCGGGCGTGCACGCGGACCGCGAGGCCTGGAAGGCGACCCTGTCCCGCTCCCCGGTCCGCGTCCAGTGGGACCCCGAGCGCGACCCGCACCTGAACCCGCTGCCCCACCGGTCCCTCCAGCTGGGCCTGTCGGGCCCGGCGTCGCGGGCCTACGCCGACGAGTGGACGGTCTCCATCCGCGACGTCACCCCGCTGGCCCGCGAGATCCACGGCCTGCTCCGCGCCGGCGACACCGCCGCGGCCCGCGCCCTCCTGCCGGTGGAGACCCCGTACCCGGCCGGCCCGCTGCCCCACCTCGGCGCGTAGACGCCCCGCGCGGGACCCGCGGATCCCCGGCGGTACGGCAGACTGGAGGTTTGGCCGCCCGCGCCCGGGCGGCCGCCACCCCGCCGGAAAGGGACATGCGTGAACGGGCCCCTCATCGTCCAGAGCGACAAAACCCTCCTCCTGGAGGTCGACCACGAGCTCGCCGGAGCCGCGCGCCGGGCCATCGCCCCCTTCGCCGAGCTGGAGCGGGCGCCCGAGCACATCCACACGTACCGGATCACCCCGCTGGGCCTGTGGAACGCGCGGGCCGCCGGGCACGACGCCGAGCAGGTCGTCGACGCCCTCGTGGAGTTCTCCCGCTATCCCGTCCCGCACGCGCTGCTCGTCGACGTGGCCGAGACGATGGCCCGCTACGGGCGGCTCACCCTCTCCAAGCACCCCGTCCACGGGCTGGTGCTGACCAGCACGGACCGGCCCGTGCTGGAGGAGATCCTGCGGTCGAAGCGGATCACCCCGCTGGTCGGGGCCCGGATCGACGCCGACACGGTGGCCGTGCACCCCTCGGAGCGGGGGCAGATCAAGCAGACGCTGCTCAAGCTGGGCTGGCCGGCCGAGGACCTCGCCGGGTACGTGGACGGCGAGGCGCACCCGATCGAGCTGGAGGAGAACGGCTGGGCGCTGCGGCCGTACCAGGCGCAGGCCGTCGAGGGGTTCTGGCACGGCGGGTCGGGCGTGGTCGTGCTGCCCTGCGGCGCGGGCAAGACGCTGGTCGGCGCCGGGGCGATGGCGAAGGCCAAGGCGACCACGCTGATCCTGGTGACGAACACGGTCTCCGCGCGGCAGTGGAAGCACGAGCTGGTGAAGCGGACCTCGCTGACGGAGGAGGAGATCGGCGAGTACTCGGGCACGCGCAAGGAGATCCGGCCCGTCACGATCGCCACCTACCAGGTCCTCACCACCAAGCGGAAGGGTGTCTATCCGCACCTGGAACTGTTCGACTCGCGTGACTGGGGGCTGATCCTCTACGACGAGGTGCACCTGCTGCCGGCGCCCGTCTTCAAGTTCACCGCGGACCTCCAGGCCCGCCGCCGCCTGGGTCTGACGGCGACTCTGGTGCGCGAGGACGGCCGGGAGTCGGACGTGTTCTCCCTGATCGGGCCGAAGCGGTTCGACGCCCCGTGGAAGGAGATCGAGGCGCAGGGCTACATCGCGCCCGCGGACTGCGTCGAGGTCCGGGTCAACCTCACCGAGTCGGAGCGGCTGGCGTACGCGACGGCCGAGACGGAGGAGAAGTACCGCTTCTGCGCCACGACCGCGACGAAGCGGAAGGTCACCGAGGCGCTGGTGCGCAAGCACCAGGGCGAGCAGACGCTGGTCATCGGGCAGTACATCGACCAGCTGGACGAACTGGGCGAGCACCTGGACGCGCCCGTCATCAAGGGCGAGACCTCCAACGCGCAGCGCGAGAAGCTCTTCGACGCCTTCCGCGAGGGCGAGATCAGCGTGCTGGTCGTGTCGAAGGTCGCGAACTTCTCCATCGACCTGCCCGAGGCCACGGTCGCGATCCAGGTGTCGGGCACCTTCGGCTCGCGGCAGGAGGAGGCGCAGCGCCTGGGCCGGGTGCTGCGGCCGAAGGCGGACGGGCACGAGGCGCGGTTCTACTCGGTCGTGGCGCGCGACACGATCGACCAGGACTTCGCAGCCCACCGCCAGCGCTTCCTGGCGGAGCAGGGCTACGCGTACCGGATCATGGACGCCGACGAGCTGCTGGCGGGCGACTGACCCGGGCGGCGTCCTCCCGTCCCAGGGGCGGCCTCGGGGCGGGGATGCGGGCCGCCGCCGGGCGGCGGGGGCGGCGGCGGAGCGCGCTCGCCGCGCTCGCCGCTCTCGCCGCTCTCGCCGCCAGGAGGGTGAGCGGGGGGACGGCCCACACCCACAGGTGCTGCCAGTGCAGCAGCGGGGCCCCGCCGGCCGCCGGCGGGTGGTGGGTCCAGAAGTCGGCGGAGGCCTCGGGGAGGACGAGGGCGCCGAGCAGGGCGGTACCGGCGAAGCCGGCCAGGGCGGTCAGACCGGCCCGGACCTGCCCGGTGAGCAGCAGGTACGGGATGAACACCGCCGGGGTCAGGGTGATCCCGGCGGCCGTGCCCAGGGCGAAGCCCCGGCCGAGCGCGGCGCGCGGCCGGCCCAGGTCCCACAGGGTCAGGCAGGCCAGGGCGAGGTTGATCTGTCCGGGCAGCGGGCTCTGGAACAGCGGTTCCAGCCACAGCCCGGCGATGGTGGCGGCCAGGACGGGGCCCGGCCGGGCCCGTACGCCCGCGAGGCGGCAGGAGAGCAGGACCAGCAGGGCGAGCAGGCCGCCGTTGCCGAGGACGAGGACGGCCTTGAGCACGCCGGCGGGCAGCCAGGCGGCGGGGGTGAGCAGGATCGCGGCGAACGGCGGGTAGCCGGCGGGCGGGTGCCAGTCGGCGGCGCAGAAGCCGCTGAGCAGGGCGTCGGCGGTCGGGACGCGCAGGGCGACGCAGAGGACGCCGAGGGTGAGGAGCGCCCCGGTGACCAGCAGGCCGGCGAGGGGCGACGGCGAGCGGTCGGGATCGGGGCTGCGGGTCACGCGCGTGACCCTAGTGGATCGTCGGGGGGCCTCCGCCGGGATCAGGCCACCTGCCGCGTCCGCAGGTCAGCGCGGTGCGCGTCCGCCGATCGGCGGTACCCGTCCCCGGCGGGCCGGGGCCGGCGCAAGGGAGCCGCTCAGCGGCGTATGACGCCCGCGTCCGAGGAGTACTCGCCGAGGACGACGACCCGTACGGCGGCCGTCACGTAGACCTTGACGGCGCGCAGGGCGTCGCCGACGCGGTGGCGGGAGTGGTGGGAGGAGGTGGCGGTGGCGCCGCTGGGGCGGCCGCCCCGGGACGGGGTGAAGGTTGCGGTGCTCATGTCTCCATGGTGCGCGCCCCGCGCGCTCCGCACATCGGTCCGGAGAGCCAACCTCAGGGGCCTGCGGCTCCTCCTCACGTCCCATGGCTTCCCCCCAGGGCTCTGCCGAAGGTCTGACACTCCCTGGTATGACACCCGTCCGGAGGCAGGGGCCGCCGGGAACCGGCGTCCCGCAAATCCATTCGCGCAACTCCCTTCCGCTGACTAAAATCTCCGCTCTTGCCGCCTCCCGCCGCCGTACCGGGGAGAGCCTCCTGCCGGACGGAAACCGGTGGGTTTCTGTTCCGCACCGAGCCGCTGGAGGCAGTCCCGTGCCCGCGCACGCCCCCGACACCACGCCCGAAGACACCGCGTCCGGCACGGCCGCCGCATCCGACTCCGCCGGCCTCCTCGGCCGCGAGCGGGCCCACCTGGCCGCCTCCCGGGCCGCGCTGCGCGCGATGCGCGAGGACGTGGAGGCGCTCGACATCCGCGACGTCACCGCGAACTGGGTCAACGCCGCCGTCCTCCAGGCGCAGATCGACGACCGCATCAAGGCCCTGGCCGACCTCGCCCACACCCCGCTGTTCTTCGGCCGCCTCGACTACCTCCACGCCCCGGGCGCCGACCTCGCCGAGGGTGCCGGCGGCGAGCAGTTCTACATCGGCCGCCGCCACGTCCACGACGCCGACGGCGACCCGATGGTGATCGACTGGCGCGCGCCCGTCTCCCAGCCGTTCTACCGCGCCTCCAAGGCCGATCCGCAGGACGTCGGACTGCGCCGCCGCTTCGGGTACACCGGCGGCGACCTCACCGCGTACGAGGACGAGCACCTCTCCGACCCCGCCGAGGCGGCGGCCGTCAGCAAGCTGCTCCAGCAGGAGATCGAGCGCCCCCGCGTCGGCCCGATGCGCGACATCGTCGCCACGATCCAGCCCGAGCAGGACGAGATCGTCCGCTCCGGCCTGTCCGGCTCGGTCTGCGTACAGGGCGGCCCCGGCACCGGGAAGACGGCCGTCGGCCTGCACCGGGTCGCGTACCTGCTGTACGCGCACCGCGAGCGGCTCGCCCGCACCGGCACGCTCGTCATCGGGCCGAACCGTTCCTTCCTCCACTACATCGAGCAGGTCCTGCCGGCCCTGGGCGAGCTGGAGGTCCAGCAGGCCACCGTCGACGACCTCGTCGCCCGCCCGGGCCTGGAGGTCCGCGGCGCCGACGCCGCCGCGACCGCCGTGGTCAAGGGCGACGCCCGGATGGCGGAGGTGCTGCGCCGCGCGGTCCGCTCGCACGTCACCGCGCCCGCCGAGCCGCTGATGGTGGTCCGCGGCTCGCGCCGCTGGCGGGTTCCGGCGTACGAGCTGGAGGAGATCGTCGGCGAGCTCCAGAACCGCGACATCCGCTACGGCGCCGCGCGCGACGCGCTGCCGCAGCGCATCGCCCACGCCGTCCTCGTCCGCATGGAGCAGGCGGGCGAGGCGCCGGACGACCGGGTGCAGGACGCGGTGGCCCGCAACGCGGCGGTGAAGGCGGCGGTCAAGGCGATCTGGCCGCAGGTGGAGCCGGCGAAGCTGGTGCTGCGGCTGCTGTCGGACCCGGAGTTCCTGGCGCTGCACGCCGAGGGGGTGCTCACGGAGGAGGAGCAGAAGCTGCTGCTGTGGCCGAAGCCGTTCCGGAGCGTGAAGTCGGCGAAGTGGTCGGCGGCGGACCTGGTGCTGATCGACGAGGCCGCGGACCTGGTGGAGCGGACGCACTCGCTCGGGCACGTCGTCGTCGACGAGGCGCAGGACCTGTCCCCGATGCAGTACCGGGCGGTGGGGCGGCGCTGCACGACGGGCTCGGCGACGGTCCTGGGCGACCTCGCGCAGGGCACCACGCCGTGGGCGACGCGCAGCTGGGCCGAGGCGCTGGCGCACCTGGGGAAGCCTGAGGCGGTGCTGGAGGAGCTGACGGCGGGCTTCCGCGTGCCGCGCGAGGTGATCGCGTACGCGTCGCGGCTGCTGCCGGAGATCTCGCCGGGGCTGGCCGCGGTGTCGTCGGTGCGTGAGACGCCGGGCTCGCTGACGGTGTCCCCCTCGTCCCCGGACGGGCTGGTGGCGGACGTGGTCGGCGCGTGCCGCGCCTTCCTCGCGCACGAGGGGTCGGTCGGGCTGATCGCCGCCGACGCCCGTATCCCGGTGCTGGCGGAGGCGCTGCTGGCGCAGGGCCTGCCGTACCTGTCGCCGGGTGAGGAGACGACCGCCGAGTCCCGGCTGACGCTGGTCCCGGCGTCCCTCGCGAAGGGCCTGGAGTACGACTACGTGGTGCTGGACGAACCGGCCGCGATCGTGGACGGCGAGCCGGACGAGCGGACGGGGCTGCGCCGCCTGTACGTCTGCCTCACCCGGGCCGTCTCGGGCCTCACGGCCCACCACGCCGCGCCCCTGCCGGCGGCCCTGGCGTAGCGGAGCCCGCCCGCTGCGCGGGGCTGGAACGTGCTGCGCACGTCCAGCCCGCGCGGCGTGTGGGCGCACCGGGCGCGGAGCGCACGGTACGGGGTCCGGGGCTTGACCGGGGAAACGGACGAAGGCCGGGCGGGGAGAGGCTCCGCGCAGCGGCACCCGGCCCCGTCAGCCCAGCGCCGCCCGCCACTCCGCGACCGCGGCCGCGGACACCGGGCGGTCCCACCCGGAGGGTCGGGCCGCGCCGCCGATGTGGAAGCCGTCGATGCCGGCCTCCCTCAGCACCGGCACGTGCGTCAGCGTGAGCCCGCCGCCGACCAGGATCCGCGGCCCGTACCCCGGCTCGCCGGTCCGCGCGGCCTCCGCCAGCAGGACCGGGAGCCCCTCGGCGACCCCGGCCGCGGAGCCCGCCGTGAGGTACGTGTCCAGCCCGGGCAGGTCGGCCAGCGCCTTGCGCAGCCCGTCCCGGTCGGCCGCGCGGTCGATCGCGCGGTGGAAGGTCCAGCGGCAGCCGTCCAGCTCCGCCAGGACCGCCTCGACGGCCGCCAGGTCGGGGCTGCCGTCCGGGTGCAGGAACCCGAGGACGAACTCCTGCGCCCCCTCCGCCCGAAGCTCCCGCGCCGCCCCGGCCAGCGCGGCGACGTCGCCCGCCGCGAACCCGTCCGTCCCGCGGAGCATCACGCGCAGCGGGATGTCGACCGAGGACCGGATCGCCGCGAAGGTCTCGCGCGAGGGGGTGAGCCCGTCGGCGGCCATGTCGGTGACCAGTTCGAGTCGGTCCGCCCCACCCGCCTGGGCGGCGACCGCGTCCTCCACGTCGAGGGCGATCACCTCCAGGAGCGCACGGTTGCTCATGTGATCCCATCCTTCGGAACATAGGGAAAATAGGTCTAGTCCAATATCAGGGTACGGGCCCCGGCCCGCGCTCCACCAGCACCATCACGCCACCCGCACAATGTCCGCATGGACACCGACAAGGGCACGGACGCGGGCGCGGACGCGGGAACACGCACGGACACCGGCACCGACCCCGCCACGGCCGCCGCGCTGCGCCGCCGCTGGGCGGCCACCGCCGCGGCCGCGGGCGCCGGCCGCGACCCCGCCCCCTACGCCGACCGCCTCCTCACCGCCTGGGCCGAGCCCCAGCGCCGGTACCACACCACCGCCCACCTGGCCGACGTCCTCGCCCGCATCGACGTCCTCGCCGCGCACGCCGCCGACCCCGCCGCCGTCGAGCTCGCCGCCTGGTTCCACGACGCCGTCTACCGCCCCGACCGCTCCGAGAACGAGGAGCGCAGCGCCGCCCTCGCCGAGCGCGCCCTCCCCGAGCTCGGCATCGACGCCGCCCGCACCGCCGAGGTCGCCCGCCTCGTCCGGCTGACCGTCACCCACGACCCCGCCCCCGGCGACACCAACGGCGAGGCCCTCTGCGACGCCGACCTCGCCGTCCTCGCCGGCCACCCCGACGACCCCGACGACCCCGGCGCGTACGCCGCCTACGCCGCAGCCGTCCGCGCCGAGTACGCCTTCGTCCCCGACGAGGCCTTCCGCACCGGCCGCGCCGCCGTCCTGCGCCAGCTCCTCGGCCTGCCCCGCCTCTTCCGCACCCCGTACGGCACCGCCCACTGGGAGGCCCCCGCCCGCCGCAACCTCGCCGCCGAGCTGGCCGCCCTGACCTGACACACGCGCGGCACCACCGGGAATGCGGCCGCCTCCGGTCCGGTTCGTGAGAGGCATGCCCCCAGCCTCAGCGAACACCCGTTCCCGCATGCCCGTCGCCGTCTACGTCCTCGGCCTGTCCGTCTTCGCGCTCGGCACCAGCGAATTCATGCTGTCCGGGCTCCTGCCGCCCATCGCCGAGGACATGGGCGTCTCCATCCCGCGGGCGGGCCTGCTGATATCCGCCTTCGCGATCGGCATGGTCGTCGGAGCACCGCTGCTGGCCGTCGCCACCCTGCGCCTGCCCCGCCGCACCACCCTCGTCACCCTCATCAGCCTCTTCGGGCTCGGCCAGGTCGCGGGCGCGCTGGCGCCCTCGTACGGGTTCCTCTTCGCCTCCCGCGTGGTCTCCGCCTTCGCCTGCGCCGGCTTCTGGGCCGTCGGCGCGGCCGTCGCCATCGCCATGGTCGGCAAGGACCAGCGCGCCCGCGCCATGTCCGTCATGATCGGCGGCCTCTCCATCGCCAACGTCCTCGGCGTGCCCGCCGGCGCCTTCCTCGGCGAACAGTTCGGCTGGCGCTCGGCGTTCTGGTCGGTCGGCGCGGCCTCGGCCGTCGCCCTCGCCGGCATCCTGGCGCTCATCCCGAAGATCCCGCTGCCCGCCGAGAAGCCCCGCCTGCGCCGTGAGCTCTCCATCTACGGCGACCGCCAGGTGTGGCTCGCCGTCGCCGTCACCGCCCTCGCCGCGGGCGGCGTGTTCTGCGCCTTCAGCTACCTGTCACCGCTGCTCACGGACGTGGCCGGACTGGACTCGGCCTGGGTCCCGTGGGTCCTCGCCCTCTTCGGCGTCGGCGCGCTCGTCGGCACCACCGTGGGCGGCCGGATCGCCGACGGCCGCCTCTTCGCGGTGATGACCGGCGGCATCACCGCCTCCACCGCCTTCCTCGCCGCCCTGGCCCTGCTGGCCTCCGTCCAGGCGGCGGCCGTCGCGCTCGCCTTCCTGCTCGGCGTCTCCGCGTTCTTCACCGCCCCGGCCCTCAACGCCCGCGCCTTCAACGTCGCCGGCGCCGCCCCCACCCTCGCCGGAGCCACGACCACCGCCGCCTTCAACCTCGGCAACACCGGGGGCCCCTGGCTCGGCGGCGCCGTCATCGACGCCGGCCACGGCTACGCCGCCACCGCCTGGGCCGGCGCCGCCATGACCGTCACCGCGATCGCCCTGACCCTCCTGGCCCTGCGCATCGACCGCCGCACGGGAGCGGGCGCGACCCGCGTGGTCGCCGCGTCGGCGGACACCCCGGCGCAGCGGACCCCCGCCCCCGCGTAGGAGGCCGCCGGGCCTATGCCGCCGGGGCCGGGCGGCCCTTCGGCCGGCGCAGGCCCGCCTGCGTCAGCCGGCGGACCAGCTCCTTGCTGCCGATCTCCACCGCCCCCGCCGCCACCGCGTCCGCGTACCGGTGCGACGGCACGTCATAGTGGTCCCGCTCGAAGGCCCGCGGCGGGCAGCCGATGCCCGCCGCGAAGGCGTGCAGCTCCTCGTACGAGACGTCGCTGACCATGTGCGACCACATGCGGCCGTGCCCCGGCCACACCGGCGGGTCGATGTACACCGTCACCGGCGGCTCACCGGCCCGGGTGGAAGACGGGGCCGAGACCGCCCACCGCCGCCACCTTCACACCGGCCTCCGAGCACACCCAGTGCGGATCGGGGCCCAGCTCCGGCTCCACGTCCAGCGCGTGCGGATCCCCGTGCTCGCACACCGGGCACAGCGGCCAGCGCCCGTACTTCTCCAGCAGGGCGTCCTTCACGTCCTGGGCGACGAGTCCGGCCAGGTAGTCGACCCCCTCCGGCCACTGTTCCACCCACCACCGGCGGTGCGTGACCGAGTCCTCGACGAGGGAGACGACATCGGCGTCGGCGACCTCACCCGCGGCGAGGTCGGCGAGAACCAGAGCACGGGCGACATGCAGCGCCTGTTCCAGGGGGGTCGCGTGGGGGTCCATGGGCTCATTCTGACCCCTCACCGCCCCAAAAGGGGAGGCCGTGCCACCGCCCCCGGCCCGGTGCACCGCGCCCCGGCCGCCACCGGTGCACCATGGCTCCCACACCGGGGAAGCCCCGGCGCCCGCCGAGCCACCGCCCGCAGGAGCCCGCCATGACCGCGCACGCCGACCTCCGCGCCCAGCTCGACACCCTCACCACCGAGGCCTTCCGCCCCGAGCTGGCCGAGATCGACCGGCTCCCCACCCTGGAGATCGCCCGGCTGATGAACGCCGAGGACGCCGGCGTCCCGGCCGCCGTCGCCGCACGGCTGGAGCAGATCGCCGCGGCCGTCGACGCCATCGCGGAACGGATGGCCCGCGGCGGCCGCCTCGTCTACGCGGGCGCGGGCACCGCCGGCCGGCTCGGCGTCCTGGACGCCAGCGAGTGCCCGCCCACCTTCAACACCGACCCCGCCCAGGTCGTCGGCCTGATCGCGGGCGGCCCCGGCGCCCTGGTCACGGCCGTCGAGGGCGCCGAGGACTCCCGGGAACTGGCCGCCGAGGACCTCACCGCCCTCGCCCTGACCGCCGACGACACCGTCGTCGGCGTCTCCGCCTCCGGCCGCACCCCCTACGCGATCGGCGCCGTCGAGTTCGCCCGCACCCGCGGCGCACTGACCGTCGGACTGTCCTGCAACGCCGGCTCCGCCCTCGCCGCCGCCGCCGAACACGGCATCGAGGTGGTCGTCGGCCCCGAGCTGCTCACCGGATCCACCCGGCTGAAGGCCGGCACCGCCCAGAAGCTCGTCCTGAACCTCATCTCGACGGTGACGATGATCCGCCTCGGCAAGACGTACGGGAACCTCATGGTCGACGTACGCGCCACCAACGAGAAGCTGCGCGCCCGCTCGCGCCGCATCGTCGCCCAGGCCACCGGCGCACCCGACGCCGAGATCGAGGCCGCGCTCACCGCCACCGGCGGCGAGGTCAAGGACGCGGTCCTCGTCCTCCTCGGCGGAGTCGACGCCCCCACCGCCGCCCGCCTCCTCACCGCCTCCGGCGGCCACCTCCGCGACGCCCTCGCCGCCGCCCGCTGACCTCCGCTCCCGCAGCTCCCGCACGCACAGCAAGGCGACCGCATGTCCCCTGACACGAACCGCGCCACCGCCGCCGCGATCCTGCCCCTGGTCGGCGGCCCGGACAACATCGGCTCCGTCGCGCACTGCATGACCCGCCTGCGGATCGGCCTGCACGACCGCGCCCTCGTCGACGACGCCGCGCTCAGGGCCCTGCCCGGCGTCCTCGGCGTGGTGGAGGACGACACCTACCAGATCGTGCTGGGGCCCGGCGCCGTCGCCCGCGTCACCACCGCGTTCGAGGCCCTGCTCGCCGACGCGCGGACGGCGGCGCCCGCGCGGCCCGTCACGGCGCAGGAACTGGCCGCCCGCGGCGCGGCCCTGAAGGACGCCCGCACCGCCCGCAACGCCACCCGGTTCAAACTGTTCCTGCGCCGGATCGCGAACGTCTTCGTCCCGCTGATCCCCGCGCTCATCGGCTGCGGGATCGTCGCGGGCCTGGGCGGGCTGCTCGCCAACCTCGGCTGGGTCCCGGCCCTGGTCCCGGCGCTGACCGCGATCGGCTCGGCGTTCATGGCCCTGATCGCCGTGTTCGTCGGCCACAACACCGCCAAGGAGTTCGGCGGCACCCCCGTCCTCGGCGGGGCGGTCGCGGCCGTCATCGTCTTCCCCGGCGTCGCGAAGACCGAGGTCTTCGGACGGCACCTCTCCCCCGGCCAGGGCGGGGTCCTCGGCGCCCTCGCCGCCGCCCTGCTCGCCGTCCACGTCGAACGGTGGTGCCGCCGACGGGTCCCCCAGGCCCTGGACGTGCTGGTCACCCCCACCCTCACCGTGCTCGTCCCCGGCCTCGTCACCCTCTACGGCCTGATGTTCCTCGCGGGTGCCGTCTCCGCCGGCATCGGCACCTTCGCCGACCGCCTGCTCGCCACCGGCGGCGCCGTCGCCGGGCTGGTCCTGGGCGGGCTCTTCCTCCCCCTGGTGATGCTGGGCCTGCACCAGGCCCTGATCCCCATCCACACCACCCTCATCGAACGGTCCGGCTACACCGTCCTGCTGCCCATCCTCGCCATGGCGGGCGCCGGCCAGGTCGGCGCGGCCCTCGCCGTCTACTGCCGCCTCCCGGGCAACCCCTCCCTGCGCGCCACGATCCGCTCCGCGCTCCCGGCCGGCCTCCTCGGCGTCGGCGAGCCGCTGATCTACGGGGTCTCGCTGCCGCTGGGCCGCCCGTTCGTCACCGCCTGCGTCGGCGGCGCGGCCGGCGGGGCGTTCATCGGCCTGTTCAACCAGCTGGGCGTGGCCTTCGGCTCCACCGCCATCGGCCCCTCGGGCTGGGCCCTGTTCCCCCTGCTGGAAGGCACCCGGGGGATGGCCGCGGCTCTCGCGGTCTACGCGGGCGGCCTGGCCGTCGGCTACCTGACGGGCTTCGCGGCCACGTACTTCTTCGGCTTCACCCGCCGCATGCTGGACGAACTGAACACCGCCCCGCCGGAGCCGGCGGGTCCCCCCGGCCAGACCACCGGCCAACCGGCCCTGGCCTGACCTGCCCGCCCGGCGGTTCAGACCTTCCGGGCCACGATGCGGCCGTGCGCGGCGGTGAGCAGCTCGATGTCCTCCACGTCGGACGTCAGGATCGTCACGAGGCCCGGCAGCGCCAGGGCGGTCGCGCACAGCATGGCGTCAATGGCGTGCTTGTGGCCGTGCAGCCCGGCATCCCTGAGCAGAGCGGCGGCGGACTGCGCCACCGCCTGCGTGACGGGCTCCACGCGCAGGCAGGAAAGCGTCCACTTCAGCGCGGCATCGTTCACCTCCGGATGGATGACCTCGACCAGAACGGCGGCCGACGTCACGACCAGGAGGCCCTCGGCTCGTGCTGCCGTCACCCACTCGTGGACCCCGGTGTCCCGCTGCACCGCCTTCGCCAGACCCTCGCTGTCGAGGACCAGGGCACCGCTCACGCGGCAGCCCCGGCCCCCGGCGACCGGCCCGTGAGTTCGGCACGCTTAGCGGCCACGGCCTCCGGGTCGGCCGGCCCGTTGACCCGGTCGAAGTCGGCGATCAGCTCGTCCAGCTTGTCCAGCTCGATCTGGCGCTGTGCGGCCCGCTCCAGATAGGCGGAGACCCCTCGTTTGCCCACCCGGTCACGGATCGCCTGCAAGGTGCCGGCCGTGAGCGATACCGAGATACCGCTGGTGGGTCCGTCTCCTGGGAGGAACCCGGTCTCGTCAGCCATGACACCACTATGGCATTCGAAATGCCATACGGTCAGGGCCCTCACCGGACGGACCCGGCAGCCACCCGCAGGAAGCCGGCCAGGTCCTCCACGGAGTACCCGAGCGCGGGCCCCCGCTCGGCCGCCATCAGCAGCAGCTGGCCCACGATCTCCGCGCCCCACCCGTCCGGCCCGTCCTCCGCCCACTCCTGCACCTTCTCGACGCCGAGATCGCACATCAGCAGCCCGTACCCCTCCCGGACCTCCGCGCACGTCGCCGCGACCGCGTCCAGCAGCCGCTCCCCCGGCCGCTCGCAGCGCAGCCCGAAGCCCCCGCCGACCTCCTCGGCCACGCATCCCCGGGGCGGCTCCGCCTTGATCCGGTCGTAGCGCGGGTCCCCGTACGGCGGGCACTCCCCGGCCGGGCGGTGCAGCAGCGTGAACCGCTGCCACCCCGGCGGCGGGGGCGGCTGCGGCCGCCACCCCTCCACCCCGAACGCCTCCTGCACCTGCGCCGTCGCCTCGTCCGCCGACCCCGCCGTCCGCGCGACCCTCCGCCGCCCGTCGTCCCCGACCGCCGTCCACGTCCCGCCGCCCCCGTCCGGCCGCACCCTCACGGACAGCCCCGCGCCCGTACGCCGCCACCCGCCGCCGCCGAGGGCCGCCTCCAGCCCGCGCAGCCTCCACCCCAGCTCGAAGGCGAACTCCGCCGCCTCGACCGGCTCGCTCACGCCCCGGCCCCGGCCCGCTCGTACAGCACCGCCGCCAGCCGCAGGGCGGTGTCCAGGTTGCAGCGGCCGAGGTCCACGAGGGGGAGCCCGTAGGCACCGGCGGCGGAGACCCCGTCCACGTCGAGGGAGGGGAAGGTGACCCCGACCCCCTCCAGGGACTCCCTCAGCTGCCGCACGGCCTCCTCGGCCGCCCGCATCCGCTCCTGGGGCGTGAGCACCATGACATGTCACCTTTCCACTCTGAGTATTCAGGTCCTCTACACAGAGTGGTTGCGCGCTCGATGGCCTTCAAGGAGGTCAACCACAGCAACCACAGCTGTTGGAGCAGGAGTTGCCATGCCAGGAAAGCCCCTCGACCCCTCCTCACCCCGCGCCCTCCTCGGCGCCGAACTCCGCGTGGCCCGCGAACGCCGCGACATGAGCCAGGCCGGCCTGGGCGAGAAGCTCTTCGTGAGCGGCTCGTACGTCGGCCAGATGGAGAACGGGACCCGCCGCATCACCCTCGAACTCGCCACGGCCATAGACCAGGTGCTGGGCACGGACGGGTTCTTCACCCGCAACTGCGGGAAGCAGGGGAAGTCCAAGTACCCCGAACACTTCGTGGAGGCGGCTGAGGCGGAGGCCGAAGCACTGACTATTCGGGAGTACGCACCCCTGGTCATGCCGGGGCTGCTCCAGCGAGAGGCTTACGCGCGGGAGATCTTCCGCGCATACCAGCCGACCGCGCCGGAAACCGTTATCGATGAACTGACCGAGGCCCGTCTGGACCGCGCCAAGCTCCTCGCTGATGCAACAACGCCACTGTTGTGGTTCGTGCTCGACGAGGCGGTGGTCCGACGTGTCGTGGGCGGACGGAGCGTAATGGCCGATGCCCTAAAACACATCGCGGATCTGATCCGGGCGCGCCGGATCATCGTCCAGGTACTCCCGTTCAGCGTGGGCGCCCATGCGTCAGTCGGAGGCTTCCTCCAATTGATGTCCTTCGAGAACGCTCCGCCTCTGGCCTACCTCCAAGGGAACGGCACAGGACAGCTGTTGGACGATCCGGCCACGGCAGCCCGCCACTCCCTGTCCTACGATCTCCTCACGGCTAGCGCGCTGTCACCCAGCAAGTCACTGGCCATGATCGAGTCCGCGGCGGAGGAATACGCACATGACGACCATGCCTGAGTACGACCTGTCAGCGGCCACCTGGCACAAGTCGAGCTACAGCGATGGCAGTGGCGGAAGCTGCGTCGAGATGGCCACCTGGCGGAAGTCCACCCACAGCGGCGGAGACGGCGGCGACTGCGTCGAGGTCTGCGACGCGCACGCCGACCTCGTCCCCGTCCGGGACTCCAAGCAGCCCGAAGGCCCGCACGTGGTGTTCCGCGCGCGGGCCTGGGCCGAGTTCGTCCGTACGCTCTGACCCGTCACAGACCGCCGGTGAACAGCAGCTTGTTCGGGCTGCCCGCGCCGATGTTGGTGACGATGTCCTTGGTGGAGCCGCTGTCCAGGAACTGGTAGACCTCCGCCGGGGCGGCCGTCGGGTGGGCCGCCTTGTAGAGCGCGGCGACACCCGCGACGTGCGGCGCGGCCATGGACGTACCGTTCAGGGCCACGCTGCCGCCGCCGAGCTTCGCCGAGACGATGTCCTGCCCGGGGGCGTAGAGGCTGAGGCACCGGCCGTAGTTGGAGAAGGCGGTCTCCTGGTCGAACCGGTCGGTCGCCCCGACCGTCAGCACGCGCGCCGCCGAGGCGGGCGAGACGTTGCAGGCGTCGATCGAGGAGTTGCCCGCCGCGATGACCGGCAGGACACCCGCGTCGGACACGGCGGTGGCGGCGTCGTTGACCGCCTGGGACCTGTCCCCGCCCAGGGAGGCGTTCATCACGGCCGGCTGCCGGGCGTTCTTCGCGATCCAGTCCATGCCCGCGATGATCCCCGACCACGCGCCCCTGCCGTCGCACCCCAGGACCCGGACGCTCACCAGGTTCGCCTTGCGCGCCACCCCGTACGTGGCACCGGCCACGGTGCCGGCGACGTGCGTGCCGTGACCCTGGCAGTCCATGCCGCCCCACCCGTCGCCGATCGCGTCGAAGCCCGCCCTGGCGCGGCCCCCGAACTCGGAGTGGTTGAGGTCGATGCCCGAGTCCAGGATGTAGGCGGTCACCCCGGCGCCGTTGCCCTGGGTGCTGAAGTCGTTGTCCAGCGGCAGCTTCCGCTGGTCGATCCGGTCCAGGCCCCACGAGAACGCCGGGGCCCGCACGCCCGCCGCGGCGGACGGCGTCGGAACGGACTGCACCTTCGCGTCCTCCTCGACCGCCTTCACCCCCGGGCTGCTGCGGACGGCCGTCAGCTGGAGCGGGGTCAGCGGGGCGGCGAAGCCGTTCAGCGCCGAGCCGTAGACGAACGTCGGCTTCAGCCCGAGCTTCTGTGCCGCCTTCGCCGCGTCCACCCCCTTCTCCAGGGTCACGATGTACTGGCCGGGCACGGCGTTCGCCGAGGTGTGCAGGGGTGCCGGGGTCGGTTCCGGGCCGGCGGCCGAGGCCGTTCCGGCCGTGACCGGGGTCGCGGTGAGGAGGGCGGCGGCGGCCAGACGGGCGAGCAGGCGCATGGAAGGGACTCCCTGGGGGGGCGGGAACGTCGGCGTGGGCAGGCCGCCCCCGCGACGACGAGGACCTCTGCGGGGGCGGCCTTCCCTTCCATCGGGTCGCACTCCGGTTCGCCTTGACCCCGTGGCCCCCGCCCGGCCCATCCGCCCCACGACCGCGTCTGGGCGGGCCGCCGGCACCACCACAGAAAGGTTTGCCCCCTTGGGCCGCACGGGTCGTGCCCGCCCCCGGCACCCGGCGTGCGCGGGCGGGGCGGTCCCGGCAAGTCCACCCGTACGGCCCGCCGCCACACCAGGGAGCGCGCGGCCGGACGGCGCAACGTGCCCCCGCCACACCCCTCCGCGTCGTTGACCGGCCCCTTCGCGCGTGGTGGCCTCGCCGCATGCGCAACCGTGTGAGCCGAGCCCTGCCCGTGGCCGCCGCCGTCCTGGCGGCCGTCGCCGTCCTGCCCCTGTCCACCGCCGCCGCGAGCGCCGCCGCCGTGCGCGAGCCAGCGCCGCGGGCGGCTCCGGCCGACTGGCCCTCGTACATCGTCACCGTGCGCCGGGGCGTCGATCCGGCCGCCGTGGCGGCACAGGTAGGCGGGGTGCGGCCGGACCGCTACTACCACCACGCGCTGAACGGTTTCGCGGCCCGGCTCAGCCCGGAACAGGTCGCGGACGTGGCCGCACTGCCGGGGGTGGTGTCGGTGGAGGCCGACGGCTCGGCGGGGCCGTTCTGACGGCAGGGGCCGGCCCCGGTGGCCGCGTCGGTGCCGCCGGGGCCGGCCCGCCGCCCGCTACTGCGGGGCGGCGCTGCCCGGTGGGGCGATGTCGAACGAGCCGTGCCCGGCCCACGCGCCACCCGCGGCGTCCCACCACTGCGACCGCACCGACCCGTCGGGACCGATCCAGAACACGTCCAGGTGGCCGTCGCGCTGCGAGACCGCGCTGGTGCCGCGGAAGGGCCGGGTGGGCGCCGGAGGCGGCGGGGGCACGGGAGGAACCGGGTTGACGCTGCCGGCCGGGATGGCCCGCTGCCCGACGATGTTGCCCGCGGCGGCGTACCGGCACACCAGGTTCCAGCCCGTGTGGAACACGCCGTCGTCGTCCTTCAGCGACACGCCTCCTTCACACCGCAGCCGATCGCGGTGGTGGGCGTTGCGGGGGACATCCAGATGATCTGGGAGTAGTGGCCCCAGGGTTTGTTGTTGGTGCCGTCGATCAGGGGGTTGCCGTCCGCATCGAACTTGGCCTTCTCCGCCATCCAGCCGAAGCCCACCGAGGGGTCCATCGCCATCGTCGGACGCGCCGGCCCGGGCCAGGCGCTGAAGAGGTTCTCGCCCTCGTTGCCGTTCACCTCACGGGGGGTGTGAACGGCTTTGCCGTCTTTGATGGAATCCGGATCGTCGGCCCAGGCCTGGGCGTCGCAGGCGAGCTTGGGGCTCCACGTGACGGAGGTCAGGGCGAGGCCGGGGTTGTACTGCTGGAGGGCCGCCCGGCGTGCGTCGTTGTGGGCACGGACGAGGGCGTCGGCGTCGGCGGCGCTGATCCGGGAGCCCGTGCCGGGCGGAGGATCGGGCGTGGGGCAGACGGCGGACTTCGCCGAGGCCGCGGGGGTGAGAGCGAAGGCGGCCGGGGTCGAGCCCATCAGGACGAGGCCGCACAGCAGGGCGGCGACCTTGGCGAAAGGTTTCGGCTTCATCGAATACCTCGATGGGACGTCATCGAAGGCGGGAGTGCCGGGGCCGGGATGCCGTGCATCAACCGGAGTTGGCGATGGGATCAGCATCCCCCATCCGGCCCGGCTCCGCCCGTCCGGCGGCTACGCCCCCGGCGGGAGCAGCGCCAGCAGCGCCGCGCGGGCCACGGCGGCCCCCGACATGATCCCCGTGTAGCGGCCGGCGTCGGTGAAGGCGACGTACTCGCCCTCGTCGAGGAGGGCCGCGCGCAGCCAGGCCGCGTCGTCGTCGGATCGTTCCAGCGCCCGCGTGTGCAGCACCGGTGTGAACAGCGCCAGCAGCCGCGGGACGTCGATCTCCTCGGGCGCCGCGTCGAACCGGTCCAGGCCGCGGGCCAGCAGCTGTTCCTCCAGGAACGGGTTGAGGGCTTCGCGCGGCGGCGGATGGGTCAGGCGGCGCGCGCCCTCCAGGCCGAGCTCCTTCATCAGCCGTGCCGACGGCGCCGGCCCCGACGCCTCGGCGAGCCGCACCCCGGCGGCCTGGCCGGAGGCTTCCAGGTACGCCTTGCGCAGGTCCGGGTCGCCGTCCTGGAGGCGCTGGAGGAGGTCGGCCGGGCTCGCCCAGCCGACGAACCGGCCCGGCCCGCCCTCCCGCTGGGCGGTGAAGACGACCACCGCGGGCCGGCCGAGCCGGGCGGCCGCGGCGCACAGGAGCAGCAGCCGGTGCTCCCACCAGGCGTGGCCGTCCTCCAGGTCGACGATGACGACCTCGGCGCCGCGCAGACCCCGCAGCGAGGTGACCGCTTCGGCCGCGCCGGGGCCGGCCAGGGGGACGCCCCGCTCGGGGACCACGTTCCGGGGGACGGCCAGGCCGCGCCGGGACCCGGCCGCCGCCGTGAGGGCGATCTTGACGGTGCCCAGCTCCACGGTCCCGCCGCCGGAGGCGACCCCGCTGAGCACCACCAGCAGGACGGGCAGCAGGCTCAGGGCGACGATGGCCAGCAGGACCCACCCGGCCGACACGGACTCCATACCCAGCCAGGTCCGCGCGGCACCCCAGGCGACGGCCAGGACGACCAGCAGGACGGGGGCCAGGAGCACGGCCGCCCGTACGCCGAACGGCCAGAACGCCAGGCCGGACCCCTGGGGCCGGGCCGTGGCCTTCGCCCTGGTCGTGCTGCGCGGCGGGTCCACGGCACCCATTATCGGCGGGTCGGCAGACGCCCGCCCGGGGAGCGGGAGGGGCCCTGCGGGAGGGGGCTAGCTCCGGTACACCCGGAGCTCGGACACCTCGTACGACATCTCGGTCTGGCCCGGGCCGGGCGCCGGGTGGTAGCGGCCGGCGGAGACCGACAGGTTGACGATGAGGTACGCGCGCCAGCCGCGCGACACGCCCCGCCCGTCGGAGAAGACGCGGGCGCCGTTGACCCACCAGACGACCGACCTCCTCCCGAACTCGGTCCTCAGGTCGACCCAGGCTCCTGGCCGGATCGCCGGGTCGCGGTAGTAGCGGTGGGCCTCGCGGACGTGGTTGGAGAGTTCCAGGAGGTCGGGGTTGTCGGGGTGGTACTCGAAGACGTCGATCTCCTGGCCGCCGTCGCGCCAGGTCCAGATCGCGGGCCAGGCGCCCGTCTCCGTCGGCAGTTTGACCCGGGCCTCCAGGACGTCACCCGTGCGGACCATGAAGCCCTGGTCGCTGCCCTCGGTGGTGAGCAGCCCGGTGTCCCAGTTGCCGTCGGGGCGGTGGGTCGCCCGGAAGGTGCCGCTACGGCTGTAGGCCGGGTCGGCGGTGAGGTGGTCGAGCTTGTTGTCGCCCGGGTTGACCGGGCCGCCGTTCGGATAGGCCCAGGAGCGGCCCGCGACCCATTGGGCGGGGGAGGTGAAGTCGGCGGTGAAGACGGGGGCGCTGCGCGGCGTGAACACCGGCAGGCCCCCGCCGCCTGCGGCGGGGAGGAGGCGGCCGGTGAGGCGGCGCAGCCATCCGGAGTTGTCCGATTCCATACGGGTGTCCTGCCCGGCGGGCGGGCGGACACTCCCCTGTTCTCACACAGAGTAATACTATGATTTCGCAGCGTTGATGAAGCCGCGGATCAGCTCGGGTGACTTCACCCCGCGCTCCCGCTCCACCCCGCTGGAGACGTCCACTCCCCAGGCGCCGGTGGCCCGGACGGCCTCGCGGACGTTGGCCGGACCGAGCCCGCCGGCCAGCAGCCAACGGCCCTCGGGTGCCGCGAAATCCGCGGAACCCCAGTTCCAGGGCTTGCCGGAGCCGGGGTCGGGGGCGTCGATCAGCAGCAGGTCCTCGCCGTACTCCCCGCAGCGCGCGACGTGCTCGGCGGTGGCCCGCAGCAGGGTCCGGCCCGGGGCCCTGAGCCCTTCGTAGTACTCGATGCCCTCGTCCCCGTGCAGCTGCACCCCGCGCACACCGCTCTCCTCCGCGAGCCGGCGCACCTCCTCCAGCGGCTGTCCGCGGAACACGCCGACGGTGAGCACGCCGGACGGCACCCGCGCGGCCAGTTCCCACGCCAGCGGCGCGGCGATGGTCCGGGGGCTGCCGGGCGCGAGGACGAACCCGACGGCATCGGCCCCGGCCTCGACGGCCGCGTCGACGTCCTCGGGCGTCTTCAGCCCGCAGATCTTGACGAAGGGCGCCTTGCGCTCACTGCTCTCGCTCATACCCCGAGTCAACCAAACGCGCCCGTGCCGCGCCGACCCGTCCCACCCCCCGGGCGCTGCGGGCGCCCGGAGCTCAAAGCTCAAGGACTACGCCCACCGACCCGCCCCCGGAAACGCCCGAGGGCGGCACCCCCTCCGCCGGGAAGGGGTGCCGCCCTCGTTCGAGAACAGCCGATCAGCCGGGGGCCGATCAGAAGTCCATGTCACCGCCCGGCATGCCGCCCGGAGCGGCGGCGGCCTTCTCCGGCTTGTCGGCGATGACGGCCTCGGTGGTCAGGAACAGCGCGGCGATGGACGCGGCGTTCTGCAGCGCGGAGCGCGTCACCTTCGCCGGGTCGATGATGCCCTCGGCGATCATGTCGACGTACTCGCCCGTGGCGGCGTTCAGACCGTGGCCGACGGCCAGGTTGCGCACCTTCTCCACGACGACGCCGCCCTCGAGACCACCGTTGACGGCGATCTGCTTCAGCGGGGCCTCCAGCGCGAGCTTCACGGCGTTGGCGCCGGTCGCCTCGTCACCCGAGAGCTCCAGCTTCTCGAAGACCGAGGAGGCCTGGAGCAGGGCCACGCCACCGCCGGCGACGATGCCCTCCTCGACGGCCGCCTTCGCGTTGCGGACGGCGTCCTCGATGCGGTGCTTGCGCTCCTTGAGCTCGACCTCGGTCGCGGCACCGGCCTTGATGACGGCCACGCCGCCGGCCAGCTTCGCGAGGCGCTCCTGGAGCTTCTCGCGGTCGTAGTCCGAGTCGGAGTTCTCGATCTCGGCGCGGATCTGGTTGACGCGGCCCTGGACCTGGTCGCTGTCACCGGCACCGTCGACGATGGTGGTCTCGTCCTTGGTGATGACGACCTTGCGGGCGCGGCCGAGCAGGTCGAGACCGGCGTTCTCCAGCTTGAGGCCGACCTCCTCGGAGATGACCGTGCCGCCCGTGAGGATGGCGATGTCGCCGAGCATGGCCTTGCGGCGGTCGCCGAAGCCCGGGGCCTTGACGGCGACGGACTTGAAGGTGCCGCGGATCTTGTTGACGACCAGGGTCGACAGGGCCTCGCCCTCGACGTCCTCGGCGATGATCAGCAGCGGCTTGCCGGACTGCATGACCTTCTCCAGGAGCGGCAGCAGGTCCTTGACCGAGCCGATCTTGGAGTTGACGATCAGGATGTACGGGTCGTCGAGCGACGCCTCCATACGCTCCATGTCGGTGGCGAAGTACGCCGAGATGTAGCCCTTGTCGAAGCGCATGCCCTCGGTGAGCTCCAGCTCCAGACCGAAGGTCTGGGACTCCTCGACGGTGATGACGCCTTCCTTGCCGACCTTGTCCATGGCCTCGGCGATGAGCTCGCCGATCTGGGTGTCGGCGGCCGAGATGGAGGCCGTGGAAGCGATCTGCTCCTTGGTCTCGACATCCTTGGCCTGGGCGAGCAGGGCGGCGGAGACGGCCTCGACGGCCTTCTCGATACCACGCTTGAGGGCCATCGGGTTGGCACCGGCGGCCACGTTGCGCAGACCCTCGCGGACGAGCGCCTGGGCGAGGACGGTGGCGGTGGTCGTACCGTCGCCGGCGACGTCGTCCGTCTTCTTGGCGACTTCCTTGACCAGCTCGGCGCCGATCTTCTCGTACGGGTCCTCGAGCTCGATCTCCTTGGCGATGGAGACGCCGTCGTTGGTGATCGTGGGCGCACCCCACTTCTTCTCAAGGACGACGTTGCGACCCTTGGGGCCAAGGGTGACCTTGACGGCGTCGGCGAGCTGGTTCATGCCACGCTCGAGACCGCGCCGGGCCTCCTCGTTGAACGAAATGATCTTGGCCATCTGAAGTGGTCCTCCAGGACTGGGGTTCCCCCTACGCCGCCAGACGTCAGGGGAGGGTGGATTGCTCCGGACCGCGCCCGCGCCCGCGACGGACGGCCTGCCGACCCGGCGGTTCCTTCCCGCCGGACCCTGCGGGCCTCACCGGCCCGGTCCTCGTCTTGTAGCACTCTCACCCGGAGAGTGCTAACGCCAATGATTAGCACTCGGCCCCCACGAGTGCAAGCGGCTTCGAGCCATGCCGGGCCGGGACCTCCGCGCCCGGGCGTCCGGACATACGTGAGGGGCCCGCATCCCGTCCGGGATGTGGGCCCCTCACGTGTTGGCGCGTGCGTCGGTGGCCGATCGCGCTTCGACTCAGCCGGCCGCGAGCTTGACCATGTCAGCCTGCGGACCCTTCTGACCCTGCGAGATCTCGAACTCGACCCGCTGACCCTCTTCAAGGGTGCGGTACCCGTCCATCTGGATGGCGCTGTAGTGGACGAACACATCCGCACCACCGTCGACCGCGATGAAGCCGTAGCCCTTCTCCGCGTTGAACCACTTGACGGTGCCCTGAGCCATGCCTAACTCCCCTATTACTGGCCCTTGCGCAGGTCCGCACTTCGCGGACCCGGGTCAGAACTTGCGCCGGAACGCCTCGACCGGGGCTGAATGTATCTGCACCGCTGCTGTCTGCAACAGGTCATTCCGACGAGAAATCTGGACACGCGCAAACGGGGAAATGGGCTGAAAATTTGGCCTATTCCTGGGCAAGTCGGGCCAGACAACCCTCACCAATGCCCCAAAAGGCACACGCATGTTGACTCAATGTCAACCCTCTCGCAGCCCGTTCATATGCGGCGGGCAAGAACAACGGAGGGGACTTCCCCAACTCTACCGCGCCCAATCAAGCAGAATTGCCCCCTCCGCTTTTAGCGGAGGGGGCAATTCAGATTCCCGGGGTCAGCAGCCGCCCGCCACGGCGGGGATGATCGAGACGCCGGCGCCGTCCGGCGTCGCCGCCTGCAGGCCGCCCTCGAAGCGCACGTCGTCGTCGTTGACGTAGACGTTCACGAAGCGGCGCAGCTTGCCCTGGTCGTCCAGGACGCGCGCGGCGATGCCCGGGTGGTTCGCCTCCAGCGAGTCGATGACCTCGGCGAGGGTCGCCCCCTCGGCCGGGACCTCGGCGGCGCCGCCGGTGTAGGTGCGCAGGATGGTGGGGATGCGGACGTTGACGCTCATGGCGCTACCGCCTTTCCGTGGAGTGCTGGGGAAGGGTCAGGCCAGGCCGGCGGCGCGGAACGCGTCCAGGCTCGGGCGGATGGTGGCGGTCTGGCCGGTGCCGGACACCGCCTCCAGGGTCTTGAGGCCGTCACCGGTGTTCAGGACCACGGTGGTCAGCGAGGGGTCGAGCTGCCCGTTCTCGATGAGCTTCTTCGTCACGCCGACGGTCACGCCGCCCGCGGTCTCGGCGAAGATGCCCTCGGTCTGCGCCAGGATCCTGATGGCCTCGACGACCTGCTCGTCGGTGACGTCCTCGACGAAACCGCCGGTGCGGCGCGCGATGTCGAGCACGTACGGGCCGTCCGCCGGGTTCCCGATGGCCAGGGACTTGGCGATCGTGTTCGGCTTCTGCGGGCGGACCACGTCGTGGCCGGCCTTGAAGGCCGTCGACACCGGGGAGCAGCCCTCGGCCTGGGCGCCGAAGATCTTGTAGGGCTTGTCCTCGACCAGACCGAGCTTGACCAGCTCCTGCAGACCCTTGTCGATCTTGGTGAGCTGCGAGCCGGAGGCGATCGGGATGACGATCTGGTCGGGCAGCTGCCAGCCGAGCTGCTCGCAGATCTCGTAGGCGAGGGTCTTGGAGCCCTCGCCGTAGTAGGGGCGCAGGTTGACGTTGACGAAGCCCCAGCCCTCGCCCAGCGGGTCGCCGATGAGCTCGGAGCAGAAGCGGTTGACGTCGTCGTAGTTGCCCTCGATGCCGACCAGGTCGCCACCGTAGACACCGGCCATGACGACCTTGCCCTGCTCCAGGTCGTGCGGGATGAACACGCAGGAGCGGAAGCCGGCGCGGGCGGCCGCTGCGCCGACGGCGCCGGCCAGGTTGCCGGTGGAGGAGCAGGAGAGGGTGGTGTAGCCGAAGGCGCGGGCGGCCTCGACGGCGATCGCGACGACGCGGTCCTTGAAGGAGTGCGTCGGGTTGCCGGAGTCGTCCTTGACGTAGAGCTTGCCGGTGACGCCCAGCTCCTTGGCCAGGTTCGCCGCGTCCACCAGCTTGGTGAAGCCGGGGTTCAGGCTGGGCTTCGAGGCCACGTCCGCGGGGACGGGCAGCAGCGGCGCGTAGCGCCAGATGTTGTTCGGGCCGGCCTCGATCGCCGCGCGCAGGGCCTCCGGGTCCCCGGCCGGCAGCTCGTAGGCGACCTCCAGCGGACCGAAACACTCGACGCAGGCGAAGATGGGGCCGAGCTCGAAGCGGGTACCGCACTCACGACAGGAAAGGCCGGTGGCGGGGCCGAGATCGACGGATCCGGGAGTGGCGGAGGCATTGGCAGAGGTGGCGACAGTCTGTGCAGCCATGATGGCGAGGCCCTTTCTCCTCATCTTCCCCATGGCGCACGTCGCCATGAGACGGAATTGGCACCTTCCCTAGCCGGGGCCCCGCGCGAGCGAGAACCGACTGGAGGGTTGCCGGGGCTTCAACGGGCCGTGTCCCTCTGCCCCTCTGGATGAGCGGTATGGCACCGGCACACGCGCTCGATGGCGCGCCGGTGCGTTTGTCCGCGAAGACCCCCGGCATGCGGTGGACCTTCGCGTTGTTCAAGACTGTAACCGAAGGGACGGCCGCTTGAGACGGCTGTCCGAACCGCGAGATGGATCACAATTCGGCCCAAATCCGCCGGGTGTGACGCCGCCGCCGACTGACCAGGGAGTACTGAGGGTGCTGGATGAGGTGGAGCGCTGGCTGGCCGACCGCTCCTGGTCCGCCGCCGACCGACCGCTCGACCAGCTGCTGGAGCGGAAACGGGCGGCCGGGACCACCGTGAGCGTGGTGCTGCCGGCCCTCGACGAGGAGGCCACGGTCGGGGAGATCGTGGAGGTGATCCGGCGCGACCTGATCGAGGGCCTGCCCGTCCCCCTGGTGGACGAGCTGGTGGTCGTCGACTCCGGGTCGGGCGACCGTACGGCCGAGGTCGCCGCGAAGGCCGGCGCCCGCGTGGTCCACCGGGACGAGATCCTCCCCCGGATCCCCGCCGTGCGCGGCAAGGGCGAGGTGCTCTGGCGCTCCCTGCTCGCCACCACCGGCGACGTCGTCTGCTTCGTCGACGCCGACCTGCGGGACTTCTCGTCCGCCTTCGTCTCCGGCATCGTCGGCCCGCTGCTGACCGACCCGCAGGTGCAGTTCGTCAAGGCGATGTACGACCGCCCCCTGGGAGACGCCCCCGGCCAGGGCGGACGCGTCACGGAACTGGTGGCCCGCCCCCTCCTCAACCTCCACTGGCCGCAGCTGGCCGGCTTCGTCCAGCCCCTGGGCGGCGAGTACGCCGTACGCCGCTCCCTGCTGGAACGCCTGCCGTTCCCCGTCGGCTACGGGGTCGAGCTCGGCCTGCTGGTCGACGCCCTGCACACCGTCGGACTGGACGCGCTGGCCCAGGTCGACGTCGGCGTCCGCCTCCACCGGCACCAGAGCGGCCAGGCACTGGGCCGGATGGCCGCCGCGATCTACCGCACCGCACAGCTGCGGCTCTCGCGCGCCCACCTCGTACGGCCGGAGCTCACCCAGTTCGAGAGGGGGCCGGACGGGTTCGTTCCGCGCACCTACCCCGTGGACACCGAGGAGCGGCCGCCGATGCTGGAGATCGAGGAGTACGCGGTCCGGCGCGTGGCGTGAGGCGGGACGCGGGGTCCCCCGTGACCGGTACGTGACGAACCGGTCATTTCCCGGACGTTTGAGCGAGGAGACCCCGGGCTAGGTTCGCGGCATGGCTTCTCAGGTACTCGTCGCCGCCAACCGCGGCCCGCTCTCGTACGCCCTCGCCGCCGACGGCACGCTCAGCGCCCGGCGCGGCGGGGGCGGTCTGGTCTCCGGCCTGTCCGCGGCCCTCGCGGCGCAGCCCGGGGCCCTGTGGATCTGCGCGCCCCTCTCCGACGCCGACCGCGAGGCCGTCCGGCGCGGGGTCTCCGAGCCCGGCGTGCGGATGCTGGACATCGATCCCGCGGTCTACCACGACGCGTACAACGGCATCGCGAACTCGGTGCTCTGGTTCACCCACCACCACCTGTACGACGTCCCCCGCGAGCCCGTCTTCGACGCGGAGTTCCGGCGGCGCTGGGACGCGTACACCGCCTACAACCAGGCCTTCGCCGAGGCGCTCGCGCAGGAGGCGGCGCAGGGCGCCCGCGTCCTGGTGCAGGACTACCACCTGGCCCTGGTCCCGGGGGCCCTGCGGGAGCTGCGCCCGGACCTGCGGATCGCGCACTTCACGCACACGCCGTGGGCCTCGGCCGACTTCCTGCACATGCTCCCGGACGACATCCGCAGCCGGCTGGTGTGGGGGATGCTCGGCGCGGACCAGCTGGGCTTCCACACCGCGGCCTGGGCCGCCGCCTTCATCAGCGGCGCCACCTTCGACGACGTCCACGGCGTCGCGGACGGGTTCGTCCCCCGGGAGGACCACCCGGGCGGGGTGCACCACCGGAGGCTGGCGGAGGACGGCCGGTACGGGGAGACCCGCTTCACCGGCGTGGGCCAGTACCCCCTGGGCGTGGACGGGGACGACCTGCGGGCGCTCGCCCACCGCCCGGAGGTCGACGCGAAGCTGGCCGCGCTCCGCGCCGAGGTCGGCGACCGCCGGACCATCGTCCGCGTGGACCGCACGGAACTGTCGAAGAACATCCTCCGCGGCCTGCTCGCCTACCGGGAGCTGCTGACCGCCCACCCCGAATGGCGGGGCCGGGTGGTCCACCTGGCCTCGGCCTACCCCTCCCGCCAGGACCTGGAGGTCTACCGCAGCTACACGGCCGCCGTCGCGGACCTGGCGGCGGAGATCAACGCGGAGTTCGGGACGGCGGACTGGGAGCCGGTGCTGGTGTCCGTGCAGGACGACTTCGACCGGTCGCTGGCGGCGTACCGGCTGGCGGACGTGGCCCTGATCAACCCGGTGCGCGACGGCATGAACCTGGTCGCGAAGGAGATCCCGGTGGTCTCCGAGGCGGGGTGCGTGCTGGTCCTGTCGACGGGGGCGGGGGCGTACGAGGAACTCCACCAGGACGCGCTGACGGTGAACCCGTACGACGTCACGGCCACGGCCGAAGCCCTGCACGCGGCCCTCTCGATGCCGCAGGAGGAACGCACGGCCCGCACGAAACGCCTCGCGGCAGCCGCCACGGCCCTCCCCCCGGCGGCCTGGTTCACGGCACAACTGGAGGCCCTGGGGGACTGAGACGACGGGCCGGCGGACGGGCGTCCGGGACGGGTGGACGCCCCGGATCGCTGCGCGCTCCGCTCGTCTCGGCGTCTGCGACCCGTCCCGGGTCGCTCCGTTCGCCGGCTGCGGAGCAGCACCACGTCGGCCGCCCCCGCCCCTACCCCCGCAGGGCCGCCGCCAGCTGGGACAGGAACGCCGCTACCGCGGCGGGGCCCGGGAGGACCAGGTCGGCTCGGGCCGCGAGTTCCGGGACCTCCGCGGAGCCGCTGCACACCAGGAGGCCCGGGAGCCCCTCCGCCCGGCGCTTCTCCACCGCCGCGTACGCCGCGAGGTCGCCCAGGTCGTCCCCCGCGTACAGCACGGGTCCCGCGTCGCGCTCCCGCAGGAACTCCGTCAGGGCGACGCCCTTGTCCATCCCCGGCGGCCGCAGTTCCAGGACGGCCCGGCCGGGCTCGACGATCAGGCCGTTGCGGGCGGCGAGCTCCGCGAGGGGCTCCCGCAGTGCCTCGAACGCGGCCTCGGGGTCCTCCGCGCGCCGGGTGTGGACGGCCAGCGCCTGGCCCTTCTCCTCGATCCAGGTCCCCCGCCACGCCCCGATCGCGTCGAGGAAGCCGGGCAGCTCGGCCCGTACCGCCGCCACTCCGGGGTGTGGGGCCGGGGCGTGCACGACGCCGGTGACGGCGTCCCAGCGCTCGGCCCCGTAGTGGCCCAGGACCACCAGGTGCTCCAGTCCCGCCACGCCGGCGAAGCCGCCGTAGCGGACGGCGACCCCGGCGGGGCGGCCGGTGACCACGGCGACGGCCGCCACCTCGGGGGCCAGCAAGGCGATCGCGGGTACGGCGTCCGGGTGTGCGCGGGCCTGGTCGGGGTCGGGGACGATGTCGGCGAGGGTGCCGTCGAAGTCGAGGGCGACGACGGCTCTGCGCGGTGCGCGGAGGAGGGCTTCGAGTCCCTCGCGTCCGGCTGCGGTGGCGGGCACGGGCATCGGCGGGTCGTGCGGATGGCTCCCCATGCGGACGACCCTACCGGCGCCGCCGGGGGGCCGCCCAGCCTTCCGGCCACGATCCGGCACGGGAGGCCCCGCGCCCCGCGGGAACCCCTTGCCGGGGCCCCTGCCGGAGCCGCTCGGAAGCGTCGCCCGGTCCGGCCCCGGGAACCTACCGCCGGGCCCGCTGGGCCTCGCGGATGCGGCGGAGCCGGTTGACGGTGCCGGGGGCGTGGGCGAGGGCCCGGGGGTCGTCCATCAGGGCGTTGAGCAGTTGGTAGTACCGGACGGGGCTCAGCCCGAGCCCCTCGCGTATCGCGCGCTCCTTGGCGCCGGGCCCGGGCCAGCTGCGGCCCTCGTACGCGAGCACGGCGGCCTCGGCGGCGGTCAGCCGGCCCGGGCAGGCCCCTGCCGCGCCGGACGGGGCCTCGGCGGCGGCCGGCCGGTCCCCGGCCGGCTCCGCCGTCACGCCCGTCTCACCCGCCTGCCCGTCGTCCGTCATACGGCCAGATTAACGCCGCCCACCGACACCGCCCGGGCCCGGCGGCCCGGCGGCCCGGCGGCCCGGCCGGCTACTTCTCCCCGTCCGCCTTGCGGGCCGAGTCCGCGATCTGTTCCAGGATCTTCGCCGGCTGGCCGCCCGGCTGGACCGCCTTGCCGATGTTCTGCTTCACGTCCTCGCTGACCCCGGCCCAGGACTTCTTGCCCACCGGGTACAGGCGGGCGTTGGGCAGGGCGGTCAGGAAGGTGCGCAGCTGGGTCGCCGCGCCGCCGTTCGCGGCCTCCATCGCGCGGTAGCCGCTGGTGGTGACGGGCAGCAGGTCGTAGGTGCTGGTGAAGGTGGTCACGTTCTTCGCCGAGTACAGCTGGTCGAGGAACTTCCCGGCCTCCTTCTTGTGGCCGTTCTTGAAGGCCATCACCCAGTCCGCGACGCCCATCGTGGAGTGGTCGGTGCCGTCCGCCGTGGGCATGGCGACCATGCCGAACTTCACGCCCTTGCCGGCGGCCTGCTTCAGCAGCGTCGGGTGGCCGTTGAGCATGCCGACCTCGCCCCGGGTGAAGCCGTCGAAGGCGGCCTGCCGGTCGAGCTTGCCGGGCTCGACGGGGCCGGTGAGGCCCTGGCCGACCATCCGGTCGCGCAGGAACTCGAAGGTCTTGATGTTCTCGGGGGCGTCGATCGCGTACGCCTCCTCGTTGTCGGTGTAGCCGCCGCCGCCGGAGAGCATCCACATCATCGTCTCGGCCTGGGCCTCCTCGCGGCCCAGGGGCAGGGCGAAGGGGGTGGTGACGTTCACGGCCTTGAGCTTCTTGGCGGCCGCCTCGACGTCGGCCCAGCTCTTGGGCTGCCAGGGGGTGGAGCCGTCCTTGGGGATGACCCCGGCGTCGCCGAGGAGCTTGGTGTTGTAGAAGAGCAGGCGCGTGCTGGCCACGAACGGCATGCCGTACTGGACGCGCCGGACCTTGCCCGCGTCGGCGAGCGGGGCGAGGAAGTCGGCCTCGGTCTTCACCGAGAGCAGCTCGTCGGCGGTGTAGAGCTTGCCGGCCTCGGCGTAGTCGGCGTAGGCGCCGATCTGGGCGATGTCGGGGGCCTTGCCGGCCTTGACCATCGCGGCGACCTTGGCGTCGACCTCCGACCAGGAGTAGACGCTGACCTCGACCTTCACGCCGGGGTTGTCCTTCTCGAAGGCGGCGGCGAGGTTCTTCCAGTAGCCGGTGGAGGAGTTCTGCGGATTGTCGCCGTAGTCGGCCGCCACGACCCGCAGGGTCACCTCGTTGTCCCCGGCGAGGCCCGACACGGTCCCACAGCCCGTCAGCGCCACGCCGGTCAGCCACAGTGCGGCGCCGGACGCGGCCAGCCTCAGGTAACGGCCCTTCACAGTTCTCGATCCACCCCAGGTTGTACGTACGATCCGACGTAAGGTCTACACCACTTTGACTGCTCCTTCACATCCGGAACGGCGTCTCGCGCGGACTGTTTCAAAACTGTCTCCGAACGCGCCCGAACGGCGCTCCCGGATTTGTATGGCCGCTCAACAATCCCGTCCAATGGACTAGACCTTTCCCCTTCGAGCACGCGAGACTGTCCTCTGTGAAACCCGTGAAACACGTCATCGCCCTCGATGTGGGCGGCACCGGGATGAAGGCCGCCCTCATCGCCGGAGACGGCACCCTGCTGCACGAGGCGCGCCGCGCCACCGGCCGCGAGCGGGGCGCCGGAGCCGTCGTCGAGACGATCCTGGACTTCGCCGCCGAGCTCCTCGACCTCGGCCGGGAGCGCTTCGGCACGGCCGCCTCGGCCGCCGGGGTCGCCGTCCCGGGCATCGTGGACGCCGAGCGCGGCATCGCCGTGTACGCGGCGAACCTGGGCTGGCGCGACGTACCGATGCGCGAGCTGCTCAGCGCGCGCCTCGGCGGCATCCCGGTGGCCCTGGGCCACGACGTCCGCACGGGCGGCCTCGCCGAGGGCCGCATCGGCGCCGGCCAGGGCGCCGACCGCTTCCTGTTCGTCCCCCTCGGCACCGGCATCGCCGGCGCCATCGGCATCGCCGGCCGCATCGAGGCCGGCGCCCACGGCTACGCCGGCGAGATCGGCCACATCGTGGTCCGCCCCGGCGGACCCGCCTGCGGCTGCGGCCAGCACGGCTGCCTGGAGACCCTGGCCTCCGCCTCGGCCGTCTCGCGCGCCTGGGCGGCCGCCTCCGGCGACCCCGGGGCGGACGCGGCGGACTGCGCCAAGGCCGTGGAATCGGGCGACGTGCGCGCCGAGGAGGTCTGGCTGGGCGCCATCGCCGCGCTCGCCGACGGGCTGGTCACCGCGCTCACCCTGCTGGACCCGAGCACGCTGATCATCGGTGGCGGGCTCGCCGAGGCGGGGGAAACCTTGTTCACACCACTGCGGACGGCCGTCGGGGAACGCGTGACGTTCCAGCGGTTGCCCGAGATCGTTCCGGCCGCCCTCGGGGACACCGCCGGATGCCTGGGCGCAGGGCTGCTCGCCTGGGACCTACTCGCCACGGAGGTACCTGCCTGATGTCCGGACGCGCACAGAGCACCGTTCTCTCCGGCGCCAGGGTGGTGCTGCCCACCGGGATCGTGGCGGGCGGCCGCGTCATCGTCGAGGGCGCGCGGATCGCGGGCAGCGCCCACGAGGACGCCCGCCCCGTCGACCTGTCCGGGCACTGGATCGTCCCCGGCTTCGTGGACATGCACAACCACGGCGGCGGCGGCGCCTCCTTCACCTCCGGCACCGCCGAGGAGGTCCTGACCGGCGTACGGACCCACCGCGAGCACGGCACGACCACCCTCGTCGCCTCCACCGTCACCGGCGACCTCGACGAGCTGGCCCGCCGCGCCGCGCTGCTCGCCGAGCTCACGCAGCAGGGCGAGATCGCCGGCATCCACTTCGAGGGCCCGTTCATCAACCCCTGCCGCAAGGGCGCGCACAAGGAGGACCTGCTGCGCGACCCCGACCCGGCCGAGGTCCGCAAGCTGGTCGACGCCGCGCACGGCGCCGCCCGCATGGTCACCCTCGCCACCGAGCTGCCGGGCGGGCTGGACTCCGTACGCCTGCTCGCCGAGCACGGGGTGATCGCGGCGATCGGCCACACGGACTCCACCTACGACCAGACGCGCCAGGCCATCGACGCGGGCGCGACCGTCGCCACCCACCTGTACAACGCGATGCCCGGCCTGGAGCACCGCGCCCCCGGCCCGATCGCGGCGCTGCTGGAGGACGAGCGGGTCACCGTCGAGCTGATCAACGACGGCACCCACCTGCACCCGGCGATGCTGGAGCTGGCCTTCCACCACGCGGGCGCCCACCGCGTCGCACTGATCACCGACGCGATGGACGCGGCCGGCTTCGGCGACGGCACCTACCACCTGGGCCCGCTGGAGGTGGAGGTCAGGGACGGGGTCGCCCGGCTCGTGGAGGGCGGCTCCATCGCGGGCTCCACCCTCACCCTGGACACGGCCTTCAAGCGGTCGGTGACGGTCGACCGGCTGCCCGTCGAGTCCGTGGTGCAGGCGATCTCCGCCAACCCGGCGAAGCTGCTGGGCCTCTACGGCGAGGTCGGCTCGCTGGAGCCGGGCAAGTACGCCGACCTGGTGGTCCTGGACGCGGAGTTCGACGTCAAGGGCGTCATGCGGCGCGGCGAATGGATCGTCAGCCCGTTGGGCTGAACCGGCCTTTCGGCACCGCGGAAGCGAGGCGACCGGCCCGGAGGGCTGGGCTGGCCGCCCGCCATTTGGCATGATCCCGGCACACACCGAGACCGGGACTTGCCATGATCCTCACCGTGACGCTCAACACCGCGCTCGACGTCACCCACCGGGTGCCGCGACTGCTGCCGCACACCTCCCACCGGGTCACCGCCGTCACCGAACGGGCCGGCGGCAAGGGCCTGAACGTGGCCCGGGTGCTCGCCGCGCTCGGTCACGAGGTGACGGCGACGGGCTTCGCGGGCGGCCCGGCCGGGGCGGTCGTACGGGACCTGCTCGCCGGCTCCCCCGGCGTGGTGGACGCCCTCCTCCCTTGCGCCGGCACCACCCGCCGCACCCTGGCGGTCGTCGACGAAAGCTCGGGCGACACCACCCAGTTCAACGAGCCGGGCCCGCAGATCACGGCCGCCGAATGGTCCGCCTTCCTCGCCCGCTACACCGAACTCGCCGCCGGGGCCCGCGCGGTGGCCCTGTGCGGGAGCCTGCCGCCCGGCGTGCCGGTCGGGGCGTACGCGGTCCTGGTCCGGGCGGCCCGTGCGGCCGGCGCCCCCGTGCTCCTGGACACCAGCGGCGAGGCGCTGCGCCGCGGGGTCGCCGCCCGGCCGGAGATCATCAAGCCCAACGCGGCCGAACTGGCCGAGCTGACGGGCTCGCGCGACCCGCTCCCCGCCACCCGCGACGCCCGCCGGCGCGGCGCCCACGCGGTGGTCGCCTCCCTGGGCCCCGAGGGCCTGCTGGCCGCCACCCCCGAGGGCACCTGGCAGGCCACCCCGCCCCGCACCCTGAAGGGCAACCCGACGGGCGCGGGCGACTCCGCGGTGGCGGGCCTCCTGTCGGCCCTGGCGGAGGACCTCCCCTGGCCGGACCGCCTCACCCGTGCGGTGGCCCTCTCCACGGCCACGGTCCACGCCCCGGTGGCGGGAGAGTTCGACCCCCGCACCTACGCGGAGGTACGGGGGTCGGTGAAGGTCACGGCCTGTCAGCCGGGCTAGGAGCCGGCTACAGCGGCTCCAGCCAGAGCTGATCGATGATGATCTCGCACTGGTTGCCGGTCTCGCAGGAGATCTTGACCGTGTTCGTACCCTTCTTCAGGTCCACGTTGGAGTGGGTGTACGTCCACTTGTCCCACTCGCCCGGCTTGGCGTTGGAGAAGTTGTTCATGTTTATCGGGCGCGTCTGCTGCTCGCCGTTGACCGTCAGCGTGGTGCTCGCGGCCTTGCCCGGCACCGCATAGCTGATCTTCAGCTTGTACTGGGCCGCCGTCGGCACGTCCAGCGTCCAGGTCAGCGCCGCGCCGGGCTGGTTGAAGTTGCCGACGTACTGGCCGCCCGAGCTCTTGGCTCCCTGCACCGTGTTCTGCAGGGTCGCGCCACCGGTGAGGGCCATGCCGGCACCGGCGGCCTCTCCCTTGGGCAGCGGGGTCTTCGACGGCTCCGGGGAGGCGCTCGGGCCGTCCGAGGCCTGGTTGCCCTTCGGGGTGACCGGCTGCTGGGACTGGGAGGCCTGGTTCTTGCCCTTCTTGTCGTCGCCCTTGTCGCCGAAGGTCAGGGCCGCGCCGATGCCGATCGCGACCGCGCCCACCACGGCGACCGCCGCGATGAGCAGGCCCTTGCGGCTGGAGCCGCCGCCGCTGCCGCCGCGGCCGCGGCCGCCCGGCGGGGGGACCTGCTGGGTCTGGGACTGGGGGGACGGCTGCTGCGGGACCCCGTAGCCGTTCGCCTGGAGGGCCTCGGGAGCCTGGTACTGGGCCTGGTAGGCCTGCGGGGGCTGCTGCTGGGGGACGGCGCCGCGCTGGCCGCCGTACGTCCGCTCGCCGACCGTGCGCACCTGGTTGTACGAGGTGCGGGGGACCCCGGGCTGAGCACCGGGCTGCCCTCCGCCCGCGGGGCCGGGGTAGCCGTATCCACCGCCCTGACCGGGCGGGGTGGCTCCGGCGGCCTGGCCGTCCGCGTAGAGGTAGCCGAACGGGTCGTCGTCCTCGGGCTGGTTCGCCCCACCGTGCGGGCCGTTGTTCGCGGGCGTCGTCATCGCAGGTCACTCCTTTCGACCCACGGGAGCCTACCCCGAACACGTGCGCCCACGGGTGGCCGATCCGGTCAACCGGCCCGGCGGTGCGCCTTGGAGCGGGACCTCTTCTCGATGTACATGCGCTGGTCGGCGGAGCGCAGCACCTCGTCGGCGGACATCCCGCAGCTGGCCCAGCCGATGCCGAAACTCGCGCCGACGCGCACGGCCCGGCCGTCCACCCGGATGGGCGGGATGATCGCGTTGCGCAGCCGCACGGCGAGATCGGCGGCGTCGGCGGCGCCGAGGCCGTCGGCGAGGACGACGAACTCGTCACCGCCGAGCCGGGCGACCGTGTCGCCGTCCCGGACGCCCGTGGTCAGCCGCCGGGCCACCTCGATGAGGACGGCGTCGCCGGTGTGGTGCCCGAACCGGTCGTTGATCGACTTGAAGCCGTCGAGGTCGCAGAAGAGCACGGCGAGCCCCTTGGTCCCGTCGTCGACGTCCGAGGCGGGCGCCACCGTGTGCACGTGGTGGTCGTAGGGGCCCTCGGGCTGCCCGGGGAAGCCGGCGGGGAAGTCGGCGGGGAAGTCGGCGGGGAAGTCGAACCCTTCGGCGGCCGTCGGCGCGCCGCCCGCGCCCACGGCGGGGAAGCCGTCGTACCCGTGCTCGCCGGCACCGGCGACGGCGCCCTCCGCGCGGCCCTCGAAGGCCGCGTCCAGCGCCTCGACCGCGCCGGCCCGCACCGACTGGGGGCGCCGGCACAGCCGCGCGCCGAGCCGGGCGCGCAGCTCGGCGCTGTTGGGCAGGCCGGTGAGGGAGTCGTGGCTGGCGCGGTGCGCGAGCTGGAGCTCGTGCCGCTTGCGCTCCTCGATGTCCTCGACGTGCGTGAGGAGGAACCTCGGCCCGTCGGCGGCGTCCGCGACGACGGAGTTGCGCAGGCTCACCCAGACGTACGTGCCGTCGCGCCGCCCCAGCCGCAGTTCGGCCCGGCCCCCCTCGGCGGAGGTGCGCAGCAGCGTCCCGATGTCCTCGGGGTGGACGAGGTCGGAGAACGAGTACCGCCGCAGCACGGACGCGGGCCGCCCGAGCAGGCGGCAGAGGGCGTCGTTGGTCCTCAGCAGCCGGCCGTGCTGGTCGCCGCCCATCTCGGCGATGGCCATGCCGCTCGGCGCGTACTCGAAGGCCTGCCGGAACGACTCCTCACTGGCCCGCAGCGCCTGCTGCTCGCGCTCCAGCCGCACGAGGGCCCGCTGCATGTTCGCGCGCAGGCGCGCGTTGCTGATCGCAATGGCCGCCTGGAAGGCGTACATCTGGAGCGCCTCGCGGCCCCACGCGCCGGGGCGCCGGCCGTTGCGCGGCCTGTCCACCGAGATGACACCCAGGAGTTCCCCGCCCGTCGCATACATCGGGGCGTAGAGCCGGTCCTCGGGGTGCCACTCGTCCTCGAAGCGCGGATCGGGTCCGTCCGTATGCCACTGGGGCACGTCGTCCTCCAGCAGCACCCAGCCCTCGGTGTGCGGGATGAAGCGCAGGCCGTCCCACTCCTCGCCCATGGTCAGGCGGCGCTCCCAGGCGGCGCGGGAGCCGACGCGGCCGGTGATGAGGGCCTCCGCGGCGGGGTCTCCGGCGAAGGCGGCGACGACGAGATCGCCGTCAGGGCGTACGAGGTTGACGCAGGCGAGCTCGTAGCCGAGGCCGCGCACGATGCCGTCCACGACGGTCTGCAGGGTGTCCGCCAGGCTCCGGGCCGTATTGAGCTCGGCCACCACCTGGTGCAGCTGCCGCAGGGTCGCAAGACGGACGTACGGCTCCGACTCGGTCTCCATTGCTCGCTCTCCCCGAGACCTCGACAGCAACTCCAGGTTTGTCATCGGCGTTTCGTTGCGGTGTCCCGTCCACTGAATCACAGTGAGCTGTGCGGCAGGTACACAGGGTCAACAAATCTTGCCCTCTGTGACTCAAGTCACATGAGATGAATACTGCTGCGGTACGGGCCCGTTGAGGACGAGGGGCCCTCCCCCGCCTTCCCATGCGCAAACGATACGCCCGGGCCTAGTCCCTGCGGCGGGGACGCGGCTCGGACCAGCGCCCGATGTGAGCCACAGGGCGACCGTACTAGCGTGCGGTACGTGCCGAAGACGACCCCCGCACCCCAGCCCTACGCCCCTCCGTCCCCCGTCTCCCCCCATCCTGAAGGGGTGAGCAACGACGAGTTCCGCGCCGCCATGTCCCGGATGGCGGCGGGCGTGTGCCTGATCACCGCCCACGAGCCGCCCCTGACCGCCGACGGGCCGCGCGGCGAGGACGTCGGCATGACGGCCACCGCGTTCATGTCGGTGTCCCTGGACCCGCCGCTGGTCCTGGTGAGCGTGCGCGAGGGGTCCCGGATGGACGACCTGCTCGCGGAGCAGCCGCTGTGGGCGGTGTCCCTGCTCGCGGACAGCCAGCTCCAGGTGGCGAGCCGGTTCTCCATGAAGGGCCGGATCAGCGACCGGCTCCTCTTCGCGGACCTCCCCCACGAGCGGGGCGCCGTCTCGGGGGCCCCGCTGCTCTCGGGGGCCCTGGCCACCCTGGAGTGCCGCACCCGCTCCCGGATCCCGGCGGGCGACCACACCCTGGTCGTCGGCCACGTCCTGGCGACCGGCCTCCCGTCGCCGGACGCCCCGCCCCTGACGTACTTCCGCGGCCGCTACCGCCACCTGCAGCCGTAGCCCGTCGTCGACGGCCCGGGCCTCGCCGGGACCAGCGGGCCGGGGCCGGGGCAGCGGGCCGGGTCGGGGCTACGGGCCGGGTCGGGGCTACGGGCCGGGTCGGGGCTACGGGCCGGGTCGGGGCAGCGGGCCGGGGTCGGGGCAGCGGGCCGGGGTCTGGGCTACGGGCCGGGGCCGCGGTGGCCGGGGGAGCTACCAGTCCCGCGAGGTGCGCCCGCGCTTCGTCTCGCCCCGCGCCTTCTTCTCCCGCAGCCGCCGCTCGTTGATCCCCCGCGGGATCTTCGTCGGTCGCCGGGCCTTCGGCGGGGCCGCCGTCGCCTCCGCCAGCACCGCGGCCATCCGGACCAGCGCCATCTCCCGGTTGCGGTACTGCGACCGGTGCTCGGACGCCCGTACCGTCAGCACCCCGTCCACCAGGCGGGAGGCGAGCCGCTCCAGCGCACGCTCCTTCCACACCGCCGGCAGCGCCTTCGTCGCGGCGACGTCGAACAGCAGCTCCACCCGCGAGTCCGAGGTGTTGACGTGCTGTCCGCCCGGCCCGGAGGAACGCGAGAACCGCCAGGCGAGCTCCGCCTCGGGGAGCACGACCGCACCGCGGATGACATAGGGACCAGGCATGGACCTATGATCCGCTCCCGCCCCGGCCCCCGTCACCCCCATTTACCGCCCCCGGGCACACCCCCGGCGACACCCCTCGCGAACACCCTCGGGAACACCCGCGGCGCCCCCTTCGGAAAGTCCCCCGGAAACCCCCCTGGAACCTCCGCGCCCCCTCCCCGCGTTATGAAGGGCAGCGGTAGCTTGACCCCACATCGGGCTCACGCACCCGGAATGACGAGGAAGGACACCAGTCACATGGCAGTAAGCCTGTCCAAGGGCGGCAACATCTCGCTCTCGAAGGAGGCCCCCGGCCTCAGCGCCGTCACGGTCGGCCTCGGCTGGGACGTCCGTACGACGACCGGTGTCGACTTCGACCTCGACGCCTCCGCCATCGCGGTCGACGCGACGGGCAAGGTCGTCTCCGACGGCCACTTCGTCTTCTTCAACAACAAGTCCACCCTGGACCAGACCATCGTCCACACCGGCGACAACCGCACCGGCGAGGGCTCCGGCGACGACGAGTCCATCAAGGTCAACCTCGCCGGCCTGCCCGCCAGCGTGGACAAGATCGTCTTCCCGGTCTCCATCTACGACGCCGACTCCCGCAGCCAGAACTTCGGCCAGGTCCGCAACGCGTACATCCGCGTCGTCAACCAGGCCGGCGGCGCCGAGATCGCCCGCTACGACCTCTCCGAGGACGCCGCCACCGAGACCGCCATGGTCTTCGGCGAGCTCTACCGCAACGGCACCGAGTGGAAGTTCCGCGCGGTCGGCCAGGGCTACGCCTCCGGCCTCACCGGCATCGCCCAGGACTTCGGCGTCAACGTCTGACCCGGCCCGCGACGGAGCCCCCTTCCCCACGTCCCGGGGAAGGGGCCCCGCCCGGCTCCGCCACCGTTCGACGGGTGCTCCTGCGGCCCCTCCTCCCGTGGCCGGCCGTGCCCTAGGGCGCCTTCGGACGCCCCTCCCCGTACAGCCACACGTCCCACACCCTCTTCAGGTCGACGCCCGTGCGCCGCTCCGCGTACGCCGTGAAGTCGGCCGTGCTCGCGTTCCCGTACCGGTGGTCGCCGGCCCAGCCGCGCAGCAGGTCGAAGAACTTCGCGTCCCCCACCTCCTGCCGGATCCGGTGCAGCACCATCGCCCCCCGGTAGTAGACCGGGTCGTCGGAGATGTGCCCGGCGCCCGGCGGCGATGCCGGCGGGAAGGCCGCCCAGTCGTTCCCGGCCTGCGCGTCGACCGAGGTGTCACCGGCCAGGAAGGCCTCGAACCGCCGCTGCGCGGAGACGCCCCCGTGGGACTCCGCCCACAGCCACTCCGCGTACGTGGCGAACCCCTCGTTCAGCCACATGTCCTTCCAGGACTTCGGCGACACCGAGTCCCCGAACCACTGGTGGGCCAGCTCGTGCAGCACCAGTTCCTCATCGGGCGCACCCGAGTAGACGGGCTTGGTCTGCGTCTCCAGCGCGTACCCCAAGGTCCCCGCCGGCATCACGATCGAACCGGCCGTCCCGAACGGATAGGGCCCGAAGACCGTGCTCCCCCACTCCACCATCTCCGGCACCCGCGCCAGCGCACCGCGGGCCGCCTCCTTCTCGGAGGACGCCACGGCCTGGTACACGGACACCCCGGAAGGGGTCTTCCCCGTGGTCACCTCGAACTTCCCCACGGCCACGGTCGCCAGATAGCTCGCCATCGGCTCCGCGCTGCGCCACGCGAACGCGGTCCGGTCCCCGCCCACGTCCCGCCGGGACCGCAACTCCCCGTTGGACACCGCCTCGTACCCCCGGGGAACGGTCACCGTGATGTCGTACGCGGCCTTGTCACTGGGATGGTGGTTGCCGGGGAACCAGCCCATCGACCCCACCGGCTCGCCGACGGCGACCGCGTCACCGCCCCCGGCGGTGATCCAGCCCTCCTTCGACCCGTCCGGATCGACCAGCGCCTTGGGCCGCCCGCTGTAGTCCACCCTCGTGCGGAAGACCTCGCCCTTGCGCAGGTCCTTGGCCGGCCGCACGGTCAGCTCGTTGCCGGTCCGGTTGAACCGCGCGCCCGCGCCCTGCACCTCCACCCCCTCGACCTTCAGCCCGCTGAGATCGAGGTTGAACGAGCTGAGCCCCTGCTCGGCCCGCGCGGTGATCACGGCCGTCCCGTGCAGCTCCCCGCCGGCCGGGTCGTACTCCAGGTCCAGCGCGTAGTGGTCGGCCTGGTAGCCCCCGTTCCCCGCCCGCGGGAAGTACGGGTCCCGCAGCCCGGACGCGCCCGGCCGCCCCTGCACCGTCGCACCCGTACACCCCGAGGACAGGGCGACCAGGACGGCGAGGGCGGGGGCGGCGAGACGGGTGAGCGTGCGGTGTTCCACACGCCCGATCCTAAAACGGACTACTTGCCCAGGGCCTCGACACCGGCCTTGGCGAACTTCTCGTCCAGGTCACCGCTGGGCGCACCCGCCACACCGATACCGGCGACCGGAGCACCGCCGGCCTGGACCGGGGCGGCGCCCGCGAGGAACAGGGTGCCGGGAATGTCCTTCAGGTTCGGGGTCTGCGCGAGCCGGCCGGCGAGCACCGAGGTCGGGGCGTTCCAGGACACGGCGGTGTACGCCTTGCGCTGCGCCGACTCGTAGGACTGCGGGCCGGCGCCGTCGCCGCGCAGCGTGACGATGGTGTTGCCGTTGCGGTCCACCACCGCGACGGTGACCTTCTGGTTCTCCTTCTCGGCGGCCCGGAGCGCGGCCTGGGCGGCGCGGGTGGCGGCGTCGACGGTCAGGTGGGTCGAGGTGGTGAAGTCGTTCTTCGCCTCGTCCTTCTTGGCAGGGGTGGCGCTCGCGCTGACGGCCCCGAAGGTCCCGGCGCCGAGGACGACGGCGAGGGCGGTACCGGTGAGGACGCGGGTACGGGTGTTCATCTCTGCTCCTGGTGGTCTCGACTGGCTCCCTCCCACCATCACCGCCGTCCCCTCCCCCACCCGTCCCCGTACCGGCTCGGCCCGGCGACCGCACCGGTTGACCCGGGGGTCATCCGATCGGCCGATGCGGCGGGGCCGACGGCCCGCTTTCCTGAGCCCCTGGGGCTCCACGCCCCGGACCCCGCGTCCACCGCAGACCGCCCGTCCGCCGAACGCGTCCCGGAGGCAGACCCCCGGCACCCCACACCTCGGCGAGGCCGGACCGGGCCGGACCGGACCGGCCCTCCGGCCACCCCGGCCCCGCCCGCGCCCGGCCAGGACAGCGCCCCCGCTCCCGAACCGCCCGGCCGGGGCAGAGCCACAATGGAACCGTCCCCACCCCCCAGGAGCCCCGCCGTGAGCCACCCCCCGCGGAAAGCCGACACCCGCGCCCTGGCCACCGTCATGCACACGGCGTTCTTCCTCCTCCTCGGCGCCTCCGTGGCCCGCTTCCTCCTCCGCCACCCCGGCGAACCCCGCACCCCCTGGGTCATCGCCCTCAGCATCACCCTGGCCCTGCTCTACGTCCTCGGCCCCGCCGTCGGAGGAACCACCGCCGACGCGCCCCCCGAGCACGCCGCCCCCCGCACCCCCACCCTCCGCCGGCGGCTCTGGCTCGGCCTCGTCGTCGCCACGTGGGTGATCCTCGTCGTCCTCGCACCGAGCTTCGCCTGGTGCGCCGTCCCCCTGTTCTTCACCGCCCTGCGCACCCTCCCCCCACGCGCGGCGGTGGCCCTCGTCACCGTCCTCACCGTCTTCGTCGTCGCCGCCCAGCTCAAGCTCTCCACCGCCTTCGACCCCAACCTCCTCCTCGCCCCGCCCGCCGTCGCCGCCCTCGCCACGGCCGTCTTCATCCACATGGAACGCCAGGCCCGGGCCCAGCGCGCACTCATCGACGACCTGATCCGTACCCGCCGGGAACTCGCCGCCACCGAACGCCGCGAAGGCACCCTGGCCGAGCGCCAGCGCCTGTCCATGGAGATCCACGACACCCTCGCCCAGCACCTCTCCAGCCAGCAGATGCTCCTCCAGGCCGCCGACCGCACCTGGGACACCGACCCCGCCACCGCCCGCGCCCACGTCCGCACCGCCAACGGCATCGCCGCCCGCGGCCTCGCCGAGGCCCGCCGCCTGGTCCACGACCTGGCCCCGCCCGAGCTGGAGAACTGCGCCGGCCTCGCCGACGCCCTGCGCGCCCTGGACGCCGGCCCGGACATCGAAGTCCGCTTCCACCTGGAGGGCACCCCCGCCCCGCTCCCCGACCGCGCCGAGTCCGCCCTGCTGCGCATCGCCCAGGGAGCCCTCGCCAACATCCGCGAACACTCCGGCGCCCGCACCGCCGCCCTCACCCTCAGCTTCCTCGGCGACCAGGTCGTGCTGGACATCGCCGACGACGGCACGGGCTTCACCGCCGCGGCCCCCGCCACCCCCGCCCCCGCCGACCGCGGCCACGGCCTCCCGGCGATGCGCGCCCGCGTGCGCCAGCTCGGCGGAACCCTGACCATCGAATCCACCCCGGGCGAGGGAACCGTCCTCTCCGCCTCGATCCCCCTGGAGACCACAGGATGACGACGATCCTCCTCTGCGACGACCACGTCGTCGTCCGCGCCGGACTGCTCGCCCTGCTCGGCAGCGAACCGGACATCGAGGTCCTCGGAGAAGCCGGCAGCGGCGAGGAAGCGGTCGCCCTCGCCGCCAAGCTCCACCCCGACGTGGTCCTCATGGACCTCCAGCTCGGCCAGGGAATCGACGGCGTGGAAGCCACCCGCCGCATCACCGCCCTCCCCCGCCCCCCGCACGTCCTCGTCCTGACCACCTACGACACGGACGCGGACATCACCCGGGCCATCGGCGCGGGCGCCACCGGCTACCTCCTCAAGGCGGAACGCCCCGAGGAACTCTTCGCCGCCATCCACTCGGCCGCCGCGGGCCGCACCACCCTCTCCGCACCGGTCGCCAGCCGCGTCATGGCCCGCATGCGCGGCACGCGCCCCACCCTCACCGACCGCGAACTGGACATCCTCGGCCAGCTCGCCCGCGGCCTCGGCAACCGCGACATCGCCCGCGCGCTCTTCATCAGCGAGGCCACCGTCAAGACCCACCTCGGCCGCATCTACGACAAGCTCGGCGTCGACACCCGCGCCGGCGCCGTAGCCGTGGCCAAAGAACAACGCCTCCTGCCGTCCTGACCCCACCGGCCGCAGGCCCGCACCACCCCGCACCCCGCACCCCGCACACCCGCCACCCGCAACCCCCCGCCCGCCACCCACCGCCCCGCACGGAAGCAGCCCGACCGGCCACCGCACACCGACCCGTGACACCATCGGCTACGTGCTCGACATCGGCTACTCCCTCTCCCGGCGCTTCCCGGACCCCCCGCAGACCGACTACCGCTCGGCGGACGTCCACACCCTGCGCCACGACCTGTTCTGCGGCGACGTCTACCTCGCGGACACCGACAAGGACACGGAGGTGTCCACAGCCTGGGGATGGGTGCCCGTACTCGACTTCGCCTGGGCCCTCTGCGACATCGTCGAACAGCTCGACCAGGACCCCCGCGGCAGCCGCTCCTCCCACAGCCAGTACGCCGAACTCGACTTCACCGAATCCGCCGACCGCATGCTCTTCGAGCGCCGCTTCGGCTGGGTCGACATCGAGGCCGACTGGATGCCCCCCGAAGAGGAAGCCCTGACCTTCAGCCACCGCCTCCTGCGCCGCGAGGCCCGCGACTTCCTCCACGACCTCATCGCCGACCTCATCGACATGCACGAAGGCCTCGCCGACAACCCGGTCATCTGGACCCTCCAGTCCCGCTTCCCCCGCGTCCCCGCCTGACCCGCCCACCCCGCACCGACGCCCGCGCACCACGAGGAGAAACCCATGCTGCTGCGCAACGTCACCCCGGACGACGTCGACGCCTACGTCCGGATGCGGTGCGACCCGGCCATGATGGCCGGCCTCGGCGGCCCCCAGCCGCCCGAGGACATGCCGGCCAAGGTCCGGCGGGACGCCGAACAGGCCGCATCCGACCTGGCCTGGATCAAAATGATCGTCCCCGACCCGGCCGCCCCCGACGCGGTGGCCGGAACCGTGACCCTCTGGTCCCACGACACCGCCGACGGACCCGTCTCCGAGATCGGCTGGATGGTCCTGCCCGAACACCAAGGCCGCGGACTGGGCAAACGCGCCGTCCGCACCCTCCTGGAACAGGCCCGCGACGCCCACCGCTGGGGAGTCGTACACGCCTACCCCGCCACGGACAACGCCGCCTCGAACGGCATCTGCCGCTCCGTCGGCTTCCGCTTCGTCGCGCGCACCCAGGTGCCCTTCGCCGGACGGCTCTTCACCACCAACCACTGGTCGGTGAACCCCGCGACGGACCTCCTCTGAGAAGCCGCCCCACCCCTACCCCACCACCCGCACCCCCAGCTGCGCCGCCAGCGCCGGAGCCAGGTCGAACAGCTGCGACGGACTGATCACCGCCCCGGACAGCGACTCCACCCCACGCGCCACCCCCAGCTCCACCGCACCCCGCAGATCCACGTCCGTCAGCCGCGCCCCCGCCACGTCCACCCCCCGCAGCACACAGTCCCGGAACTCCACCCGCTCCAGCACCGCACCCCCGAAGTCCGGCTCCACCAGGACGCACCCCTCGAACACCACGTCCCGCAACCGCGCCTGCCGCAGGTTCAAATAGTCGATCTTCCCCCCGCGCACCAGGACCCGCTCCAGCACCGCCCCGTGCAACTGCACCCCGCCCAGCCGGGCCTCCGCCACCTCCACGTCCCGCAAAGAGGCCCCCGACAGGTCCACACCCACCCCCCGGACACCCTCCAGCACCGAATCCAGGACCCGCGCCTTCGCCAGCCCCGCACCGTCCAGCCCGCACCGCCGCAGCGCACAGTCCATGAACCGCGCCCCCACCGCCTCCTGCCCCGCCAGGTCCAGGTCGGCGAACTCCAGCCCGTCGTAATCCCCGTCCGGCTCCAGCCCACCGCCCTCCCACGCCACCAGCCCCGGCAGCCGCACCTCCGCCCGCCGGGCCGCCTTCACCGCCTGCCCACCACTCCGACCACTGCGCACCATGCCCCCATCGTGGCCCACGGCACCGACAATCCACCCCGCCCTCGACCTCAACCCCGCTTGAAGTCACAGGCTCACCCCACGACCACCCCCCTCCCCCGCATCGGACAACCAGCCCACAACCCACCCCGGACACACGACACCCCGCCCCTGGACACCCCTCCCACGCCCCCGGTACCAACTCCCCCATGACGATCAACGGCGGTATCTCCTTCTGGTACGCGACCGACACCACCGCCCACCAGCCACCCCGCGCCCCCCTCACCACCGACGCCACCGCCGACGTGGTCATCGTCGGCGGCGGCTACACCGGCCTGTGGACCGCCTACTACCTCAAGCGCACCGCCCCCGACCTGCGCGTCACCGTCCTGGAGCAGAAGTTCTGCGGCTACGGCGCCTCCGGCCGCAACGGCGGCTGGCTCTACAACGGCATCGCCGGCCGCGACCGCTACGCCGAACTCCACGGCCACGAGGCCGCCCTCCGCCTCCAGCACGCCATGAACGACACCGTCACCGAAGTCATCGACACCGCCGCCAAGGAAGGCATCGACGCCGACATCCACCGCGGCGGCGTCCTCGAAGTCGCCCGCACCCCCGCCCAGCTCACCCGCCTCAAGGCCTTCCACGCCGCCGAACTCTCCTTCGGCGAGACCGACCGCGAGCTCCACGACGCCACCGCGACCCGCAACCGCATCGACATCGCCGACGCCGTCGGCTCCAGCTGGACCCCGCACGGCGCCCGCATCCACCCCCTCAAACTCCTCCGCGGCCTCGCCACCGCCTGCGAACGCCTCGGCGTCGTCATCCACGAGTCCACCCCCGTCACCGAACTCGCCCCCCGCCGCGCCGTCACCCCCTACGGCACCGTCCGCGCCCCGTACGTCCTGCGCTGTACCGAGGGCTTCACCGCCTCCCTCAAGGGCCACAGGCGCACCTGGCTCCCGATGAACTCCTCGATGATCGTCACCACCCCCCTCCCGCCCTCGGTCTGGGCACAGCTCAACTGGACCGACGCGCCCCTCCTCGGCGACATGGCCCACGCCTACATGTACGCCCAGCGCACCGCCGACGACCGCATCGCGATCGGCGGCCGCGGGGTCCCGTACCGCTTCGGCTCCCGCACGGACAACGACGGCCGCACCCAGCAGTCCACGATCACCGCCCTCACGGAGCTCCTCCACTCCTTCTTCCCGGTCCTCACCGGCACCGAGATCACCCACGCCTGGTCGGGCGTCCTCGGCGTCCCCCGCGACTGGTGCGCCACCGTCACCCTCGACGCCACCACCGGCCTCGGCTGGGCCGGCGGCTACGTCGGCTCGGGCGTGGCGACCGCCAACCTCGCCGCCCGCACCCTGCGCGACCTGGTCCTGGGCGAGTCCACCCCCCTGACCGCCCTCCCCTGGGTCCACCACCGCGTCCGCCGCTGGGAACCGGAACCCTTCCGCTGGCTCGGCGTCCACGCCCTGTACGCCGCCTACCGCGAAGCGGACCGCCACGAAACGACCACCCACACCCCGACGACAACCCCCCTGGCCCGCCTGGCCAACCGCATCTCGGGCCGCAGCTGAAGCACGCAAAAGGCCCCGGGTGATCACCCGGGGCCTTCCACTTCTGTACGAATCCCCTTGGCCAAATACCCTCTGACCTGGGACGGAGCCGCCTGTCGGAATCGAACCGACGACCTGGAGCTTACAAGGCAACCGCTCTGCCAACTGAGCTAAGGCGGCACAAGAACCACATCGCGCGTGGAGCCGCCATCACTCTACACAGCCCCAGAATCCCCGAGCCATCACATTGGCCGAGCCCCGTAACCCCCCACGCACACGTTCGTTAGACGTACTGGTGTGCCGTTCTGAAGATCAGAGTGCGGGAGGGGAGATGGCAGACCGGACATCGGGAGAGGAGGCCCGGCGCATCAAGCGCGAACTCCTCGGGGTGGGTGACCGGACCAAACACCGGGGGCGAGCAGTCGCACCACTGAAAGGGCTGGTCAGGGAAGCCGGTACGCAGCAGCGCGCCTACCGCTTCCGCTTCTACCCGACCGCCGTCCAGGCGGCCCAGCTCACGCAGACCTTCGGCGCCTGCCGCTGGGTCTACAACGAGGGTCTGGCCCTTCGAGCGAAGGCCTGGGAGGAGCACCGGGTCCCACTCGGCTTCGCGGAGACCTGCCGGGCCCTGACCGGGTGGAAACGCGTACGGGAGACGGCGTGGCTGAAGGAGACCTCGTCCACGGTCCTCCAGCAGTCCCTGCGGCACCTGGACTCGGCCTTCTCCCGGTTCTTCAGGGGATCGGCGAAGTACCCGCAGCGGAAGTCCAGACACCGTTCGAAGGACTCGGCCACCTACGTCCGCACCGGCTTCCGGTGGGCCGAGGACCCGGAGCGACCGGGTACGGCCTCGGTCACCCTCGCCAAGCAGACGACGCCACTCGACATCCGCTGGTCGCGCCCGCTTCCCGCAGGACGATTACCGGTGAAGCTGAACGTGACGCGCGACCGGGCCGGCCGGTTCTTCCTCTCCGTCCTGGTGGAGGAAGTGATGGCCCCGCTTCCCGAGGTGTTCCTTCCGGGCGGCCGGGAGCCCAAGGCCGCGGGCCTCGACCTCGGGCTCGCGGCGCTGGTGACCATGGACGACGGGGAGAAGCTCCCGCATCCCCGCCTCCTGGCGAAGTACGAGAAGCAGCTCGCGTCCCTGCAGCGCGATCTGCACCGCAAGAAGAAGGGTTCGAAGAACCGGGAGAAGGTGCGGGAGCGGATCGCCCGCCTGTACGCCTCGATCGGTGACGTCCGTCGTGATCAGCTGGACCAGTTCACCACCCGCCTCGTGCGCGAGAACCAAGTGCTCGTGGTGGAGGACCTGCCGATCGCCAACCTCATGCGTGCGGCCAAGGGCGGGAACCGGCGCCGCAAGGCGGCGCTGAACCGGTCGATCACGGACGCCGCCTGGGGTGAGCTGCTGCGTCAGCTCCGCTACAAGTGCGCGTGGTACGGGCGGACCCTGGTGGTCGTGGACCGGTTCTTCCCGTCGACCCGGCGCTGCTCCGCGTGCCACGCCAAGGGGCCGAAGCTCGACGTGTCGGTCCGCGACTGGACCTGCGCGGAGTGCGGGGCCGCCCACGACCGGGACACGAACGCAGCGGTGAACCTCCGGGACGAGGGGATGCGGCTGTACTGGGCCGTGGCGATGGCGCTGCCGCCCGGGCGGGTGCCGCCGAGTGTGATCAGGGCTTCGGAGCTGCTGGACCTCGTACCGGCGGCATAGCGGAGTGACGTGCAGTACGGACCGACGGGCCGTCGGCCGCCATGCCTGTGGAGCCCGTGTAAGACCGTCCAGGTGCGACCCCAGGGTCTCGCCGGGCCGGCGGCGGGCGTCGAAGCAGGAACCAAGGCCAAAAGTGCGGCGCTCTGCTCCGCCCGTCCACCATCCGCCCCGTCAGATTGCTGACAGGAGCCCCCGCAGCGGGTAGCGTCGGGCGGAGTCCTGAATATTGGACTAGACCTTCCACTCGGATCGTCCGGCACGTTCCTGCCGGTAGAAGGGATGCATCACCATGGCTTCTGTCACCTTCGACAAGGCGACCCGCCTCTACCCCGGCGGCGACAAGCCCGCCGTCGACCAGCTGGAGCTGGAGATCGAGGACGGCGAGTTCCTCGTCCTCGTCGGGCCCTCCGGCTGCGGCAAGTCCACCTCGCTGCGCATGCTCGCCGGCCTGGAGGACGTCAACGGCGGCGCCATCCGCATCGGGGACCGCGACGTCACGCACCTGCCGCCCAAGGACCGGGACATCGCGATGGTGTTCCAGAACTACGCGCTCTACCCGCACATGACCGTCGCCGACAACATGGGCTTCGCGCTCAAGATCGCCGGCGAGGACAAGGCCACCATCCGCCGCAAGGTGGAGGAGGCGGCGAAGATGCTGGACCTCACCCAGTACCTCGACCGCAAGCCCAAGGCGCTCTCCGGCGGCCAGCGCCAGCGCGTCGCCATGGGCCGGGCCATCGTGCGCAAGCCGCAGGTGTTCCTCATGGACGAGCCGCTGTCGAACCTCGACGCCAAGCTCCGCGTGTCCACCCGTACGCAGATCGCCGCGCTCCAGCGCGACCTCGGCATCACCACCGTGTACGTCACCCACGACCAGGTCGAGGCCATGACCATGGGCGACCGCGTGGCGGTGCTCAAGGACGGCCTGCTCCAGCAGGTGGACACCCCGCGCAACATGTACGACCGGCCGGCGAACCTCTTCGTCGCCGGGTTCATCGGCTCGCCGGCCATGAACCTGGTCGAGGTGCCGATCACCGACGGCGGCGTGAAGTTCGGGGACAGCGTGGTGCCGGTGTCGCGGGAGGCGCTGTCGGCCGCCGCCGACGCGGGCGACAAGACCGTCACCGTCGGCGTGCGCCCCGAGCACTTCGACCTCGGCGAGAGCGGCGGTCTGACGATCACCGTGAACGTCGTCGAGGAGCTGGGTGCCGACGGCTACGTCTACGGCAGCCGCGACGGACAGGACATCGTGGTCCGCGTGGGCGGCCGCCAGGTGCCCGAGAAGGGTTCCTCGCTGCACGTCGTGCCGCGCCCGGACGAGATCCACGTGTTCTCCACGTCGACCGGGGCACGCCTCTCCGACTGAGGCCCGGCAGACACCCGCTGGAGGGGCGTTCCGCCAAGGGGCGCCCCTCCGGCGGCAGTTGCGGGTAGCGTGCGTCACGAAGCGCTGCAGACCGGGCCATTCGGCCGCACGCGTCAACCCGTAATTCGAAAAGCCACGTCGAACCATCCCCCGACCGGGTGACTAAATGTCGCCAAATACTCACCGAGCGCTACTCTCGCCCTCGTGACCCACACTGCCCGCCGAATCGGCCGTTCCCTCGCCCTGGTCCTGCCCGTCGTCCTGGTCCTGTCCGGGACCCTCGCGGTCACCATGGTCCCCTGGGCGGACAACTCCCCGTCCCAGATCCTGACCGCCTCCGCCGAGGACGTGTCCGTCCCCGCGAAGCCGCGCGCCGCCCAGGACGTGCTGCGCGACAAGCTGCTGAGCGAGCTGCAGCAGGGCGAGAACCCGGGCGTCGTCCTCGGGCACCTGCAGGAGCAGGTGAACGGGCGGCCGTCGCTCGCCGAGCACTGCATGGGCATCGCCCGTGCGCTCGGCCGGGCCGCCGTCGAGGCGTACGGGCCGACGAAGGCGCAGTCCTACTCCCGTCCGGTGTGCGACACCTCGTACGCGTCCGGGGTCGCCTCGATGGGCTGACGCCCGTCGTGCCGCCCCGGCCGGGGCGGTGGCCGTCCCTACGCTGGCGGCCATGACCGACGCCCCTCCCCCCGCTGCATCCTCCACCGACCGCGCGGCCGCGTTCCCGGCCCCGCCCGCCCAGGCCGTCGTCCTGGCGGGGGGCCAGGGTTCGCGGCTGCGGCCGTACACGGACGACCGGCCGAAGCCGATGGTCGAGATCCCGGGGACGGGGCTGCCGATCATCGGGCACCAGCTGGCCTGGCTGGCGGCGGAGGGGGTCACCGATGCGGTCGTCTCCTGCGGGCACCTCGCGGAGGTGCTCCAGGAGTGGCTGGCGGGGGCGGAGTTGCCGTTGCGGGTGACGACGGTGGTGGAGCCGGAGCCCCTGGGGCGCGGGGGCGGGCTGAAGTACGCGGCCCGGCGGCTGCCCCACCCGGACCGGGCCTGGTACGCGACCAACGGGGACGTGTGGACGCGGTTCCCGCTGCGGGAGATGGCGGCGTTCCATGCCGAGCGGGGGGCGACGGCGACGCTGGCGCTGGCGCGGCCGCGGATTCCGTGGGGGGTGGTGGAGACGAACGAGTTCGGGCAGGTGCTGGACTTCGTCGAGGCGCCGCCGTCGCCCTATCCGGTCAACGCGGGGGTGTACGTGTTCGCGCCCGAATTCGCGGCGCTGCTGCCGGACTTGGGGGATCACGAGCGGACCACGTTCCCGCGTCTGGCGCGGGAGCGGCGGCTGGCGGGGTTCCCGCTGCCGCAGGGGGCCTACTGGCGGGCGATCGACACGGCGAAGGACCTGGCGGAGGCGGCGCGGGAGTTGGCGGCCCACGGGGTCGTCTGAGGCTTTTCGCAAGCCTGTTGTGCCGTTGCGCGCGCCGGAGCGGGATCCGGGGATTCGTTCCGTTCTCCGAACAGACGTAGGTGATGTTCCTCTGCTCGGCCCATCGCATTCTTTCGGTCGCGCGGCCGGCGCGAGGACACCCGGCGGGCGGGCGACCTGTTGGCGGGGGCCAGGGCCTTTTTCGAGGCCGGGGTTATGCCGGGGCGGAGGCGGAGGCGCGTTCCGTGGCAGCGGCCCTGGGGCGGCACGCGGACGGCCTGGCCGTGCCGATGGCGACGGGTGTCGCCGCGCTCGCGGCGAGCTGCCGGGGCCGCCACGCCGAGGCGCTCGCCCTGTACGACGAGCGGCTGCCGGTGGCCGGGGAGGCCTTCGGCGACGAACACCGGGTGGCCCTGAAACTGCGTCCGGGCCGCGCCGAGGTGTTGGACGCGCTCGGGCGGTACGGCGAGTCCGAGGCGGAGCGCGTGGCCGTCTGCCAGGCCGCGAGCCGCGAGCCGCGAGCCGCGAGCCGCGAGCCGCAACGACATGCCGTACGTGGCGACGGACGCCGTCGCCGGACGGATCCGGGCCCTCGACCTCATCGACGGTGCTTGATCGGCCCTGACGCAGCGGGAAGGGCCCGGCGCGCCGTTCGCGCGCCGGGCCCTTCCCTGTGCGGGGGGGGTCAGCCGAGGAGGCCGCCGACGAGGCCGGGCTTCTTGGCGGTGGTGTCGCCGCTGCCGCCGGCGCGGCTGCCGGAGGAGCTGGCCGGGGACTTCTGCGGGCTGGACTGCCGGGGGGCGGTGCTGCGCGGGCTCTGGCCGCTGCTGCCCTTGGTGGCGCTGGGGGCTCCGGAGCCGGTGCCGGTGCTCTGGGTGGGGGCTCCGCTGCCGGTGCGGCCGGACTTGGCGGCGGGTGTGGAGGGGGAGGCCGACGCGGAGGGCGAGGGCTGCTTGGAGGGCTGCTGCTGCTTGGCCGGCCCGGTCCGCTGGGCGGGGGGCTGGGGCAGCGGGCTGCCGGGGAGGTAGTTGCTCGGGGCCTGGCCGGGGCCGGGCACGGTGACGACGGTGCTGGAGCGGACGGCTCCGCCGAGGACGGAGCCGATGATGAGGGTGAGTCCGCAGACGACGGTGGCCATGACGGTCCCGCGGCGCAGGACGCGGCGGCGGAGCTGCCACATCTCGGAGCGGGGGCCGAGGGTGCGCCAGGCCTCGCCGGCGAGGCGTCCGTCGAGGGAGTAGACGGGGGCGCCGGCGATGACGAGCGGGCTCCAGGCGGCCAGGTAGATGATGTCGGGGGCGTCGTAGGCGGGGACGGTCTTCCAGCTGACGGTCATCAGCAGGGCGGCGGAGAGCAGGGCGCCGATGCAGGCGGCGAAGCGCTGCCAGAGGCCGAAGACGGTGAGGACGCCGACGATCACCTGGAGGAAGGCGACGCTGAGTCCGGCGCCGACCGGGTGGGCGAGGGCGAAGTCGCGGAGGGGTTCGGCCAGGGCCCAGGGGTGCAGGGTGCGCAGCCAGGTGACCATGGAGCCGCGTTCGCCGCCGTCGAAGTAGACGGGGTCGCAGAGTTTGCCCATGCCGGCGTAGATGGAGATGAAGCCGAGGAAGACGCGCAGCGGGAGCAGCACGACGCCGAGGTTCATCCGGCGGCCGGGGTAGTAGGAGGCCTGGGCGCGGCTGTCGGCGGGGCGCCGGGTGTCGGCGGCGGGGCCGCCGGGGTACGGGGGCTGGTGGTCGTAGGGCTCGTACGGCTCGTAGGGCTGGCGCGGCTGGTCGGGTACGGCGCCCAGCGGGCGGGTCTCGTCGGCGTGGTTGCGCTGGCCGATGACGGTGGGGGTGGCGAGGGTGTCCTCGGTGAGGTCGCGCGCGAGGTCCACCCGGGGGATGGTCTGGGTGGTGCCGGCGTCGTAGTCGTCGTGGCCGCGTCCGGCTTCCCGTACGGCCTGGAGGAGTCCGCCCGTGGCCGCTGCGTCGCCGCCGGGGGCGGTCTTGCCGCTCCAGACGACGGGGGCGCGGCGGCGGGTGGCTCCGGCGGCCGCGACGGCTCCGGCGGCCAGGACCGGTGCGCGGCCGGGGCCGGGGGCATTCGCGGGCTTGGAACGCGCGCTCGGGCTCGGTGCGAGCCGCACGCGGAAGCTGGCGTGGTTGACGATGACCTGTGCGGGGTCGCACGGCACCTTGACCATGCTCAGCGCGGGCTGGTCGTCGAACCCTGACGTTCTGGTGTCCACACTCATCTAACCGAGTGATCAGTGTTTAGGACACTGCCTTGACAGCAGGGATCTGTCCGAGACCCGTCAAGATCAAGTCGCCCCGCCCGGAAGGGGCGGGGCGACACGCTCACGGGTCATGTCCGGTGGGCCGAGTGGATCAAGGCCGGGCCGGGTGCGGGACCCGTACGGCCGACGGCTCAGACGCGGCCGCGGGTGGCGCGGCGGCGGGCGGCCTCGTAGAGGACGACGCCCGCGGCGACACCGGCGTTGAGGGACTCGGCGCCGCCCGGCATGGGGATGCGGACGAGGTAGTCGCAGTTCTCGCCGACGAGGCGGCCGAGGCCCTTGCCCTCGGAGCCGACGACGATGACGACGGGGCCGGCGAGGGCTTCGAGGTCCTGGACCTCGTGCGTGCCTTCGGCGGCGAGGCCGACGACGGCGATGCCGGCCTTCTTGTACTCCTGGAGGGCGCGGGTCAGGTTGGTGACGCGGGAGACCGGGGTGCGGGCGGCGGTGCCGGCGGAGGTCTTCCAGGCGCCGGCGGTCATGCCGGCGGCGCGGCGCTCGGGGATGACCACGCCGTGGCCGCCGAAGGCGGAGACGGAGCGGACGATGGCGCCGAGGTTGCGCGGGTCGGTGACGCCGTCGAGGGCGACGATGAGGGGGTCCTCGCCGTTGTCGTAGGCGGCGTCGGTGAGGTCCTCGGGGTGCGCGTACTCGTACGGCGGGACCTGGAGGACGAGGCCCTGGTGGTTGAGCCCGTTGGTCATGCGGTCGAGCTCGGGGCGCGGGGCTTCCATCAGGTTGATGGTGCCGCGCTCGGACGCGAGCTGGAGGGCTTCGCGGACGCGCTCGTCGTTGTCGATGAACTGCTGCACGTAGAGGGTGGTGGCGGGGACGCCGTCGCGCAGGGCCTCGAAGACGGAGTTGCGGCCGACGACCATCTCGCTGGTGCCCTTGGGGCCGCCGCGACGGGGGGCGGGGCGGCGCTTGGCGGCCTGGCGGGCCATGGCGTTGGCGATGCGGTTGGCCTTGTGCTTCTTGCGGTCCTCGGCCTTGGGCGTGGGGCCCTTGCCCTCCAGGCCCTTGCGCCGCTGGCCACCGCTGCCGACCGTCGCGCCCTTCTTGTTGGACGTGCGGCGGTTCCTGCGCTGGCTGTTCCCGGCCATGACCTCTACCTGTTTTCGTTGGTGCTGCGATATGTACGTATGAAGAGTGTGCCGCCCGGAAGGCCGGGCGGCACAACGGCGCTGGTCCGAGCGGGTCCGGACCGGCTGCGGACCGGCCCGATCGGGTCGGATCAGCGTGCGCCGAGCGTCCAGCGGGGGCCGGTCGGGCTGTCCTCGATGACCAGGCCGGACTGCTGGAGCTGGTCGCGGATCGCGTCGGCGGTCGCCCAGTCCTTGCGGGCCCGGGCCGACTCGCGCTGGTCGAGGACGAGGCGCACGAGGGTGTCGACGGCGCCGTGCAGCTCCTCGCCGCGGTCGGTCTCGCCGGCCCACTGGGGGTCGAGCGGGTCCAGGCCGAGGACGCCGAGCATGGCCCGTACCTCGGCCAGGCGGGCGATGGCCGCGTCCTTGTCGTCGGCGGCGAGCGCGCTGTTGCCCTGGCGGACGGTGGTGTGGACGATGGCGAGGGCCTGCGGGACGCCCAGGTCGTCGTCCATGGCCTCGGCGAAGGCCGGCGGCACCTCGGCGGCGGCCTCGACGGGCCCGCCCGCCTTCTCGACGACGCGCTGGCAGAAGCCCTCGATGCGCGCGAAGGCGGACTCGGCCTCGCGCAGCGCCTCCTCGCTGTACTCGATCATCGAGCGGTAGTGCGGGGTGCCGAGGTAGTAGCGCAGGACGATCGGGCGCCACTGCTTGACCATCTCGGAGACCAGCACGGAGTTGCCGAGGGACTTGGACATCTTCTCGCCGGACATGGTGACCCAGGCGTTGTGCACCCAGAAGTTCGCGAACTCGTCGCCGAAGGCCTTGGCCTGGGCGATCTCGTTCTCGTGGTGCGGGAAGATCAGGTCCAGGCCGCCGCCGTGGATGTCGAAGGCCGAGCCGAGGTACTTGTGGGCCATGGCGGAGCACTCGAGGTGCCAGCCGGGGCGGCCGCGGCCCCAGGGGGTCTCCCAGGAGGGCTCGCCGGGCTTGGCGGCCTTCCACATGGCGAAGTCGCGGGAGTCGCGCTTGCCGGTCTCGCCCTCGCCGGAGGGCTGGAGGAGGTTGTCGAGCTCCTGGTTCGACAGCTCCAGGTAGCCGGGGAAGGAGCGGACGTCGAAGTAGACGTTGCCGTCGGCCTCGTAGGCGTGGCCGCGCTCGATGAGGCCGCGCATCATCTCGACCATCTCGGTGACGTGGCCGGTGGCGCGGGGCTCGTAGGTGGGCGGCAGGCAGCCGAGGGCGGTGTAGCCGTCGTTGAAGGCGCGCTCGTTCTCGTAGCCGATGGACCACCAGGGGCGGCCCTGGTCGGCCGACTTGGTGATGATCTTGTCGTCGATGTCCGTGACGTTGCGGATGAAGGTCACGTCGTAGCCGCGGTAGGCGAACCAGCGGCGCATCATGTCGAAGTTGAGGCCGGAGCGGATGTGCCCGATGTGCGGCGCCGCCTGAACGGTGGCACCACACAGGTAGATCGAGACGCAGCCCGGAACGAGCGGGGTGAAGTCGCGGATCTGCCGGGCGCTGGTGTCGTACAGGCGAATAGTCACGGCATCCAGGGTAGTGCGCCTGCGGCAGTGCCCCGCGACTGTTTGAGGTCGCGGGGACGCTTTGTTGCCGAAGAGGTGACATCCGTCATCGGCGGTCTGACATCCGTAACGCCCGGCTTGCGGGCGTAGCTCGTGCTCAGTCCCGGTTCGTGCAGTACACGAGTGCCGTGGCGATGGCGGCGAGGCCTTCGGCGCGGCCGGTGAGGCCGAGTCCGTCGGTCGTCGTGCCGGAGACGGAGACGGGGGCGCCCGCCGCCGCCGCGAGCGCCTTCTGTGCTTCTTCGCGCCGCTTCCCGATCTTGGGGCGTACGCCGATCACCTGGATCGCGATGTTGCCGATCTCGAAGCCCTCGGCGCGGACGATGCGGGCCGCCTCGGTGAGCAGGGTGGCGCCGGAGGCGCCGGACCACTCGGGGCGGGAGGTGCCGAAGTGCGCGCCGAGGTCGCCGACGCCCGCGGCGGAGAAGAGGGCGTCGCAGGCGGCGTGGGCGGCGACGTCGCCGTCGGAGTGCCCGGCGAGGCCGTCCTCCCCCTCCCACAGCAGGCCGGCGCACCACAGTTCACGGCCGGCCTCGAAGGCGTGCACGTCGGTGCCGATGCCGACGAGCGGCATCGGCGGGACCGCGGCGGGGGCGGCGGGGGCGGCGGGGGCGGCGGGGGCGGCGGGGGCGGCGGGGGCGGCGGGATCAGTAGGCATCGGTGGCCCTCCTGCGGGCGAGTACGGCCTCGGCGAGGACCAGGTCGAGGGGGCGGGTGACCTTGAAGGCCTCCTCGTGGCCGGGGACGACCACGACGGTGACCCCGGTGCGCTCCACCATGCCGGCGTCGTCGGTGGCGCCCTCGCCGGCGACGGCGATGGTGTCGTGCGCGTGGAGGAGGGTCTTGAGGTCGAAGCCCTGCGGGGTCTGCACCGCGCGCAGCCGGGCGCGCTCGGGGGTGCCGAGGACGGGTTCGGGCTCGCCGGGGGCGCCGGGCTCGACCTCCTTGACGGTGTCGGCCAGCGGCAGGGCGGGGACGACGGCGGGGGCGCCGTCGCGGACGGCCAGGGCGACGGCGTCCACGGTCTCGACGGGGACCAGGGGGCGGGCCGCGTCGTGGATGAGGACGGAGGTGACGTCGGCCGGGAGGGCGTCCAGGCCGGCGCGCACGGACTCCTGGCGGGTGTCGCCGCCGGGGACGACGAGGAGGTCGGTCCGGTCGGGCAGCGGGTGCTCGTCGAGGAGGTGGCGGACCTCGGTGGCCCCCTCCGGCGGGGCGACGACCACGACGAGGGACACCGCGCGGGAGCGGGCCATGGCGCGGACGGCGTGGACCAGCATGGGCGTCCCGCCGAGGGCCCGCAGGGCCTTGGGGGCGCCGGGGCCGAGGCGTACCCCGCGGCCGGCGGCCGGGATCACCGCGGCGGTGCGGTGGGGGCGGGATTCGTCAGACATCAGTAGCTCCGAGCCAGGTTTGTGACTTCGGCCGACATGGGTATGGCCTGAAGGGTGCCGGGTGCGACGCCCTCGCCCCTTCCGTGACGACCGGTCGAGCCGGCTGCCCGGACCCGGCACGCCAGGTGCAGGACGTCGAGGGGATGCGGTGGATGCGGACGCGGACCACGCGGATGCGGACGCAGACATGCCGCAGCGCCCGGCAACGGCCCCCTCGCGAGCGAGAGGGCCTGTCATCGGGCACCGCGGCACACTGTGATCGGTTCGAGCGTCAGGACGCGAGAACCTCGTCGAGGAGGGCCTCGGCCTTGTCCTCGTTCGTGTTTTCAGCGAGCGCGAGCTCGCTCACCAGAATCTGACGCGCCTTCGCGAGCATCCGCTTCTCACCAGCGGAAAGCCCACGCTCACGCTCACGACGCCACAGGTCGCGCACCACTTCGGCGACCTTGATGACATCGCCCGAAGCGAGCTTCTCCAGATTTGCCTTGTAGCGACGGGACCAGTTCGTGGGCTCTTCTGCGTACGGTGCGCGGAGCACCTCGAAGACCCGGTCCAGCCCGTCCTGGCCGACTACGTCGCGAACGCCGACGAACTCCGCATTGTCCGCAGGCACACGAACCGTCAGGTCGCCCTGGGCGACCTTGAGCACCAAGTAGGTCTTGTCCACGCCTTTGATCTGGCGAGTTTCGATGGCCTCGATCAGCGCGGCCCCGTGATGGGGATAGACCACGGTGTCGCCAACCTTGAACGTCATGTGACAGGTACCCCTTCCGTGGCTATCCAGGGTAACACGAGAACTGAGTGTTATGAATGGCGTTTTCGCAGGTCAGGGCACATCTCGGGGCTTGACAACAGCGACACGAACGTGCTGCGAAAGGCTTCCGGAGGGGGGTATTCGCAGGTCGGAGGCGCTGTGCGGACCGGGCGAAACGACCACGTTACACCTGGCGGGTGCACCCACCAGTGTGACGTACGTCCCGTTTTGCCGGGTTCCGCGACAGGAAACCCAAGTACTCCGTTCGACTGGCGGCCGCCCGTACGGTGCGGGTTCCGGCCCAATCCGGAATTGATCACGGACCGGTGTTCGGGGGAATGCCTGAATTCGATCACCGCGGGGCCCGCCGGAGCGATACCGGAATGCAAGATCGCGCACGCGCGCGGCGCGGTGCGCGCACAGCGGAGGGTCGGGTGCGGGGGCGGGGTGGCGGCTCGGTAACCTAAGCCCGCTGACACACCCTTAGGGCGGCTTTACCTCGGCCGCTCCGAGAGCCCACCGTCCCGTCCGTACGTCCAAGGAGTTGCCGCCGCCGTGAGCCGCAGCCTTCGACGCGGCGCCCTCGCCGCTTCCGCCGTAGTGTTCTCGCTCGCCTCGCTTGCCGCGTGCGGCGCGGGCAACGACGCGCAGACTCTCCAGATCAAGCCGGACAACGCCGCCGTCACCAAGGGCGACATCAAGATCCAGAACGCCCTGGTGCTGACCAAGGGCGACAAGGAGAAGAAGGGCCCGGCCTCCGTCTCGGCGACCGTCTTCAACGCCGGCACCAAGGACCAGACCCTGGACGCGATCACCCTGGAGGGTGGCAAGTCCAAGGTGACCCTGAAGGGCGCCGAGGGCTCCGGCAAGATCACCGTGCCCGCCGGCGGCTCCGTGGTGATCGGCGGCAAGGGCAACGCCTCCGCCGTCGTCGAGGGCGGCCGCGAGGCCGTCCAGAACGGCAACGTCCAGGCGGTCACCTTCCAGCTCAGCAACACCGGTGACGTGAAGCTGGACGCCTACGTCGTCCCGGCCGCCGGCATGTACGCGGGCTACGGCCCGACGGAGGCCCCGGCCGCCGGCGCCACCCCGGCCCCCTCGGGCTCGGCCGCCGCCCCGTCCGGCAGCCCGTCCGGCAGCCCCTCCGGCTCGCCGTCCACCGGCGCCACCCCGTCGGGCGCCGCGTCCGGCAGCCCGTCGGCCGCCGCCTCGCCGTCGCACAGCGCCGGCCACTGAGTCCGGCACCGCTTCCGGGCACACCGAGCACACGGGGAAGGGCCCCGGCCGCGCATCGCGGCCGGGGCCCTTCCCCGTTCTCCGTGTCTCCACGGCCCTCTGCGGCCCCACGGCCTTCCAAGGCTCTCTACGGCTCGAACTTGTAGCCCAGGCCGCGGACCGTGACCAGGTAGCGCGGGGCGCCCGGGTCCGGCTCGATCTTGGCGCGCAGGCGCTTGACGTGGACGTCGAGGGTCTTGGTGTCGCCGACGTAGTCGGCGCCCCAGACCCGGTCGATCAGCTGCATGCGGGTCAGCACGCGGCCCGCGTTGCGCAGCAGCATCTCCAGCAGGTCGAACTCCTTGAGCGGGAGGTCCACCTTGGCCCCGCCGACCGTGACCACGTGCCGGTCCACGTCCATCCGTACCGGGCCGGCCTCCAGGGCCGCCGGGGTGACCTCCTCCGGCTCGCCGCGGCGGCGCAGGACCGCGCGGATGCGGGCGACCAGCTCCCGGGAGGAGAAGGGCTTCGTGACGTAGTCGTCCGCTCCTATCTCCAGCCCGACGACCTTGTCGATCTCGCTGTCCTTGGCGGTCACCATGATCACGGGGACGTTGGAGCGGCCGCGCAGCTGCCGGCAGACCTCGGTGCCCGGCAGGCCGGGCAGCATCAGGTCCAGGAGGACGAGGTCGGCGCCGTTGCGCTCGAACTCGTCGAGCCCGTCGGGCCCCGTCGCGGCGATCGCGACCTCGAAGCCTTCCTTGCGGAGCATGTAGGACAGGGCGTCGCTGAAGGATTCCTCATCCTCGACGACGAGCACTCGGGTCACGGAAGGACCTCCGGGGAGGGGATGACTGGTTCGGGGTCGAGCAGGGGCCGGGCGGGTTCGGGGGCCGTGGCCGGAGCCGCCCCGCCGGTGTCCGGGGCGGGCGCCGGGGCGGCCGCCTCGGGGAGCTTCAGGGTGAACGTGGAGCCCTGGCCCTCGGAGCTCCACACCGACACCTCCCCGCCGTGCGAGGCCGCCACGTGCTTCACGATCGCGAGGCCCAGGCCGGTTCCGCCGGTCGCGCGGGAGCGGGCCGGGTCCACCCGGTAGAAGCGTTCGAAGATGCGTTCGCGGTCCTTCTCCGGGATGCCGATGCCCTGGTCGGTCACGGCTATCTCGATCAGGTCCCCGCCCGGCGCGGCCACCCGGCGTGCGGCGATGCCGACGCGGGTGCGGGCCGGGCTGTAGTTGACGGCGTTCTCCACCAGGTTGCCGAGGGCGGCGGCCAGCTGCCCCCGGTTGCCCCAGACGCGCAGGTCGGCGGTGCCGCCGGCGGCCATGGTGATCTGCTTGGAGGTGGCCGTGTGGCGGCAGCGGTCGATGGCCTCGGCCACCAGGGTGTCCACCCGGACGGGCTCGGCGTCCTCCAGCGGATCGTCGTTCTGCACCCGGGAGAGGTCGATGAGCTCCTGTACGAGGTTGATCAGCCGGGTGGCCTCGATCTGCATGCGGCCCGCGAAGCGGCTGACCGCCTCGGGGTCGTCCGCGGCGTCCATCACCGCCTCCGAGAGCAGGGAGATCGCTCCGACCGGGGTCTTCAGCTCGTGCGAGACGTTCGCGACGAAGTCGCGGCGGACCGCTTCGATGCGCCGGGCCTCGGTGAGGTCCTCGACGAGCAGGAGCACCAGCCGGGAGCCCAGCGGGGCGACGCGGGCGGAGACCGCGAGGGCCTCGCCGCGGCCGGTCCCGCGCCGGGGCAGGTCGAGCTCGATCTGGCGTATCTCACCGTCCCGGCGGGTGTCACGGGCCATGTGGAGCATGGGCTCCACGGCGAGCTTCCCGCCGCGGACCAGGCCCAGGGCGTAAGCCGCCGAGCTGGCCTTGACCACCGCGTCGCCCTCGTCGAGGACGACGGCGGAGGAGCGGAGTACGGAGAGCACCGTGTCCACGCCGGGCGGGAGCACCGCATTGATGTCGGGGCGCATGGAGCTCCTCGTGGGGCGGGCCTGGTCGCGCTCGCTCCAGCGGAACGCCAGCATGGCGATCACACCGGTGCAGAGACCGGCGATCGCCGCAGCTGCGGCGACCGCCGCGTTCACGTCCATGTGTCCAGGTTAAGCAGCCGCCGAGACACTTCCACAGCCGTTCGGGTGGCACCTCGAACAGTCGTCGCCCAGAGTTCACCCTGGCGACGGTGTTGATTCATTTGTGATGCCGGAGTCGGACGCGTAGGCGCCGGAACCTGTCACCGTGGGGCACGAGGGTCCACGGCAGCAGAAGCAGCGAGCAGTAGGCAAGCAGGCAGGAGAAGGACACATGCGCGACGCGTACCACGAGGAACTGGACTCGATCGGAGAGAGCCTGGTCGAGATGGCCCGGCTCGTCGGTTCCGCGATCGGGCGGGCCACGACCTCCATGCTGGACGCCGACCTGAAGCTCGCCGAGAGCGTCATCGCCGCCGACCAGAAGGTCGACGACCTCCAGCACGACCTGGAGGCCCGCGCCATCGCCCTGCTGGCCCGCCAGCAGCCCGTCGCCACCGACCTGCGCATAGTCGTCACCTCCCTGCGCATGAGCGCCGACCTGGAGCGCTCCGGCGACCTGGCGCAGCACGTGGCGAAGCTGGCCCGGCTGCGCTTCCCGGACCGCGCGGTGCCGCGGGACCTGCACGCCACGATCCTGGAGATGGGGCAGCTGGCGCAGCGCCTGATGGCGAAGGCGGCCGAGGTCATCATCACGAAGGACGTCGACCTGGCCCTCCAGCTGGAGCAGGACGACGACGAGATGGACCAGCTGCACCGCACCCTCTTCCAGCACCTGATGGACGACCGCTGGAAGCACGGCATCGAGACGGCCGTCGACGTGACCCTGCTGGGCCGCTACTACGAGCGGTTCGCCGACCACGCGGTGTCGGTGGCCAAGCGCGTCGTGTACCTGGTGACGGGCGAGCACGCGGACGAGCTGCAGCAGCCGACCCAGGTGGACGGCGTCTGAGGGAAGGCGTCCGGAGGGGTCCCGGGGGAGAAGGGTCCCGGGGCGGTCCGGGCACGGCCGGGCGGGGTCGCTGCGCGCCCCAATGCGCCGTTGACGCGCCGGTATGGCTGGGCATGAATGAGGCGAAGGCACTACGACGTCCCGTACGCCGCCTGCGAGGAGGATCCATGCCCGATTCCCCCGTCCCCATCACCCCGGAGCAGGAGCAGCCGCCCCGTCCGGAGCCCCTGCGCCTGCCCCTGCTCGCGGCCTGCGGCTGCGGCTCAGGCTGCGGCTGCGGCTGCCAGTCCGGCGCCCCCTGCCAGTGCGGGGGCTGACGGCCGCCGCTGCCGCCCGCGAAGCCCGCAGGGCCCCGTCCGAAGCACCGGACGGGGCCCTCTCGCGTACCGCCTCACACGGCGGGGCCGGTGGCGGGACGGCCCGGGGCGGCCTGGAACGCCTTGATGAGGTCGTTGACGAAGTGCCGGGTGTCCTCGGGGTTGAGCGCCTGTGCCTGGAGGTGGTCGTACAGGATGTGGTACGGGTACCGGTCGGCGTGCTTCTCCAGGTAGAGGTCGCTGGTGAAGCGTTCCAGGTAGACGACTCCCGCGTCGGAGTCGGGGAACCCGAGGATGGAGAACTGCCCCAGGAGCCCGGCGTGGGCTCCCGCGGCGTGGGGGAGGACCTGCACGGTGATGTGCGGCTGGGCGCCGAGGGTGTTCAGGTGCTCCAGCTGTTCGCGCATGGTCTCGCGGTCGCCGACCGTGCGGTGCAGCGCGGATTCGTCCAGGACCGCCCATAAGCGGAAGGGGCGGGCGGGGTGGTGCGCCCGGTGCTGCCGCCGGAGCCGGACCTCCAGGCTGACGGCGGCCTGTTCGTCCGTGATGCGCGGGACCGTTTCGGCGATGAGGGCGGCGGCGTAGGCCCGGGTCTGCAGGAGGCCGGGGAGCACCAGCGGCTCGTAGGTGTGGATGGAGGAGGCGCCCGTCTCCAGTCCGATGTAGACGCCGTAGGGGACGTCGCCGCAGGAGACCCACCAGCCCTGCTGGCCCGACTCCTTCGCCGCCCGCATCAGCGCCTCGACGATGTCCTGGTCGGTGACCCCGTAGAGCCGGCACAGGTCGCGCACGTCCCGCGGATTGATGGGGCGGCGGCCGGTCTCGATGAGGCTGATCTTGGACTGGGACACCAGCAGGTGGCCTGCGGCCTGCGTCGACGTCATACCCGCGGCCTTGCGGAGCTGTCGGAGCTCGGCACCCAGACGGCGCCTCCTGACCGTCGGTTGTCCGTTCGCCGCCATGGGCGGTCTACCTCCAGCTCAAGAACACGCGCAGGCTACTCACCCCCACGGTCGACATCGACAAAACGCATTGTGCATACGCGGCCGAACAGGCCGGGCACCCGCGGGGCGAGCACCACCTGTTCGGCCCAATGCGGAGTTCACCGGACGTCCGCTTGCGGCCCGTAATGGCCGATCAGGCCGTGGATGGGCATATTCGTGCCGCACTGTCGGAGACGGACGGCGGGTGCGGACGGCGGGGACGCGGGGGTGGACCGGGGGCCCGTTCAGGAGGTGCCGGTGATCCATCGCCGGAGGGCCGCGTAGGTGGTGTCGTCGACCAGGGAGAGCACCTCGATGGCGTGCAGGTCGCCGGCGTGCGGCGGGATGCCCGCGACGGTCAGGCACGCGTGCAGGTCGAGGCGCCGGCGCCGGCGCTCCGCGGTGTCCGGGGCGTCCGGCCGGCGGTCCGGGGCGGGGAGGGGGACGGACAGGGGGGTCGGGGGGAGCCGGGCGCCGGATTCCCCCTCGTTCGGTAACCCCCGTAAGCCGGGGAGGCGGTAGGGGTCGGTCTGCCACGCTTTCATGCGGCCTCCTCCGGACCGGTCACCTGCCCGACGTCTCCGGTCCGGGCGCGGGGCTCACGACTGCCCGCCTTCCAGGGCGCGGGCGCCCGCGGCGATGACCTCGGCCAGCCGGTTGGCGAGGGCGACGCTGCACCCCCCGAGCCGGACGAAGCCCCGGCAGCCCAGGGGCCCGTCGTTGCACAGCGAGGGAAGGGCCAGCCCGGCGAGCGCGAGTGCGGCCTGGAGGTTCGCGACGGCCTCCTCGCCGGCCTGGTAGGCGGCGTCCTGGCGCCGCTTGTACCGGATGCGTTCGGCGTGGGTGAGCTCGTGGATCATGGTGTCGCCCTCTCGGTCTGCGTGGAGTGGATGGAGCGCGTCGCGCCGCGGACACGGCGGGCCGGGGGCCCCCGGTGGTGGCAGGGGGGTCCCCGTGGGCCCGGGTCGCGGCAGGTCAGCGCGGGAGACCCGTAGGGCTGAGACTGTGCACAGCCCGTGACTTATGGGTTTGGATCTTCGTTCCTGAGATGCACGTGATCACGTTCGTTGAAGTCCGGGAAGGCCCGAGGTGTCCGAGAAGTTGGCGACGCTCGACCTCGTTGCGTCGAGTGCCGGCGACGCCGTGCTCCGTGGAGCCGCCGTCGCGGACTCCCGTGGAGCCGCCCCGCCCCCGTGGCGCACCGGCCGGCGGCAGGGCCTCTCCCCCGCCTGGCGCTTATGCCCCTCGCCCGGCCCGCCCGTCCCGCCGCGTCCACCGGTTCGCGGCGACGGCGGCCCCGGCCGGCGCGGTGTCCGGCCGGCCGCTCCCCCGGTCGCCGCCGGACGGGAGCGCGCCACCCTCATGACCCGTAGCGGAACCGGTAGCCGGTGGAGGCTCGGAGGGTTTCCCTCCGGTCCCGCACCGAGTAGTCGGGGAGTGCGGCACCCGGGCTGCTCGCCGTGGCCGGCGGCCGCAGCGGTGCGGACCGGCTGGTGCGGTGCCGGGGGGCGATTTGCCGGGGCGGGCGCGTCAGGGTGATCTGCCGGACGAGTTGCTGGAAGCAGGCCAGCGCGGCGATGGGCGGGAGGGTGGCCGCCGCCTGCGCGGCGAGGGTTCTCGGCGCCTGGGCCACGCACAGCAGGGTGGCCAGGGTGGAGAACAGCAGGACGATCGACCAGGAGTGCACGGCCCGCCGCTGGTGCAGGGCGGCCCGCAGGATGGACAGGGAGGCGACCATCCAGGGCCCGTAGATCAGCAGGGGCCACCAGCTGGCCACGTCGTGCGCGGTGCGCGGTCCGGCGCTGTGGCGCAGGGCCTCGCAGATGGCCAGGCCGCTGAAGATGCTGACCACGGCGGCGATGACGGCGACCAGGACGGCGGTGCAGAGGCTGCCGGTCCGCAGGAGGGCCACGACCGACGTCTTCGCCCGGCTCCCCCGGCGGTGCCCGCCCGGGGCCGAGGCGCGGGGCCGGTGCCCGGTCCCCGGCGAGAACCCCCCGCCGGCCGGGCCGGAGGACGGGCCCGGGCTCAGACCGGAGGCGAGACCGGAGGACAGGCCGGAGGTGACGCCGGAGGACGGGCCGGAGGACAGGCTCGTCGTGAGGCCCGGGTTCAGGCCCGAGGCCAGGCCCGAGGTGAGGGTCGTGGTGAAGCCGGCGGACAGGCCGGAGGCGAGGCCGGCTCCGCTGACCGTCTCACCGGTCTCGCCGAAGACGACCTGGTCGAGCGGCTCCGCCCGACCGGGCGCCATGGCCTCCCGGCAGAGATAGGCCAGCTCTTCCGACGGGTCCCAGGAGGCGCTCGCCTCGCCCAGGCCGAAGAGCGGCCGGCCGTAGCCGGTGTGGTGCTCCTGCTCCGGCTCCTGCCAGAACGTGGTGGGCTCCGGCTGCGGGGCGTAATGGCCGTACTGCTCATTCACGGAACATCTGCCCGGAGCACTCGCCGGCCGGCGTCGTGAACGGTGCGGCCTCCTGCGACCGGCGGTTGAACTCGCTCTGGATCCGGCGCACCACGTCCAGGAAGTCCTCCAGGACCGAGGACGAGTAGTGGAGGTCGACCTCCAGCCCCTCGCACCGGAGGGTCGCGCCCTTCTCCGGCGCCGATCCCGCCGGGACGGGCGTGTAGGTCCACTTGCCCACCCTTGCGGCCCGGGTGTGACCGTCGCGCACGTCGCTCTGTGCGCCCCACGGGAACATTGCTGTGTGCTGTGCTGTTGTCATAGTCCACCCAACGCTCCGGATACCGGCGAGGGTGTGCTCCGTCCAGGTGATGGTGGCGAAGTAAAGGAGTGTTGACCAGTGTCTTTTATCGGTTCTACGCTCAGCGGCCACCCGTCCGGACGTCGCTGCGCACCCGGTTGGCGCAGCGATCCTGCCAGCTCGAAGCGGGGAAGGCGGAGCCCGATCGGTTCGATCGGGCTCGACCGGTTTACGCGCCCATGACCCCCGCCCCGGCCCGCTGCGGTCACATGATCGGGCCGCCGGAGGACGCCGCGCACTGAGCGGCACCACGGCGCTCACTCCCGCACGCGCGCCCCCGCGCCCCGCCCCCGACCCCTCCTCGCCCCGGTGCGCCCGCGGCGGCAAACGGCTGACGCAGCGCAACCCGGCATATGCCGACGCGTTATGACGAGGTGTCGCCGGGGGCCGGAGCGCGCCCCCTGATCACCTCCACGGAGAGGAGCCGCAGTGACAGACACCCTCGTGTGGTTCGCACTGATCTGCTCGGTCCTGGGCACGGGTGTCACCGCCTGGACCTCGTCGGGCGTTGGCCGCCTGCACCACCTGGACGCCCGCGAACTGCGGCGCAAACAACGGTTCGAGGACATCCTGTCCCTGCACGTCGAGGAGACGAGACCACCCCGGAGGAGCCTGCCCGCGATCGCGCCCGAGGCGGTCGGCACGGCCGCCTGCGACGCGTGCGGGTCCTCGTCCGTCCACCTCTGAACCAGCGGAAACCCCGAGGCCGTTCGCCCGGCCCGGCTCCTAGGATCTGCGGCATGACCACACGACTTGTGCAGATCAACATGAAGGCCCGGGACGACTCCGCGCTCGGCCGGTTCTGGGCCGAGGCCCTGGGGTGGGGCATCGACAGCGAGGCCCCCGGCGTGACCAACCTGGAACCCGTGGACATCACCTACCCCGATCCCTCGGCCGTCTGCATCGACCTCATCGCCCGCCCGGAACCCAAGATCTCGAAGAACCGGGTGCACATCGACCTGGCGACCACCTCGGCCGCACACCAGGCCGAGCTGGTCGCACGCCTGAAGGACCTCGGCGCGACGCTCGCCGACGTGGGCCAGGGCGACGTCCCCTGGACGGTCATGGCCGACCCGGAGGGCAACGAGTTCTGCGTCCTGGAACCCCGCCCGGTCTACCGGGACACCGGGCCGATCGCCGCGGTGGTGGTCGACTGCGCCGACCCGCGCGAGATGGCCCGGTTCTGGGGCGGGGCGATGGACTGGACGGTGCACGAGGTCGACGACGACCACGCGACCATGCGCTCCGGCAAGGGCGTCGGCCCCTACCTGGAGTTCCTGCGCACCCCCGACACCAAGAGCGGATGGAACCGCGTCCACCTCGACGTCGCCCCCTACCGCGGCGACGACGCCGCCGCGGAGGCGGACCGGCTGCGCGCCCTGGGCGCCACCGACCCGGGCATCGACCAGTCGTCCATCCACTGGACGATCCTGTCCGACCCGGAGGGCAACGAGTTCTGCCTCCTCACCCCGCGCTGAGGCCCCGAACCGGACCCGGCAAGCGAAAACGCCTCCCCCCGTCGCCATAGCGCGCGGTGGGAGGCGTCGACGCAGGTACTACTTCTTCTTGCCCTGGGTCTGGCGGGCCCGTTTTCCACCCCTGGTCAGGGGGCTGCACACCCTCTCTGACCTGCGGGCGAGTGGTCATCGTTGGTCGTCATTCGTCGTCCTGGGTCACCCTCGGAGGGCCCAGAGAGGGCCCAGGATCCGGGGCCCGGCCAGCAGTCTGTCGCCTCAGGAATAGAAGCCCTCCCAGTACTCACTGGGCGTCTTGTCGAACGCGTCCGGCTGTTCAAGCTGAAGGGCTTCATACCGCGCGTAAAAGGTCAGGAACGCCTCTTGAAGAGAACAGCCGAGGTGCGCTCGGAGAGCCTTGATGCCCGGCAGGATGCGGCCGGCCAAGATGTCGGCGTCGGCGATAGTGCTGAGGGCCGGGGCGTTCTCGTTCATACGAGCAAGATCGCACAGCGGGATAGTCAAGCGCCGCTGAGATTCAGGGCGGCGGGTGACGGCGGGCCGTCCCTGAGCCTTGGGACGGCGGCCGAGGATGGCCATCGCCGGCCGCCCGAGGGCCGCTGGCTGACCCATGGGCCACTGCTAGACCTAGCAGCCGTGGCCGCTAGGTCTAGCACCCCCGCTAGCAGCTCATCAGGCATGTGACCTGCGAACTAGCATCTAGCGGCCAACTCACGAAAGCCCGGAACCCACTCCCTCGACGGCGGTGGGACCCCGTGCGCCCATCGCTAGGTTGTCGCTTGTCTTGTCGCTTGTCGCTTGTCGCTTGTCGTCACCCTGACAGGCCCACTGTGGCTCTGCGGGGGCGAGACAGGGCCTCCCACCTGCGGGGCGACAAGCGACAAGCGACAAGCCGCTCCGTGGGGAGCGCTCCTCCGGGGCCACGTTTCACGACCTGCCTCGACCGTGAAGACTCGGGGCACGACAACCGATTGGGGCGGGACATTGTTGAGCATCGGCGAATCTGGACGAGGAGCGGCGGACATCAGCATCGCCCGGAGGCCGGCGGGCAAGGTGGAGGTCTTCCTGGACTGCCTCCAGGGCGCCAAGCTCGGTGACGGTACGGCCGGGCTGCACGGCATCCTGCCGGAAGCTGTGGCCCGCGAGACGCTCCTGAAGGCCGTACGCGAGACGCCCTGGCTCCAGGAGGCCCTCGCGGTCGAGCTGATCACCCAGCTGCTGACCGAGGGAACCGGGGGCGACGAGTTCACCGTCGAGCCGCCCTCGAAGCGGGCGTCCAGGCAAGTTTAGTGCCTACTGCCTACTGCCTACTGCCTACTGCCCAACGTGCAGATGGGAGCAGGTCTGCGGGCAGCGGGCGGGCAGTAGCCGCGCCTCGTACTGCCCACCCCGAGGCAGTAGGCAGTGGGCGCTGAGCGCCGGGTGCGACCGTTCGGGCACACCAGGGAGCTCTTAGTTGGGGGGCTGTCCTAGAGAGTTTGGGAACGGCAGCGTCCGCAGCGTCCTTTCAGACAGCCCTCCCGCTCCTGACCTGCACCGATGGTGTGGACGCTAGACAACTCGCCCGAGCGTCCATCAGCGTCCATCAGCGTCCACCCCCGGCTAAGAGCATCACCCCAGGTCAGGGCGATGCTGAACCTGGAAAGCCCTGCGGACCCTGAGTGCGCCCCTACCTCGGTTACCGGTTACCGAGCGCTGCTCCGTGCAAAAGCAAGAAGAGCAGCCGCGCGCGCGGGGGCGTGCTCCTCTTGCTTGTGCTCGGCGGTCCCACATCTCGCTGAAGAGACCACCGCCGCGCGGCCGGGTGGTCTCTTCCCTTGGCGGCGGCCGCAGCGCTGCCTGACACCTGACACCCCCTGACACTGTCAGGGCCCGTGACACCCAAACCCTTAGGCAGACCCGCTGTCAGAGTCACGTGACACCGCCCCCTGACGTTGCCTGACACCGGCCTGACAGTGCCGGCCTTCGGTGGGGCCTTCCAAGGGGGGCTCGGGCGGTCACGCCGTCTCGCGGGCGCGAACCGTACAGGCGGAGCTGTCGAGGGCGCTGCGGATCGTGGCGCGGCACTCGGCCACGATGAGTCCGTGCGCTGCCGCCCCTTGGAAGGCCTCCTCGGCCTCCTCGCATGCGGCTGTGCTGCGTGGGCCGAATGGCCACCGCGAACGGCTCCGGGCGCGAGCAGAGCGAACCGTCACAGCCCAGGGAGCCGCCAGGGAGGCAGGGAGAACTCCCTGACCACCTCCCTCAAGCCCATCCCTGGCATGACCTGCGGAAACAGCTCTTCAGGGGGGCAGGGAGGCCGTCTCGCCGGAGCGTCGGATGAGCCCCCAGAGAGGCTGAGCGGACCACCGCACAGCCTCCCTCTCTCTTGAAGAGCCCAGCCCCCCGATGTCCGGCGGCCCCGCAATGTCGAGGTGGCCACGACGGCCGGCGCGGAGCGCGAGCGAAGCGAGCTGCCAGAAGTCGCGCGGCCTTCGGCCGCCCCCTCTTTGCTCCTATCGGCCAGCTCGCGGCACGGCGTCGTCCAGCGCCTTCAGGACCGAGTCGAGGGAACCGTCGAAGAGAAGGTGCGGCTCCTCCGACGAGGGAGGAACGAACCTGGTGCGGTAGCGGGCCAGGTCGCTCTCGGCGAAGTAGATCGAGTTCGGATCCGCCGCATGCTGTTCGTTGCGCTTGCTCACCCGCTCCCAGAGTTCCTCGTGGCTCGCTTCGAGGTAGACGAGCACCGGTACTGCGCCGGCCTTCGTGGCGATCGACCGCCAGCGTGCGCGGTCGTCCGGCGTCCAGAAGCCGTGGTCAACCACCACGTCTCGGCCCGCCCGGAGGAGGTCCCCCAGCTCGATGGAGATCTCTTCGAGAACCGGGCGCTCCAGCGTCGGGAAGGTCCCCCGAGGGAAGTCGACCCCGTACACGCCGTGGCGGCGGTACATCTCTTCGTCCGGGCAGAGCCTGGCGAAGCCGCGGGCGACGAGCGCGCGTGAGAGCGTCGTCTTGCCCGAGCCCGGGAGCCCGGCCATCAGCACGCAGATCGGCGGTGAGGGGGCTTCGGTCGTCACTGGGCGACCTCGGATTCCGTTCGCCAGGTACGGCCAGGGCTGCCGAGGTCGACGCCGTACTCGACGACGTGACCAGCGCTGTCAACGAACTTCGCGGTCATCACGACCACCGGATCGGTCAGCGGCTTCTCCGGGTTCAGCTCCAGGAGCCTCGCGTCCTCCGGCGTCAGCAGGCGGGCCGATGCCGTATCGACCCGATGAGTGATCGGGCGGCCGGTGGCCTGCGCAATGAGCTGAAGCGAGGTTCCTCCGGTCAGGCGGTCACTCTCCGCCAGCTGCGGAACGAGCTGCCCATACTGAGCGGGGATCCACGACGTGGAGTGCGCGACGATGCCGTGCCGGTCGCGGTACACGCGACGACGCCGGATGACCTCCACGCCCGGTTCGATGTCCAGAGCCTCCGCCACGTCCGCCGGCGCGGGCACTACCGAGGCCTGGTGGGAATCGGAGCGCTCTCCAGAGCCCCAGCTCGATCCGCTGCGGCGCCCACGGTCCTGGCGCTGAGCGCCCGAGGACATCGGGGCGGGGCGGTCCAGAACCTCCGTGCCGATCCCGTGGATGCCCCTGACGAGCCCCTCGGTCCGCAGCTTCCGCAGAGCCTTTTCGGCGGTCGCGGTGCTGACGCTCCACTCCTGCGCCAGGTTCTTGATGCTCGGCAGGAGTGAGCCCGGCTGCAGCTGGCCGGAGGAGATCAATTCCGTGTAGTGGGCGGCGATCTGGGCGTACGGCGCGCGGTTGTCGGGCTGATCCGACATCTCGTCAGCTCCCTCGTCTCATCGGATGCGTTCCCTAGCGTACCGCTTGACACCCTAGGGTGCCCTAGGGAACCTTAGGGATGTGTTCACCGATCGGGCCCAATCGATCGGGGGGCTCGGCATTGCCCTGCTCAGGGCGCTTGATCTCAGAAATCCCGGTACGCCGGGAACGCAGGGAGCGGCCACCTACCGCCAAGCAGTCAGCCGCTCCCCGACCCACGAGGGGTGTATTCATCATGCCTGGAACTATCGCGGAACGTACGTCCGGCGGGAGTGCACGTCGGGGCAATGGCCCTGGAGGAAGGAGGCTGCGGAACGACGAGATCGTGCCGCTTACCGCTGTGCAGTCGCAGCGGCTGGCCGCTCTCTACGAGGCGCACGGGACCCGTCTCGTGCGGTATGCCTATTCGCGGCTGTCTCGCACCGGCAGGGGCAACGGCGAGGCGTGGGCGCTGGCCGAGGACATCACGCAGTCCATGTGGGTGCAGGTGGCCCGGAGCGGTGCCAGGGACCTGCTGAGCGACCAATCGTGGTCCGAGGACAGCGCGCTGAAGGTGCTGTTCGCCCGGGTGAAGCGAGAGATCAGCGAGCACTTCAAGTTGCTGCGTTCCTCCGAGGCGCCGGTGGACTGGTCGGACCCGATCACGTGCAAGACGCTGTGCCCGCTGCTGCCCGGCCAGTGCGCGTGGGCCGAGCTGCCCGACTACCTGGCCAAGATGGTGGCTGCGTTGCCTGAGCGGGAGCGCGAGGCGCTGCTGCTGAAGTTGGACGGTACGCCCCACAAGCTGATGGGCGAGCGTCTGGAGTGCAGCGAGTCCACCGCCGACCGGCTGGCGAAGACCGCGATCCTGATGCTTCAGATCGACAACCCGGAGTTGTCTGCCGACCCGGTGGCGCTGGAGTCTCTGCCGGAGTGGGAACAGGCTGCTCTGGCGGAGCTGAGCGCGGCACAGCGCCATGCGCTGCTGCGCCTGGACGAGGGGCCCCGGCAGGCTCTGCTTCTCAAGAGCCAGGGCCTGAGCGACCACGCCATTGCCAAGCGCCTTGGCGTCCGGCGCGATCGGGTGGCTGAGGCCTCCCTGTGCGCGCCTGTCCTGAGCGCGCTCACCGCTCAGGACATGGAGCAGGCGGCATGAGCCGCAAGCACGTGCTGAACGCCGGTCGACGCCGCACCCGCAAAGAGCAGCTTGCGCGGCGTCACGGGCAACACTGCGCCTACTGCCGACGGCCGTTCGCGGACCTGCGGGAGGCCACTCTCGATCACGTGGCGCCGTACTCGCTGTGGCGCACGTGGTCGGTCACAGCCCTTGTACTGGCCTGCCAACCGTGCAACACCGCAAAGGGCAACCGGCTTTCGCTCCTGATCGCCCTGCTGCTCATCCACACGGTGGACGGGGTGGACGCTCCGGCAGTCCATCCCGACTTCCACCCGCCGTCCACCCCCGACCGTTCGACCACCCCGGTCACCGGACCCGCGCCGGTCGAGTCGGGTGGACTCACGGTGGATCGGATCGATGTTCACGCGTCCACCACCGTGTTCACACCGGGCTGGTGGGCGCTGCTGGCCCGACTCGCGCACGCCCACCACACGGCCGACCGCACGGCCCCGGAGTCGGGTGAACGGTCGACCTTCCACCAGGACGTTCACGGCGCTCACGATCGCGCTCACGACGCTCACGGAGACGTTCACGGGCCCGTCCGCGAGACGGTCGACCGCACGGCCGTGAAGTCGGGTGGACGGGGTGGGCGGCCGACCGTCCACCCGGGCGCTCACGCGGACGTTCACCACGCTCACGAGCGTGCTCACGCGCCCGCCCGCCGCAGCTCACAGGGTGCGCGGGAGACCGATCGATCGACCCGCACGCACCTGTGCGCCAACCCGCACGAGTCCATCCGCACGCCCCGAAGGGAGTCGGCGTGAGCGCTTCGATGAACGCCGTGAACGGCCACGTCCGCACACCCGATCCGCACACCCCCGCACAGCCCCACACGACCGATCCGCACACCCTCCACGGGGCCCGCACGGCGCCCCGATCAAGCGGCGTGAACACCGGTGAGGGGGAGGGAAAGAAGCCCTCCGCCGCTGCCCGGCTCGTCGCGCTGGCCCGTGACGGGTACACCTTCGTCACCTCGACCGACGGCCGCCCGTACGCCGTCGCGATCGACGGACCGAACATCGCCCTTCCCCTGCGCGGCCGGGCCGGACTCCGCCAGCGGCTCGCCCGCCAGTACGCCGACACCTACGAGGGCGACGTCGCCTCCCAGTCCGCGCTCGCGGACGCCATGACCGTCCTGGAGGGCATCGCCGAAAGCGACGACCCCGTACCGGTCGACCTGCGGGTCGGCGGCGGCCCGGACGGCGTCGTGGTCGACCTGGGCACCGCCGACGGCCGGGCGGTCACCGTGTCGGCCGGCGGATGGCACACCGTGGACCGCTCCCCCGTCCTCTTCCGCCGCTCCGGGGCCATGGCGCCCATGCCCGCGCCGGTCCTGGACGGCGACGGCCTGGCCAAGCTCCACGCGCTGCTGAACATGGACACCGCGACGTTCCACCAGCTGGTGGGCTGGCTCGTCGCGGCCTGGATCCCGCACATCCCCCACCCGGTGCTCACGTTCAAGGGCGAGCAGGGCACGGGGAAGTCGAAGACCGCGCAGATGGTCGTCAACCTCATCGACCCCTCCCCCGCCAGCAAGCGGAGCCAGCCCCGGGACATCAAGGCGTGGTCGGCTCAGGCCTTCAACTCCTGGGCGCTGTGCCTGGACAACATCTCGGCCATCCCGCCCTGGCTGTCCGACACCCTGTGCAAGGCCGTGACCGGGGACGGAATCGTGGACCGGGCCCTGTACACCGACGACGACGTGGTGGTGCTGTCCTTCCGGCGCGTCTTGGCCATGACCACGATCGACGCCGGGGCCCTGGCCGGGGACCTCGCCGAGCGACTCCTCATGCTGGACTTGCAGCTCATCGAGGAGGACCGGCGCCGAACCGAGGAAGAGCTGGACGCCGCCTTCGAAGCGGTCCGACCTGCCGTCCTGGGCGCGCTCTTCGACCTCCTTGCCGCCGTCCTCGCCGTCCTGCCCGGCATCCGGTTGGAGTCCATGCCGCGCATGGCGGACTTCGCCCGCGTGCTGGCCGCCGTCGACCAGGTCCAGGAGTGGAACACCCTCGACTCCTACCTGGCCACCTCCGCCAACGTCGCCGGAGACGCGTTGGAAGGCGACCCCTTCGGCACAGCCGTCGCCAACCTGGTGGAGGCATGCGGGACCTGGTGTGGGACGGCCGGCCAGCTCCTCGAACATCTCCCCGTCCCGGGAGGGTTCCGGCCGCAGGGCTGGCCCAAGGACGCCACCAGGGCCAGCGGCCGGATCAAGCGACTCGCGCCGCTCCTGCGGTCCATCGGCGTGGCCGTGGACGACACGCAGCGCAGCCAGGACCGGCACCGTAGCCGCCTGCTCGTCCTCTCCCGCATCGCCCCCGAAGCGTCCGCGCCCCCGAAGAACCCGAACTGGCCCGAGGTGGCCCCGATCGGGCGAGGCCGCACCATCCCCGAACAGCACTGACAACGCCGGATCACCTTCCGGGCCGGGCCGCGTACCAGCGGCCCGGGCATGTCAGCCCCTCGGACGCTAGAACCCTCCGGCATCCATAGCGTCCACCCCAGCGTCCACGCTCCACGCAGCGTCCGACCTGCACGGATACCGGACCGGCGGACGCTGGGGCGCTGCGGACGCTGCGATGCGGCAACTCTCTAGGACCGCCACGGCAACCGACCCTCCAGCACCCGCCACGGACACGAGGAGTCACCCCACCCATGTCTGCCAGCAGCCCGGACGGCGACCCGCGCGCGGTCCTCCGCGCCGGACTCCCCGACCGGTACCTGACCCCCGAGGACCTCGCCGTCATGTTCGTGGTCTCCATCGAGACCGTCTACGGCTGGCGCAAGAAGCGCACGGGCCCGCCCGGATTCCGCGTCGGCCGGCACATCCGCTACGACCCCGCCGCCGTCCACGCCTGGACCGTCGAACAGGCCGACCGCGACGCCGCCTGACAAGTCCGACGGGTGTCAGACATGTCTGACACCCGAGGCGGCAGCCCACCCCCAAACCCAGGTCATACGCGCGCGCGAGGGGTGTCAGACGCGTCAGACACCCCGTCTGACACCCCGCCCAGACACCCCTGACAGTCGCGCGTCACGGGGGCCGTGACGCCGTCACACCACACCGTGACGCTCCCCGTGACGCTGTGACGGCCCCGTGACGCCCCAGGTGAGCGGGGCGCCCTACCTCCACTCCTCAGCCATCCCTCGAAGGGAACGCCTCGCATGGCAGGCAGCATCCAAGACCGCTGGTTCAAGACCATCACCGGCCCCGACGGCAAGCCCGTCCGCGTCAAGACCGACCGCCACGGCTCGGGCATGCGCTACCGAGTCCGCTACTTCGCGCCGGACGGGAAGCGGAAGGCGAAGTCCTTCCCCGACGGACAGAAGCGCCTCGCCGAGCAGTGGCTCAGCAGCATCACGGCGGACGTAGCCCGCGGCGACTTTATCGACCCGAACGCGTCCCGCACGAGCTTCCAGGAGTTCGCGGAGACGTGGCTGGCGAACCAGAGCGGGGACCCGAACACCCGGGCGTCGATGCAGTCCCAGCTCAAGCTCCACGCCTTCCCCCGCATCGGGCCGCGCGCGCTGGGCTCGTTCCAGCCGAGCCACATCCGCGAGTTCGTGACGCAGCTCGAAGGGTCCGGAATGTCCGGCGCGTACGCCCGCGTCATCTTCTCCAACGTGCGGGCCGTCCTCTCCGCCGCCGTGGAGGACGGTTACCTGCGCCGGAACCCCTGCAACTCCCGGACCGTGACGCTGCCCGAGATGGGCATGCGCCGGGTCGTGCCGTGGCGGCCCGAACGCGTCTTCGCCATGCGCGGTGCGCTGGTCGACCGTCTCCGGCCGATGGTCGACGTGGGCGCCGGCTGCGGCCTGCGGCAGGGCGAGATCCTCGGCCTGTCCGTCGACGACCTGGACTTCGAGACCGGCACCCTGCACGTGGTCCAGCAGCTCAAGCTGAGCCTCAGCAAGCCCGTCTTCGCCCCTCCGAAGGGCGGCAAGCTCCGGGACGTTCCCCTGCCCGACCCGGTGGCGGAAGCGCTCCAGGACCACATGAAGCGCTTCCCGCCGGTGGAAATCACGCTGCCGTGGATGCGGACGAACGGCCAGCCCATGACCAAGCGGCTCATCTTCAGTGGGCCGAACGGGGGACACATCTGGCGCACGTCGCTGAACGAGGATCACTGGAAGCCCGCCCTCGCCAAGGTCGGCGTCATCCCGAAGGCCAGGAGCCGCGAGCACGCCGCCGCCCGCGAGCACGGCATGCACGCCCTACGCCACTTCTACGCGTCCGTACTGCTGGACGCCGGGGAGAGCATCAAGGCCGTCAGCGAGTACCTCGGGCACTCCGACCCGGGCCTGACGCTGAAGGTGTACGCGCACCTGATGCCCAGTAGCCGGGACCGGGCCCGGAAGGCCCTCGGCGAGGCGCTCCGGCCGCAGGACCCGCCGCGCTGAGGGCCCAGAGTGGGCCCAGGGCATGAAAACGCCTCCCGCCCGCGCCATATGCGCAGGTGGGAGGCGTGATCACAAAAGTTACTTCTTCTTGCCCTGGTTCTTGACGGCCTCGATGGCGGCCGCGGCGGCGTCCGGGTCGAGGTAGGTGCCGCCCGGGGTGAGGGGCTTGAAGTCGGCGTCGAGCTCGTAGGAGAGCGGGATGCCGGTCGGGATGTTCAGGCCCGCGATGTCGGCGTCGGAGATGCCGTCCAGGTGCTTGACCAGGGCGCGCAGGGAGTTGCCGTGCGCCGCGACCAGGACGGTGTGGCCGTCCAGGAGGTCCGGGACGATCGAGTCGTACCAGTACGGGAGCATGCGGACGACGACGTCCTTGAGGCACTCGGTGCGCGGGCGCAGCTCCGGCGGGATGGAGGCGTAGCGCGGGTCCGCGGACTGGGAGAACTCGGTGCCGTCCTCGAGGGCCGGCGGCGGGGTGTCGTACGAGCGGCGCCACAGCATGAACTGCTCCTCGCCGAACTCGGCGAGGGTCTGGGCCTTGTCCTTGCCCTGGAGGGCGCCGTAGTGGCGCTCGTTCAGGCGCCAGGAGCGGTGGACGGGGATCCAGTGGCGGTCGGCGGCCTCCAGGGCCAGCTGCGCGGTGCGGATGGCGCGCTTCTGGAGGGAGGTGTGCACGACGTCGGGGAGCAGGCCGGCGTCCTTGAGCAGCTCACCGCCGCGGACCGCCTCCTTCTCGCCCTTCTCGTTGAGGTTGACGTCCACCCAGCCGGTGAACAGGTTCTTCGCGTTCCATTCGCTCTCGCCGTGGCGGAGGAGGATCAGCTTGTACGGTGCGTCGGCCATGCGTACGAGCCTAGTGGACGCTCCGGGGCGCTCGCGCGCGGTCAGGACACGGTCCGATTGACGCCCGGCGTCAATTGAGTGGCGGGCGGCGGGGGCCTCTCGTAACGTGCCGGGCGGATCTGTGACGCTTACATCGCCCGGGGGAACCTCCATGTCCTTTGCCCGTCTGAGTCGGTCGGCCCGGGAGAGCGTCTCGGGCCTGCCGCGCGCGTTCTGGTGGTTGTGGGCGAGCACGCTCGTCAACCGGCTCGGCGCCTTCGTCGCCACGTTCATGACCTTGTACCTGACCCTGGAGCGGGGTTACTCGGCCTCCTTCGCGGGACTCGTGGCGGCTCTGCACGGGCTGGGCGGGGTGGTCTCCTCGCTGGGGGCGGGGGTGATGGCCGACCGGCTGGGGCGGCGGCCGACGATGCTGGTGGCGCAGGTCTCGACGGCCGGCTCGGTGGCGCTGCTGGGGTTCATGGAGCACCCGGCTGCGATCGCGGCGGTGGCGCTGCTGGTCGGGATGACCTCGAACGCCTCGCGGCCCGCGGTGCAGGCGATGATGGCGGACATCGTCCGGCCGGAGGACCGGGTACGGGCCTTCGCGCTGAACTACTGGGCGATCAACCTGGGCTTCGCGGTCAGCTCGACGGCGGCGGGGCTGATCGCCGAGTACAGCTACCTGGCCGGGTTCCTGGGCGAGGCGGCGCTGACGCTGCTGTGCGCGGTGCTGGTGTTCGTGAAGCTGCCGGAGTCGCGGCCGGAGCCCGTCAAGGGAGCCGAGGGGGCCGCGGAGGACGGGTCGCGGATCGGGCTGGGCGGCGTGCTGCGCGACGGACGGTTCATGGGGGTCGTCGGGCTGTCGTTCCTGATCTCGCTGATCTACACCCAGGGGTCGGTGGGGCTGCCGGTGGCGATGGGCTCGGCCGGGTTCTCGCCCGGGGAGTACGGGCTGGTCATCGCGGTGAACGGGGTGCTGATCGTGGCGCTCCAGCTGCCGGTGACGCGGTTCATCGAGCACCGCGACCCGCGCCGGCTGCTGGTGGTCTCGGCGCTGCTGGTCGGGTACGGGTTCGCGCTGACGGCGTTCGCGGGGCCGCTGTGGGCGTACGCGCTGACGGTGTGCGTGTGGACGCTGGCGGAGATCGTGAACGCGCCGACGCAGACGGAGCTGGTGGTGCGGCTGTCGCCGGTGCAGGGGCGCGGCCGGTACCAGGGGGTGTACACGATGTCCTGGGCGGTGGCCTCGCTGGTGGCTCCGCTGATGTCGGGGTTCGTGATCGACCGGTACGGGGCGGGGTGGCTGTGGGCCACGACGGGCGTTCTGGGGACGGTGGCGGGGGCCGGGTACTGGTTCCTGATGCGGGGGCTTCCCGGGCGGGCGGAGGACCGGGGGGCCTCCGGCGGCGCCCCTGCCGCCGGTACCGCCCCGGCTCCGGTGGCGGCCGCTCCCACCGCTCAGGCTCCCGCCGAGGCGTAGGCCGGGCGGGGCGCCGGGCGGGGGCTACTCCGCCCGGACAGCCGACGGGCGGGTCAGGTGTCTGAAGGCGTCCAGGTTGCGGGTGGACTCGCCCCGCTCCGTGCGCCATGCGTACTCGCGGCGGATCGCGCTCGCGAAGCCCAGTTCCAGGAGGGTGTTGAAGGCTCCGTCCGCCGCCTCCAGGACCGTGCCCAGGAGGCGGTCCAGGTCCTCGGGGGTGACCACGGACAGCGGGAGCCGCGCCGTGAGGTAGACGTCGCCGAGCGGGTCGACCGCGTACGCCATCCCGTACAGCTTGAGGTTGCGCTCCAGCAGCCAGCGGTGGACGCCGGCCTCGTTCTCGTCGGGGTGGCGGATCACGAAGGCGTTCACCGACAGCGAGTGGCGGCCGATCCGCAGCGAGCAGGTGGTGCTCAGCTTGCGGGTGCCGGGGAGCTGGACGACGTACGTGCCGGGCCGGGGGCTCTCCCAGCCCAGCTCGGCGTCGGCCAGCGTGGACTCGATGATCGCGGCGGTGTCAGCCATGGTGGGAGCGTACGCGACGGCGGTGATCATGCATCGCCGCGGTGTACACGTCGGCGGTTCCGCTGGCGGCGGTGTCCCAGCCGAAGTGCTGTGCGTGCCGTGCGGCGGCGGCGCCCATGCGGTCGGTCAGGCCGGGGTCGTCGACGAAGCGGCGCAGCGCGCGGGCGTAGTCCACGGGGTCGTGGCCGGGGACGAGGACGCCCGTGACCCCGTCGTCGACGGCGACGGGGAGTCCGCCGACCGCGGCGGCGAGGACCGGCGTGCCCGTGGCCTGGGCCTCGATGGCGACCAGCCCGAAGGACTCGTTGTACGAGGGCATGACCAGCACGGACGCGGCCCGGAACCATTCGGCGAGCCGGTCCTGGGCCACCGGCGGCTGGAAGTGCACGAGGTCGGTGATGCCGAGCTTCGCGGCGAGCTTCTGCAGTCCTTCCGGCTTGGCGAGGCCGCTGCCGCTGGGCCCGCCGACGACGGGGACGAAGAGGCGGCCGCGCAGCGCGGGGTCGCGGTCGACGAGCTCGGCGACGGCCCGGAGCAGGATGTCGGGGGCCTTGAGCGGCTGGATGCGGCCCGCGAAGAGGGGGATCACGGCGTCCTGCGGCAGGCCGAGCCGGGCGCGGGCGGCGGCGCGGCCGTCGCCGGCGGTGAAGCGGTCGAGGTTGACGCCGGGGTGGACGACGGCCACCTTTCCGGGGTCGGCCTCGTAGTACCGGACGAGTTCGTCGGCCTCTTCGGCGGTGTTGGCGATCAGCCGGTCGGCGGCGGCGACGATCTGGGTCTCGCCGATGACGCGGGCGGCCGGCTCGGGGGTGTCGCCCTCGGCGAGCGCGGCGTTCTTGACCTTGGCCATGGTGTGCATGGCGTGGACGAGGGGGACGCCCCAGCGTTCGGCGGCGAGCCAGCCCACGTGGCCCGAGAGCCAGTAGTGGGAGTGCACGAGGTCGTAGTAGCCGGGGCGGTGGCCGGCCCAGGCCTGCATGACGCCGTGGGTGAAGGCGCAGAGCTGGGCGGGGAGCTCCTCCTTGGCGAGGCCTTCGTAGGGGCCGGCGTCCACGTGCCGTACGAGGACGCCGGGGGCGAGCTCGACGACGGGCGGCAGGCCGCCGGTGGTGGCCCGGGTGAAGATCTCCACCTCGATGTTGATCGCGGCGAGGCGGCGGGCCAGCTCGACGATGTAGACGTTCATGCCGCCGGCGTCGCCGGTGCCCGGCTGGTGCAGCGGTGAGGTGTGCACGCTGAGCATGGCCACGCGGCGGGGCTTGCGGTGGTGGCCCACGGCCGGGAGGCGCAGGCGGGGCGCGTCCTGGCGGGCACCGCGGGCGGCGGCGATGCGGCCGCTGATGCTGCCGCCGAGGCGGGACACGTACTGGCTCAAAGGAGCAGTTCCTCTCGCTCGGATCGCGCGGACGGCGGACGGGGTGGTGCCGGTGGGGCGGCACGTCTTGCGGCATGACGGCGGGAGCGCGCGCGGCGCCCTGCAAGGAGTGCAACCCGGATGGCCGTCCCCCGCATTCCGGGGCTCGGGAACTTCCTGCTCGCCGGGACGGATTTTTTTGCGGGCCGGGCGCTCCGCTTACGCTCGGCGCATGGTCTCCCGCAGCACTCCGCCACCCCCGAAGCGCCCCGTGGGCACCGTGACGCGGGGGACGACGAACCCGAACCGGCTGCGGCGCATGGACCGCTGGATCGCCGCCGTGCACGGGGCGGCGCTGCGCCGGGCGGACGCGCCGGTGGCGGTGGACCTGGGGTACGGGGCGGCACCGTGGACGGCGGTGGAGCTGCTGGCGCGGCTGCGGGAGGCGGCTCCCCGGGTGCGGGTGGTCGGGATCGAGATCGAGCCGGCGCGGGTGGCGGGGGCGAAGCCGTACGAGCGGGAGGGGCTGAGTTTCCGGCACGGCGGGTTCGAGGTGCCGCTGGACGGCGGGGAGCGGCCGGCGCTGATCCGCGCGGCGAACGTGCTGCGGCAGTACGAGGAGGAGCGGGTCGAGGAGGTCTGGCGGGGGCTGTGCGCGCGGCTGGCTCCGGAGGGGCTGCTGGTGGAGGGGACCTGCGACGAGATCGGGCGGCGGCACGTGTGGGTGGCGCTGGGGCCGGAGGGGCCGCGGACGGTGACCTTCGCGACGCGGCTGGGTTCGCTGGAGCGGCCGTCGGACCTGGCGGAGCGGCTGCCGAAGGCGCTGATCCACCGGAACGTGCCGGGGGAGCCGGTGCACGCGTTCCTGCGGGACTTCGACCGGGCGTGGGCGGCGGCCGCGCCGTACGCCTCGTACGGGGCGCGGCAGCGCTGGATCCGGACGGCGCGGGCGCTGGCCGTCGACTGGCCGCTGGCGGACGGGCCGGTGCGCTGGAGGCAGGGGGAGCTGACGGTGCGCTGGGAGGCCCTGCGGCCGGCGGGGTGAACCTCGCGGGAAGGGGGAACCGGGGGTGGGGGCGGCCCGTTGAGTCGACTGGGATGGACGGTGCGTGTCCGGTCGTGATCGGAGCGGAATCCGGAGGGTGTTGGAATTCTCCGGTTCGTGGCACCATCCCGGGGACAGTGCAAAGTTACTGACGAATAGTCAGATCTGATGTCCGGTGATGTCGGCTCTGACTCGGGGCGCCTGGGGGAGCCATGGGGACCGTGAAGCGAGCGTCGTCGCGCCGGAGGGGGGCGTCCGCCCTGACGCTGCTGTGCGCGATGGCGGTACTGGCGGCCCCCGGACTCGCGGCGGGCACGGCGTACGCGGCCCCGTCGGCGCCCGCCGCTCCGGCCGCGCCCCTGCCGGAGCCGGGGAGCAAGTCCCTGGAGCAGGTGCGCAAGGAGATAGAGGACCTCTACCGCCAGGCGGGCAGCGCGACGGACGCCTACAACCTCGCGGAGAGCGAGACCAAGGCGCAGTCCGAGCGGATCGTCGAGATCGCCAAGCTGGTGGTGGCGGGCCAGGACCGGATCTCCACCCTGAAGGACCGCGCGGGCGCCGCCGCCCGCGCCCAGTACCGCTCGGGCGGCCTGCCGCCGGGTGCGCGGCTGGCGTTGAGCAACAGCCCCTCCGACTTCCTGGACGGGACGGACCGGCTGCGGCAGGGCGAGAAGGCCACCACGGACCTGCTGGCCGAACTGAACCGCACCCAGGCCGACTTGGAGCGGTACGCGAAGGACGCGGGCGCCCTCTGGCAGAAGATGGAGGACAACCGGGCCAAGAAGGAGACCGCCAAGAAGGAGATCGAGGAGAAGATCAAGACGGCGGAGGCCCTGGAGAGCAGGCTCGCGGCCGAGGAGAAGGCCCGGCTGATCCAGCTGGAGCAGGACGCCCAGTACCAGGCGCAGACGGCGTGGCTGTCGTCGGGCGCGATGAAGGACGTCAAGGGCCTGGCCACGGACGCCGGGAAGAGGGCGGTGCAGTTCGCCACCGCGCAGATCGGGAAGCCGTACGTCTGGGGTGCGGAGGGTCCGGCCTCCTACGACTGCTCGGGGCTGACCTCGCAGGCGTGGCTGGCGGCGGGGCGGCCGATCCCGCGCACCTCGCAGGAGCAGCTGCGGCTGCTGCCGAAGGTCGCGATGAAGGACATGCGCCCGGGTGACCTGATCATCTACTTCGACGACGCGAGCCATGTCGGGATGTACGTCGGGGACGGGGCGATCGTGCACGCGCCGCGGCCGGGGCGGAACGTGACGATGGCCGGGGCGGGCTCGATGCCGATCAAGGCCGTGGTCCGGCCCGACGCGTAGGCCCCGTCCGGGCCGCGTCGGGGCCGGGGGCAGGCCCGTCCGGGCCGCGTCCGGGCCGGTGGCAGGCTCGTCCGGGCCGCGTCCGGGCCGGGGGCAGGCCCGTCCGGGCCGCGTCCGGGCCGGGGGCAGGCCCGTCCGAACCCGGGCCGGGCCGGGGGTGCCGCCGGCCCCGGACTCCCCGGCGCGCGGCCGCCGCCACCGCTTCCGGTTCCGTCTGCGCCGCGCGGCGGGCCGGGGGCTCGCCCCGCGCAGCGGTGCCCGTACACCCCGTGACGGGGGGCTTCGGCGGGGCCGGCCGGGCCGTGACGTTGGTCATTGCCCATGGGCGGGTTTCCGACAGGATGGGGGCATATGACACCGCACCCCGCCCGTTTCGGCATTCCCCCGCCCCGTCCCGCCCGCTAGGGTCCCGGCATGAGCGCACTTCCGGGGGGAGGCAAGGAACCGGAGACGATGCCCGTACCCGTACCGCGGCAGAGGGAGACCCCCGCCACGGAGATCACCGGCCCCGCCCCCCAGGCGGCGCCCTCGCTGACCCTGCTGGTCATCGAGGACGACCCCGCGGGCGGTCTCACCGTCCCCGAGATCCTCGACGCCGACGGCCAGCGCATCCGGCTCCGTGCGGCCCGCAACCTCACCGAGGCCGCCCGGCTGCTCACCCCCGACGTGCACTGCGTCCTCCTCGACCTGGCCCTGCCCGGCCCCGGCGAGGACGGCTTCGGCGCCCTGCGGGAGGTGCTGCGCATCGCGCCCCGCCACGCCGTGCTCGTCCTGACCGCCGAGGCCGACGCCGAGCGCGCCGCCGAGGCCGTCCGCGTCGGCGCCCAGGACTTCCTCTTCCGCGACGAGCTCGACGGGCGGCTCCTCAGCCGCGCCATCCGCTACGCCGTGGAGAGAAAGCGGGCCGACATCGCGCAGTACAAGCTTGCAGAATCGAAACTTCGGGCCCAGGAGAACGCCCGCCTGGAGCGCGGCCTGCTCCCCACCCCCCTGCTCGACGGCTCCGACCTCCGCTTCGCCGCCCGCTACCGCCCCGGCCGCAGCCGGGCCCTCCTCGGCGGCGACTTCTACGACGCCGTCCGCACCCCCGACGGCACCGTCCACGCGATGATCGGCGACGTCTGCGGCCACGGCCCCGACGAGGCGGCCCTCGGGGTCGAGCTGCGCATCGCCTGGCGCGCCCTGACCCTGGCCGGACTGTGCGGGGACGACCTGCTCGCCACCCTCCAGGAGGTCCTGGAGGTGGAGCGGCCCTGCGAGGAGATCTTCGCGACGCTGTGCACGGTGGACATCTCCCCCGACGGCCGCCGCGCCGGCCTGTGCCTGGCCGGCCATCCGGCCCCGCTGGTCTCCCGCCCCGGCCGCGCCGCGCGGCTGCTGCCGTACGAGAACAGCGGCCCGGCCCTCGGGCTGCTCCCCCGGGCCCGCTGGCCGCGCCGCCAGGTGGACCTGGGCGGCACCTGGAGCCTGATGCTCTACACGGACGGCCTCATCGAGGGCCGCATCGGCGAGGGCCGCGAACGCCTCGGCCAGGACGGCATGGTCGAGATGATCAACCGGCACCTGGAGGACGGGCTGACGGGCGAGGGGCTGCTGGAGGCGTCCGTCACCGAGGCCCGGCGCCTCAACGGCGGCGAGCTCACCGACGACGTCGCCGTCGTCCTGCTCTCCCGGGCCGGCGGCTGACCGGCCGCTAGCGGCCGCCGTTGTACGGGCCGTACGGGCCGTCGCTGCTGCTCCCGCCGCGGCGCCGGTTGCCGCCGCCCGAGACCTGCTTGAGGGCGGGGCGCACGTCGACGAAGAACACGATGGACGCCACCAGGCCCGCGATCTCCAGGAACAGCATCCCGAGGAAGAAGTCCACCAGCACCGTGACGCCGAGGATGACCAGCCAGAAGGTCTTGGTCTGCTTGTCGGCGGCCCGGTAGGCGTCCTCGCGCGCGAGCAGCGCGAGGACGAAGGCCACGACGGCGAGCGCCAGCATGGCGTAGCCGAGCAACGGGAGGACTCCGTTATCGAACCCCTGCATCAGCATCGTCTCGACCGCCTTCTCGCATCCAGCTCTTCTGACTCCACGCTACCGCCCGGGCAGCCTTCCGAAACGAGAACGGACCGGACACCCCGCAGGTGCCCGGTCCGTCCCCTTCGCGGTCAGCTCTCGACGGCGGCCTCGGCGGCCGGCTCGCCGGCGGCCTTCTTGGCCGCGGTGCGGCGCGCGGCGGGCTTCTTCGCGGAGGCCTTCTCCTCGCCCGCCGCCCCGGCGGGGGCGTCCTGGGCGGGCACCTCGGCCTGCACCGGCTCCGGCTCGACGACCTCGGCGATGTCCACGATCTCGTCGGCGACCTCGCCGCGCCAGGAGCGCACGGCCTGCTCGCCGTGCTCGGCGACCCGGTCGTAGGTCTCCTTGGCCCGGACGGCGTACTCGGCGGCCACGCCGACGCCGCGCAGCGCCAGGTCCTGGGCGGTCTCGCCCAGCTTCTTCGGGTCGATCGCCCCGAAGACCTCGACGACCTTCGCCGTGACGGCGTCCTGGGCCACCTTGGCCTTGTCCTGGACGACCTTGGGGTCGGTGTCGAGCACGGCCTCGATGCGGGCCGGGGCTTCGGCGCGCAGCTGTTCCAGCAGGCCGGGCACCTTCTTGGCCTGCTGGAGGGCGAGGTCCGCGGTGCCGGCGGCGAAGTAGAGGGGGGTGGGGTCGGTGAGGGTCTTCTTCAGGTCATCGGCGATGGCCATGTGCGGGTCCTCCCGGATCCGGTCAGTTCGTAGGGGGCACCGCGCCGTCGGCACGGGTTCCGGCGGCCGCAGCCGCGTCGACATCGGCGTCGGCGTCGGCGCCGACATCGGCCCGGGCCTCTGCTCCGGCGGCCGCGCCGGGGGCCTGGTCGGCCTCCGCCGCGTTCTCCTTGCGGAACGCGTCGTAGATCTGGAGCAGCACCTGCTTCTGCCGCTCGTTGATCGACGGGTCGGAGAGGATGACGGCCCGCGTCTCCACCTCGTCCCGGTCCCGCTCGTCGAGGATCCCGGCCTGTACGTAGAGCGTCTCGGCGGAGATCCGCAGCGCCTTGGCCAGCTGCTGGAGGATGTCCGCGCTCGGCTTGCGCAGCCCGCGCTCGATCTGGCTCAGGTACGGGTTCGACACCCCCGCCGCGTCGGCGAGCTGCCGCAGCGACAGCTGGGCCTGCCGCCGCTGCTCGCGGAGGTATTCGCCGAGGTTTCCGACGTTGAGCGATGCCATGCTCCGAATCCTGCCGCACCCTGCTAACTATTGCAAGCGCTTGCTTGCAGGAGCACCCACTCGGCCCCTCCGCAGAAAAGTTCTCCCGCCGGCCGTCACATCCGTGCGCGGCCGCGGGTCAAAGGGGTGTCGGACGCACGAGAGCGCCGGCGACACCGACCGCCCCGAAGGAGCCCCCATGTCCACCACCGCCACCGTCGTCACCCTGGTCGCCGCCTTCATGGCCGGGTTCTCCGGCGTCTCGATCCTGCGCGGGGCGAAGTTCGTCATCGAGCCGCTGGTCGAGTACGGCGTCCCGAAGGGCATGTGGACCTTCCTCGGCACCGTCAAGATCGCCGGGGCCCTCGGCCTCCTCGCCGGCTTCGTCGTCCCCGCCGTCGGCATCGCCGCCGCGATCGGCCTGGTCCTCTACTTCACCGGCGCCGTCGTCACGGTCCTGCGCGCCCGCTCGTACGCGCACGTCGCCTTCCCGCTGATCTACGCGGCCCCCGCCGCCGCCGTCCTCGCCCTGGCCTGAGACCGGGGCCGGGGCCGGCGGCGGCCCGGCCCCGGTTCCGGCTCCGGCTCCGGCCGGCGGAGCCGCTCAGTCCGCCAGGGCCGACAGGTCCAGCGCCCCCAGGCGCTCCGGGTCGGACAGCACGTCGATCGCGACGATCCGCCCCTCCACGACCGTGAAGGCCATGACCGACACGGCCCGGTCCTTGCGGACCACCACCACGCCCGCGGCGCCGTTGATCAGCGCCGGGCGGACGAACGGGGCCAGCGAGCCGTACGTGACCGCCTGGCCCGCCACCGTCCGCGCACCCGTGAGCACCACGGTGAGCGCGCCGCCGACCCCGCCGTCCGAACGCAGCACCACGTCCGGATCGAGCACGGACAGCAGCGCCTCGAACTCCCCGTCCCGCGCGGCCGCGAAGAACGCGTCCACCGCCTCCCGCTGGCGCGCGAGGTCCTTGTCGGGAGCCGGGGCCTGTCCCTGCACCTTGCGGCGGGCCCGGCTGGCCAGCTGCCGGGTCGCCGCCGAGGACTTCTCGACGAGCGGGGCGATCTCCTCGAACGGCACCGCGAACATGTCGTGCAGGACGAACGCCAGCCGCTCCGCCGGCGACAGCGACTCCATCACCACCATCAGCGCCAGCCCCACCGAGTCGGCCAGCAGCACCTCCTGCTCCGGGTCGACCCGGCGCTCGGAGCCGATCAGCGGATCCGGGATCCGTGTCTCCAGCCGCTCCACCGGATCCTCGCGCCGCTGCTCGCGCGAACGCAGCATGTTGAGGCAGATCCGCGAGACCACGGTCGTCAGCCATCCGCCGAGGTTCTCCACCTCTCTCACATCGGTGCGGTCCAGCCGCAGCCACGCCTCCTGGACGGCGTCGTCCGCCTCGCTCAGCGAGCCGAGCATCCGGTAGGACACCGCCCTCAGATGACTGCGGTGCTCCTCGAAACGCTCCGTCAACGAAGAACTCTCGTCCACCTGTCCCCTTCTTTCCTCCGTGCGGGTCAAGGCAGTAGACCCCACCCGCCCGCGCGCGCGGGCGGGTTCGGGCCCGGGACGTCAACTCCCCTCCACCCGGCCCCTACGCCGCCGGCGCCCGGCCGATCACCACGGTCGCGTGCAGCTCCTCCGAGGCGGCCGCCCGTACCGCGAGACCCCCCGCCATCAGGGCGGACGCCGTCAGCGGCGCCTGCCGGGCGCTGGTCTCGATCAGCAGGTGGCCGCCCGGGGCCAGCCACCGTCCGGCCCCCGCCGCGACCCGGCGGTGCACGTCCAGCCCGTCCTCGCCCCCGTCGAGGGAGACCAGCGGCTCGTGCACCCGGGCCTCCGGCGGCATCAGCCCGATCTCCCCGGTCGGCACGTACGGGGCGTTCACCACGAGGACGTCCACCCGCCCGCACAGCTCCGCCGGGAGCGCCGCGTACAGGTCGCCCTCCCAGACCGCTCCCCCGTACGGGGCCACGTTGCGCCGGGCGTACGCCAGCGCGGCCGGGTCGATGTCGGCCGCGTGCAGCTCGACCCCGCCCGGCACCTGCGAGGCCACCGCCGCGCCGAGCGCGCCCACCCCGCAGCACAGGTCCAGCACGACCGCGCCGGGCCGGGCCAGCGCCACCGCCTCCCCGGCCAGGAACTCGCTGCGCCGGCGCGGTACGAAGGCCCCCGCCCCCACCTCCACGCGCAGCCCGCAGAACTCCGCCCAGCCGACGACGTGCTCCAGCGGCTCCCCCGCCACCCGGCGGGCGACCAGCCCCGCCAGCCGCGCGCCGTCGGGGGCCGCCGCGATCAGCAGCTCGGCCTCTTCCTCCGCGAAGACGCACCCCGCCGCGCGCAACTGCTCAACGATCGATGTCACGTACCCCATCCTCGGATTCCCGGAACGACAACGGCGACGGCGGGGTCAGAAGATGTCCGGGCACCACGGACGCCGGGCCGTGCGGAACACCGCGTCGGCCAGCGCGACCGCCCCCGGCCGCTCCTCCGCCACCCGGCCCAGCGCCGCCAGCCGCGCCGCCGACTCGTCGCCGAGGTACAGGGAGCCCAGCGCGGACACGTCGAGGCGCAGGTCGGCCGGGTCCTGCGTACGGGTGCACGCGCCGGCGGCCGCGTCCAGCCGGTAGCGGCCGTCCGCGAGCCCGGCCGCGTCCTCCACCTCCAGGACGAGGACGCCGGGGACGGCGTACGTCCGCGCGGCCAGGGCCCGTTCGACGTCGAGCAGGCGCAGCCACAGGAAGTCGGCCGAGGTCACCTGCCGGGCGGCGCGCGGGTCGGGCAGCAGCAGCGGGACGAGGTCGTCGGGGGCGCGGTAGCCGGTGCGGACCTTCAGGACCCAGTCGACGGAGCACAGGAACCGCCACAGGGCGCGCTCCGCGGCCGGGGTCACCGCGATCAGGTCCCTGACCCGCAGGGTGTTCTGCGGGAGCTTCTCGTCGGTCCAGTGGTCGTCGGCCGAGTACACCGCCAGACCGGCCGGCTCGCCCGACGCGTCCCGGTACACGGCGTGGAAGGCGTCCTTGTAGGGGCGCGCCAGGCTCTTCTCCAGCCCGGTGGCCAGGTTCCACCAGCGGGTGTCGCGGCTGACCGCGCCGTGCACGGACGCCCGCAGCCGCTCGTGCAGCGCGGGGCCGGTCTCCCGGACCTCGGAGACGTCGACCAGGTCGATCCGGCCGCCGTCGCCGGGCCCCGAGCCGCGGGGGTCGAGGCCGCTGCGCGCGATGTCGATCTCCCACTCGGCGGCGGTGGCGGCGGGGCCGTACCCGTACCGCCCGTAGATCGGGTACTCGGCGGCGATCAGCGTGGAGACGACGTCGCCGCGCTCCTTGGCCGCCGCCAGCTCGGCCGCCATCATCCGGGTCAGCAGGCCCTGGCGGCGGTGGGTGGAGGTCACGCTGACGTTGGTGACGGCGCTGGAGGGGACGGCCGCCCCGCCGGGAACGGTCAGTTCCTGGGCGAAGGAGCGGAAGGTGGCCACGCAGCGGCCGGTCACGGGGTCGAAGGCGCCCAGGGCCCGGGAGAGGTCCCAGGACGCGGCCCGCAGGGCCACGTCGGCCTCGGGGACCGGCTCGGTCCGCAGGAAGCCCGCGTTGAGGGCCCGTAGCCAGTGGGAGAGTTCGGATGCGGCGATCGGTCGGATGTCAGCACTCATGTCCGGTCACGCTAACGGCCGCACCGGTCCCGGTCGCCCGAATTTCCGTCCGTCCGCCGGGGCCCGTCCCGGCGGCGGCCGGCCGGGCGGCGGGCTCGGTGCGCCGCCGTCACGCCAGCAGGTCGTCCACCTGTGCCTCGCCCTCCCGGTAGCGGCGGGTGATCTCCGCGCTGGAGTCGTCCGCCGTCCGCTGGAGCTGCTGGCGGCGCCGCGAGACCTGCTGCTCGTAGCGGACCAGCCGGGCCATCGCCTCGTGGAGTTCGGCGTCCGTGCGCGCGTCCAGGTCCGACAGCTCCACGTCCGACAGCATCTCGGCCGCCAGCAGCCGGAACTCCTCGTTGTGCGGGGTCCCGAGGGTGACGTGCCGGGCGGACGCGCTGCGGCTGGACGGGGCGTCGGCGAGGATCTCCGAGAGCCGGTCCACCACCGGCGCCTCGGGGTCCGTCCGGCGGGCCAGCTCGGCGCGCAGGATGTCGATGCGGCCCTGGAGGAGCCTGCGGACGTAGCTGAGGTCGGCCTCGTCGCGCTGGGCGTCGCGGCGCAGGGCGCGCAGCTCGGGCAGGCCGAGCGCGGCGGCGGGGGTGGTCAGCCCCTCGGGGTCGCCGGTGCGCTGCGCGGGCGGCCGTACCGGGGTCGCGGTCGCCGTCGCGGTCGCGGCCGCGGTCGCTTCGCCGGGTTCTGCGAGTGATGCGAGTGCTGCGAGTGACGCGGGTGCTGCGGGTGCAGGTGCGGAGATACCAGAGGTGTTCATCGTTTCGTGTCCGTCCCCTCGACCGGTGCTGGGGGCACCGCCTGCGTGCATGGTGCCACTCTCCGTGGTGCGGACGCAGTCCCACGCCACCCGATCGGCCCCGGACGGGTGCACGCCTGGTACACAGGTGGTATGCGAGCAGTGGTGCAGAGGGTGGACGGCGCGAGCGTCGTCGTGGCCGGCGAGACGGTCGGCGAGATCGTCGGCGAGGGGCTGTGCGTGCTGGTGGGGGTGACCCACGACGACACCCCGGAGAAGGCGGCGGTGCTGGCCCGCAAGCTGTGGTCGGTGCGGATCCTGGAGGCGGAGAAGTCCTGCAGCGACGTGGACGCGCCGCTGCTGGTGATCTCCCAGTTCACGCTCTACGGGGACGCCCGCAAGGGCCGGCGCCCCACCTGGAACGCGGCCGCGCCCGGGCCGGTGGCCGAGCCGCTGGTGGACGAGGTCGTGGCGCAGCTGCGGGCGCTGGGCGCGACGGTGGCGACGGGCCGGTTCGGCGCGGACATGCGGGTCTCGCTGACGAACCACGGCCCGTTCACCATCGTCATCGACGTGTAGGCGGCGCGGCCCTACGGGGCCACGACGACCTCCTGCGCGGCCGGGGTGCTCCCGGCCAGCAGCGGGGCGTCCACCGGAACGTTCCGCTTCACGAGCGCGAGGGCGATCGGCCCGAGCTCGTGGTGGCGCACGGCGGTGGTGACGAAGCCGAGCTGGCGGCCGTCCTCCCCGTCGGCGGCGAGCCGTACGGGCGCGCCGTGCGGCGGGAGCAGCACCTCGGAGCCGTCGAGGTGGAGGAAGACCAGGCGGCGCGGCGGCTTCCCCAGGTTGTGGACGCGGGCGACGGTCTCCTGGCCGCGGTAGCAGCCCTTCTGGAGGTGCACGGCGGTGCCGATGAGGCCGATCTCGTGCGGGATGGTGCGGTGGTCGGTCTCCAGGCCCAGGCGCGGGCGGTGGGCCTCGACGCGCAGGGCCTCGTACGCGAGGAGTCCGGCGGCGGGGCCGTGCGCCGCGGCGAAGTCCTCCAGCTGCCCGCGCGGGAGGAACACGTCGCGGCCGTAGGGGGTCTCGCGGACCACGAGCTCCTTGTCGACCTCGGCGATGGAGCCGGCCGGCAGGTGGACGACGGCGAAGTCGGAGGTGCGGTCGGCGACTTCGACGCGGTAGAAGAACTTCATGGACTCCAGGTAGGCGATCAGCGCCTCCTGGGTGCCGGGCTCGACGTGCGCCCAGGTGGTCTCGCCGTCGTCGACGAGGTGCAGCTGGTGCTCGATGTGGCCGTTGGCGGAGAGGATCAGCGCCTCGGTGGCCTGCCCGGGCGGGAGTTCCGTGACGTGCTGGGTGATCAGCAGGTGCAGCCAGGCGAGCCGGTCCTGGCCGGTGACGGTGACGACCCCGCGGTGGGAGAGGTCGACGAACCCTCGGCCGTCGGCGAGGGCGCGCTGTTCGCCGTAGAGCTCTCCGTAGTGGGCGGCGACGCCCTCGTCACGGCCTTCGGCCGCTACGGCGCCGGGAAGATGGAGCAAGGGGCTGCTGGTCATGGCACCAAGCCTACGACCCCGTACGGAGGGCCCCAGGGCGCACCGGGGGCGCTAGGCGGTGTCCTGCGCGGGCCGGGGGCTCTCGGTGCGGTCGTCGCGGCGCCGGGCGGCGCACGCCTCGCACAGGCCGAAGATCGCGAAGTGCTTCATGTCGGTCTCGAAGCCGAAGGTGGTGCGCAGTTTCGCCGTGAAGTCGGCGGCGATGTCGAGGTCGGCCTCGATCACCCCGGTGCAGTCGCGGCAGACGAGGTGGATGTGGTGGTGCCGGTCGGCGAGGTGGTAGGTGGGGGCCCCGTGCCCGAGGTGGGCGTGCGAGACGAGGCCGAGCTCCTCCAGGAGCTCCAGCGTGCGGTAGACGGTGGAGATGTTGACGCCGGAGGCCGTTCTGCGCACCTCGACGAGGATCTCGTCGGGAGTGGCGTGCTCCAGGGCGTCGACCGCTTCCAGCACGAGCTGGCGCTGCGGGGTCAGCCGGTATCCGCGCTGCCGCAGATCGCTCTTCCAGTCGGTGGTCACCACCCGGCCAGTGTAAGCGCGCGAAGGGGACCGCGGCCCTGCCGCGGTCCCCTTCATCGCTGCCGGTACGTCGCCGCCGGCGGGCTCAGCGGAAGAAGGCGATGCCGTCGTCCGGGAGCTCGGGGAGGTTGCGCGCCATGTCGGCGATCTCCTCCGGGGTGACGACCTTCTTGAGCTGGGCCGACATGTAGGGGCGCAGCTCGACCTCGGGGGTCGCTTTCTCGCCGACCCACATCAGGTCGCTCTTCACGTACCCGTAGAGGCGCTTGCCGCCGCTGTACGGGCCGGAGGCCGCCGTGCGGGCGACCGCGTCGGTGACCAGGTCGATCTGCGGCTTCTGATCGGCGAGCTCGCCGTACCAGACCTCGACCACGCCCTGGTCGCGGACCATGACGATCTCGACCTTGCGGTCCTTGTCGATGCGCCAGTAGCCCGACTCGGTCTCCAGCGGGCGCACCTTGTTGCCCTCGGTGTCGAGCACCCAGGCGCGGGAGGTGTACTCCAGGAAGTCCCGGCCGTCGTGGCTGAAGACGACCTCCTGGCCGAAGTTGCACTTCTCCTCGCCGGGGAAGTCGAAGACGCCGGCGCCTTCCCAGGTGCCGAGGAGGAAGGCGAGGGGGACGAGACCCGGGTTCAGGTCGGACGGGATCTGGATCATGGTTGGCTGCTCAGGCGATCTGTGGGAGGGGTTCCGGGGCGGTCGGCCGGTCGGCTGCTAGCGCTGACCCTGGTACAGCTTCTTGACGGCCAGGCCGGTGAAGGCGAGGACGCCGACGCAGACCAGGACCAGCAGGGAGGTGAAGAAAGCCTCAAGCACGGGGTGCTCCTCGGAGGAATCGGTGCGGGTGGACGGGGCCGGTCCCCAAGCCTACTGGCCCGGGGACCGGCGCACGGTGTGAGGTGGGCTGAACCGGCCCCGCCGGTTCAGCCCAGCAGCTGCCGCTGCAGGATCACCGCCTGGTGGAGGGGGACCGCCGCGGCCCCGCCCTTGCGGTTCTGGAGGATCACGGCCTGGACGTCGCCCGACTGGACGCACCCGATCCTGGTCTGCTCGTCGCCGAAGGGGACGGACTCCCGGAGGACCGTCATGCCGCTGGCGTCGGGTGCCGGCTGGGACCCGCGGGCCTTGCCCCAGTCCCCGTCGGGCTCCATTCCCTTGACCCCGTTGAGCTCGGAACCGCAGCCCATGAACGTGTCGGCAAACCCGGAGGCGTGGTAACGCAGCAGGTAGACCCGGGTGCGGGTGCCGTCCAGGGTGGTCCAGCCACGGGCCGCGATCTGACGCAGCCCGTTGTCGGCGAACCCCGCCTTCATCTTCTCGCGAGCAGTGGACTCGTACTCCTCCAGGAAGGTGTCGACGGTGACCGCCGAGTCCTTCTCCAGCTTCAGCCCCGGGTCCGGGGAGGAACCGACGGGGGCGGGCAGCAGGAGCTGGGTGAGGTCGGCGTAGTGGATGCCTTCCGGGTCGTCCACGGCGAACGGCGCCGGCGCGCCGGGCGGCAGGGCGGGCTTGGCCAGGGCCGGGTAGGTCCAGCGGCCGTCGCTCTTCGTGGACAGGCCGGGGACGTCGGTGCGCTCGGCCCGGGAGATCCCGTACGCGGTCCCCGCGCCGGCGGCGGCGAAGACGAGCACGGCGGCGGTCCAGCGCAGGGCGGCGCGCAGCGCGCGGCGGCCCTTGGGGGCGGCCACGGCCCCGGGGGCCTCGGGCGCCTCGGGAGTCCCGGGCGCCTCGGGAGTCCCGGGCTCCCCTGGAGCCCCGGGGGCCTGGACGGCCTCGGGTGCCGCCGCTGCCGCCGGGGCCTCGGAGGTCACCGGCGCCGGGTCCGCCGGAGCGGGGTCGACGGTGGTGTTCTGCTCGGTCACACGGACTCCCCGGGGGACTTCAGGCGGGACAGCTGGTTCCTGAGGAGGCTGGTGGCCTCGGTCTTCGAGAGGCCGGCCGTCTGCGGACCGAACGCGCGGAAGTTGACCATCACGTCGCCCTGGACGGCCACGCAGTAGAGGGAGTCGATCGTCTCCTTCTTCTCGTCGCCCACGCTCATGCGGGTGCACTTGGCGTCCGGGTAGCCGTCCACGGTCGGCGCGTCCCGGTCGTCGCCCATGACGGCGAGCATCTTCTTGGAGACGTCCCCGAACGCGCCCACCGCCTTCGGGTCGGCCTGCATGAGACGGATCTCGACGACCATGCCGGTGGAGGCGTAGCTCCGGCCGGCCAGGCCCTTGAGCTTGAGGTCGGCCAGCATGTCGTCGCGCTTCTTGCGCTCCGAGCCGGACAGGCCCTTGCGGGCCTCCTTGAAGCTCTCGACCGCCTTCTCCCCGGACTCGTAGAAGTCGTTCCCCTCACCCGGGAGGTCGGGCCCCGGCAGGAAACCGGACGGGGCCGGCAGGAGCTTGGAGGTGAGGTCGTTGCCCGGTACCGGCGCGGGGTGCTCGGCCTCGGGCAGCTTCCCGCCGGCCTCGACCCAGTAGGCGGTCGGCGCGGTCCGGTCGGCGCCGGCGAGGGCGGAGGCCGCCCACACCCCGCCACCCACGAGGAGGGCGGCGGCCACGGCGGCGGCGGAGAGGAGGAACTTCTTCCGGCGGGCCGCCGTCGGCGCGGGCGCGGCCGGGACGGGGGTCTCGGGAGCCCCGTCCACCACGTCCTGCGACCCGGTCGGCCCGGCCTGCGGCTCGGCCGGCTCGGTCGGCCCGGTCTGCGACCCGGTCGGCCCGGCCTGCGGCTCGTTCTGCTGCTCGTTCTGCGGCTCGGTCACAGTCGCTCCAGCTGTCGCTTGGCCAGGTCGAGGACGTCGCTCTCGGCGATCGGGCGGGCGCGCTCGTCGGTGTAGTAGACGTCCATGACGATGTCGCCCCGGCGGAGGACCGCGCGGGCCTCCCTGACCGCGTGCCCGCCCTCGGAGCTGAGCTCCGAGTAGACCCAGACGTGCCCGAGGCCCGCCGAGACGCCGGGAACGGCGACGCCGCCGTTGCCCGCGAAGTCCTTGTTGGGCATGTACGTCACCTGGTCGCGGTAGAACTCGTCGGCTCCGGAGAAGTCGCGGAACTGGATGAGCCGGACCTCCACGCCGATGTCGCCCTGCGTCCACGACCGGGTGGCCAGGCGCCGGAACCCGTCCCTCAGGAAGGCGCGCATGGCGCCGCTCGGCTTCGTGAAGGTCGTCGAGAGGGAGTCGAGCGTGTCGTACCCGTCGAAGTCGACCTGCGCGCCGGCCGGCGCCTCGATCAGCAGATCGGTGAGCTCTCCGTCGCTCTTGTGCCAGCGGTTGGCGTTGATCGTCTTGACCGTCGTGGCGTCGTTCGGCGCCTGCGCCTTCGGCGTGTCCAGCTTCTGCTGGGCCAGCGGCGGGAGGGGCGTGGGCTCGCGGTCGTACTGGATCGCGTAGCCGGTGACCGTGCCGGCGAGGGCGCCGAGGACGAGGGCGCCGGCGATCAGGGCGGTGGTGCGGCCGCGGCGGCGCCGGACGCGCGGCGGCGGCTGTTCGTGTTCCAAAGGGGTCCCCCCACAGACCTGGAGGCGCGGGAGCGTTCGCCCGCGCACATCCAAGACACCCTGCGGCGGGAAGCCGTTGTACGCATCTTTATTACGCTTTTATCTCGAACGCGTTCAATCCTCGGGCGGGCGCCGCTTCCCGTCCAGTTCGTCCCACCACTCGTCGGACTTCGGATCCCCCGACGGGTCGTCCCACCAGCGGTCGTCCGGCCCGCGCCGGTTCGCGACCATCGCCGCCACCGGCGGGATGACCATGGCGACCACGCACAGCGCCACCGCCGCCGGGACGGAGAAGAGGCGTACGAAGGACCAGGCGGAGACGAACAGGAACAGGCATCCGCCCATGAGCAGGAAGTAGGCGCGCCGACGCCGGGCGTACATGCCTCCAGCGTAGGACGGGCCCCCCGGAACACAAGCGTGCGGACGGCACGGAGGGCCGCACCCCGATCCAGTGGCGTCCAACCCCCTGGGGTGCGGCCCTCCGGCCGGTACGGCGGTGCGGTCGCAGGACCGCTGCGGCGTCAGACCGCGATCGCGACGTCCGTCACGCCGCCGGCCTCGGCGACCACGACGGCGCGGTCGGCCTGGCCGCCGGGCACGAGCGCCCGCAGCGTCCACGTGCCGGTGGCCGCGTAGAAGCGGAACTGGCCGGTCGCGGAGGTGGGGACCTCGGCGGTGAACTCGCCGGTCGAGTCCAGCAGCCGCACGTAGCCGCTGACGGGCTCGCCGTCCTTGGTCACCTGGCCCTGGATCGCGGTCTCACCGGGCTTGAGCGTCGCGAGGTCGGGCCCGCCGATCTGTGCTCCACACATGTTCTCTGTCCTGTCCTAGAGAGGTTCTGCTGCTACGAGGGGCGGGCGTCGCGTGCCCGGCCGCCGGGATTACTTGTTCGGGCCGAGCTCGATCGGCACGCCGACGAGCGAGCCGTACTCGGTCCAGGAGCCGTCGTAGTTCTTGACGTTCTCCTGGCCCAGGAGCTCGTGCAGCACGAACCACGTGAGCGCGGAGCGCTCACCGATGCGGCAGTAGGCGATGGTGTCCTTCGCGAGGTCGACCTGCTCGGCCTCGTAGAGGGCGGTCAGCTCCTCGTCGGACTTGAAGGTGCCGTCGTCGTTGGCGTTCTTCGACCACGGGATGTTGCGGGCGCTCGGCACGTGGCCGGGGCGCTGCGACTGCTCCTGCGGGAGGTGCGCCGGGGCGAGCAGCTTGCCGGAGAACTCGTCGGGCGAGCGGACGTCGACCAGGTTCAGGGAGCCGATCGCGGCGACGACGTCGTCGCGGAAGGCGCGGATGGAGGTGTCCTGGGCCTTGGCCCTGTAGTCGGTGGCCGGGCGCTGCGGGACGTCCTTGCCGTCGACCAGGTCGCGGGAGTCGAGCTCCCACTTCTTGCGGCCGCCGTCGAGGAGCTTGACGTCCTGGTGGCCGTAGAGCTTGAAGTACCAGTAGGCGTAGGAGGCGAACCAGTTGTTGTTGCCGCCGTAGAGGACGACGGTGTCGTCGTTCGAGATGCCCTTGGCGGAGAGGAGCTTCTCGAAGCCCTCCTGGTCCACGAAGTCGCGGCGCACCGGGTCCTGGAGGTCCTGCTTCCAGTCGATCCGGACGGCGTTCTTGATGTGGTTCTTGTCGTAGGCGGACGTGTCCTCGTCCACCTCGACGACGACGACGTTCGCGTCGTTCAGGTGGGCCTCGACCCAGTCGGCGTCTACGAGGACGTCGCTGCGGCTCATGGTGATCTCCTCCGGGGCAGTGTGCGGCGGGGCTGTGCTGGTGCTGCGGTGGGGCTTGCGTTGCGGTGCGTACGACGTTTCCGGCTGTCGCTCGCCGGCCCTGCGCGGGGAGGCGTCAGGGGCAGGAGGCAGGGCGGTGCGGTCACGCGGGATGAAGGGCCGTCGGTCCGGCCGGCGGAGCGGGAAGGCTCACGCCTCACATGGAGCGACAGAGCATGGCGGCGACGCGACACAGGTCTACTGCCCGCCGCTTCGTGAGGTCCGCCTGCTGATGCTTCATAGCGAGGATCGTAGGGACGAATCGGCCGCCCTGTCACCGGTGTGTCATATATCGAGACGGGATCGTCCGGATGCCGGGACGAGAAAGCCCCGGGAGGCCTTCTTCCGGCCTTCCGGGGCTGTGTGCGCGGCCCGTCCTTCTGCGGATCGGACCGGGCCGTCTCACGATCCGGCCAGGCTCACGTCCGTACCGGTCAGCGTGAGGTGCACACCCGCCTCGTCCGAGGTCAGCGCGGTGAGCTTGAGACCGGCCGGGAGGCCGTCGTCGATGCCGCGGTCGAAGTCCGTCCGCCTGCGGATCGCGCTCTCGATCCCCGGTATGCCCTCGCCCGGCACGGAGTCCGCGTGCACCCGGACGGTCTTGCCGCCCGCGCCCCCCTTGCCGTCGACCAGTGCGACGGTGGAGATCACGCTGCGGGTGATCGGCCGGCCCAGCACGTCCACGGTCGCGGTGACCTTCAGCTTGCCGGGCTGGCCGCCGTAGGTCAGCGTGGCACCGGTCTGGGAGGCCTTGGTGAGGTCCGCGTACGAGATCAGCGCGGTGCCCTCGGCGCGCTTGGCGGAGCCGCCGGTGTAGTTCCCGTTGAGCTTCACGTCGTGGAAGCTGGCGTCGAGCTGCGAGAGCCGCGTGCGGCGGCCGTCGGCGCCGGCATCGACGTCCTTCAGCTTCAGGTCGACCTGCTCCAGCTCGTGGCTCAGGGCCTGGGTGAGGAAGGGGAAGCCGTGGATGTCGACCTCGGCGCTGCCGACCAGGCCCTTCTGGGACTGGATCTTCTCGGCGAGCCGGTCCTCGGCATAGCCGACCGCCCACCGGTCGGCGCCCACGAACAGGCCGCCCAGCACCACCGCGACGATCACCACGAAACGCAGGAAACGCACGTGCCCTCCCCCAACTCCTCATCGGTACGTGCGTTCTAGTGGACCATGATCGAGGTCGGAGGGCCGTGAGCGGGCCCGTGAACGCCGTCTCCCCCGACGCCCACCGGCCCGCCCCGGTCCGTCAGCCCACCACCCGGCCGATCAGGTAGACGACGGGGGCGGCGGCCGCCAGCGGCAGCGCGACACCGGCCGTCATGTGGACGAACTTCGACGGGTAGTCGTACGCCGCCACGCGCAGCCCGACCAGCGCGCACACGCCGGCCGCCAGGCCGACCAGCGCACCGCCCGCGCCCAGCCCGACCAGTCCGCCGACCGCGATGCCCGCGCCGGCCGCGGCGGCCAGCGAGACGCCCACGGAGGGCGCGGTCGGCAGCGGCAGGGCGCGCGCGAACACGGCGACGGCCACGGCGACCGCCCCGGCGCTCACCGCGGCCCAGTCGGCCGCGAGGAAACCGGCGCAGGCGATCGCCAGGGCGGCGGAGGCCACCGAGGCCATCAGCCCGTACATCCGCTCGTCCGGATCGGCGTGGCTGCGCAGCTGGAGGACCAGCGTGAGCAGCACCCACACCCCGAGGGTGCCGATGATCGCGCCGGGGCCGTACGTGCCGTCCACCGCGAGCACCGCGCCGTCGGCGACGAGCGCCCCGGCGAAGGCGAGCGCGATGCCCTGGCGGGCCGGCCACATGCCGTTGAGGCGGAACCAGCCGGCGGCGGTGAGGCCCTGGAGGGCGATCAGCGGCAGCACCAGGGCGTAGGGGCCCAGCGCGGCGGCGCCGGCCAGCAGCAGCCCGAGGGCGGCGGTCAGTATGGCCGACTGCGGCCCCGGGTCGATGATCGGCGACCGCCCCTCGGCCCGCGCCTGGGCGGGGTCGACGGCGCGCAGGGTGTTCCCGCCGAGCGTCGGCGGCGACCACTCCGCCCCGGGCCCGGCCGGCTGCGGTTCCGCTTCCCGCACGGGCGGCAGGTACGCCGTCTGCGCGGCGGCGCCATCGGCCGCCGGCTTCGGGTCCCGCACGGGCGGCAGGTACGCCGTCTCCGCGGCTGCGGCGTCGCCGCTCGGCTGCGGGTCGCGCACGGGCGGCAGGTAGGCCGTCTCGGCGGCAGCGACGTCGGCCGCCGGCTGCGGGTCGCGCACGGGCGGCAGGTAGGCCGTCTGGGCGGCGGCGTCCACCGAAGGCTGAGGGTCCCGCACCGGAGGCAGGTAGGCCGTCTCCGCCGCAGCCACATCGGCCGCCGGCTGCGGATCCCGCACGGGCGGCAGGTACGCCGTCTGGGCGGCGGCGTCCACCGAAGGCTGAGGGTCCCGCACGGGCGGCAGGTAGGCCGTCTGGGCGGCGGCGTCGGCCTGTGCCGGGGACGGGGACTGCGGCTGCGGCTGCGGCTGCGCGTCGCGGAACCACGCGTCCGGCACCGCGGACCGCTGCTGCGGCCCGTCCTGTCCCGGCCCCGGGTACGGCGGCAGGTAGGCGGTTTCCGCGGCCGCGTCGGCGGCCTCCCGCACGGGCGGGAGGTACGCGGTCTCGGCGGCGGCGCCCGCAGCGCCCCCGGCGGAGGCGTCCGGCCACGGCACGCCCCCGCCGGTCCCCTGCGGCGGCCCGGGCTGCCGCACGGGCGGCAGGTACGCCGTCTGGGCGGCCGCGTCGGCCTGCGCCGGGGACTGCGGCTGCGGCTGCGCGTCGCGGAACCACGCGTCCGGCACGGCGGGCCGCTGCTGCGGCCGGGGCTCCCCCGCACCGGGGTACGGAGGCAGGTACGCCGTCTCGGCGGCGGCGCCCGCAGCGCCCCCGGCGGAGGCGTCCGGCCACGGCACGCCCCCGCCGGTCTGCTGCTGCGGAGGCTGCGCCGGCTGCGGCTGCGCGTCCCGGAACCACGCGTCGGGCACCGCCGGGGCCTGCGGCTGCGCCTGCCCCGGGTACGGCTGCGGGTACGCGGCACCGCCACCGGCGGAGGCGTCCGGCCACGGCACGCCGCCACCGGTACCGCCGGCCTGCTGCTGCCACCCCTGCTGCCCCTGCGGGGCAGCGGGCGGGGTACCGGGCGGGGCCGCCTGCCCCGGCACCGAGCCGAGCGGCGGCTGCACCGGCTGGTACCCGGTCTCCCAGGTGTCGGCCTGCCAGGTCTGCGTGCTGTACGGGTCCTGCTGGGCGGCGGCCGCCTGCTGCTGCCGCCGCTGCTGTTCCTCGGGAGTGCTCATCTCCACCTCACCCGCCCGCGAACGGCGGGAGCACCTCGACGGTGCCCCCCTCCGTCAGCAGGACGGCCTCGTGCGGGCGCTTGCCCACGGGCTCGTCGTTCACGAGGAAGGAGCAGCGCTGCAGGACCCGGGTCAGCTCCCCCGGATGGCGTTCCCGCACTGCGTCGAGCGCCTCGGCCAGTGTGTGCGCCGAGTACGGCTCCTCCGCCGTCTTGGCCGCGGCCTTGGCCGCCGCCCAGTAGCGGATGGTTCCGGTTGCCACTGCAGCTCCTATCGTGTCGGGCTCCGTCGGATCTCCACCGTCGGCCTCCATGATGACCCCTCCGGCTCGTCACCCCGGCGTGCCTCCGCGCGCCGTCCGTGCGCCCGGGCGGCCCGCAGGGGGTCCACCGATCCGGTGAAACCAGGGCATACGCAGGAGGAAGGCGTGGCGCGAACCACAGAATGCGGTGCATGGCAGCCCTCGGCCCCGAAAGGGCGGGTGGGCTATTCTGGCGGCGTAGAGGATCCGGGCAGTGTGGCCCCCGGGTCCTTTTGTGCTTTCAGCACGTTGAACGGACCGAGAACAGTGGTATCCATCCGGACCCCAGGGCGCGGGGGCCGGACGGCATGCCAGGCAAGTCGTACGAAGCCGTACCACGCACGTCCTCGACGGGACCGAGGAGGAACCGACGTGATGGACCAGCGAAGCAAACAGGGGCACGACCGCCCGACCCGGGCAGGTGGTCGGGCGTGAGCTCCCTCCTGCTGCTGACCAACGCCCTGCAGCCGTCCGCCGAGGTGCTGCCCGCACTCGGACTGCTGCTGCACAACGTCCGGGTGGCCCCGGCCGAGGGACCGGCCCTGGTGGACACACCCGGGGCCGACGTGATCCTCGTCGACGGCCGCCGCGACCTGCCGCAGGTGCGGTCGCTCTGCCAGCTGCTGCGGTCCACCGGACCCGGCTGCCCGCTGATCCTCGTCGTGACGGAGGGCGGCCTGGCGGCCGTCACCGCCGACTGGGGCATCGACGACGTGCTCCTCGACACCGCCGGCCCGGCCGAGGTGGAGGCCCGGCTGCGGCTGGCCACCGGCCGCCAGCAGCTCGGCTCCGACGACTCCCCCATGGAGATCCGCAACGGCGACCTGTCGGTCGACGAGGCGACGTACTCCGCCAAGCTCAAGGGCCGGGTCCTGGACCTGACCTTCAAGGAGTTCGAGCTCCTGAAGTACCTCGCCCAGCACCCGGGCCGGGTCTTCACCCGCGCCCAGCTCCTCCAGGAGGTCTGGGGCTACGACTACTTCGGCGGCACCCGGACGGTGGACGTCCACGTCCGCCGGCTGCGCGCCAAGCTCGGCCCCGAGCACGAGTCGCTGATCGGCACCGTCCGCAACGTCGGCTACCGCTTCGTCACCCCGGAGAAGGTCGAGCGGGCGGCGGCGGAGGCGGCGGCCCAGGCCGAGCGGAAGAAGGCCCCGGCCGACCGCGGGCAGGCTCCCGCCGAAGCCGCGGCCGAGACCCCGGCGGCCGTCCCCCATTAGGAGGAGCCCCTGTGACCATCCACTCTCCAGGACGCCCTGCCCAGAGGTAGGTCACCCCGCGTAGACTTCCGCGCGTGGCCAAGGTGACGCGGGATGACGTTGCACGACTTGCGGGTACGTCTACCGCCGTCGTGAGCTACGTCATCAACAACGGACCCCGGCCGGTCGCCCCGGCCACGCGCGAGCGTGTACTCGCCGCGATCAAGGATCTGGGCTACCGCCCGGACCGGGTCGCGCAGGCGATGGCGTCGCGGCGCACCGACCTCATAGGCATGATCGTCCCGGACGCGCGCCAGCCGTTCTTCGCGGAGATGGCGCACGCGGTCGAGCAGGCCGCCGCCGAGCGCGGAAAGATGGTCCTGGTCGGGAACTCCGACTACCGGGACGAGCGCGAGGTCCACTACCTGCGCGCGTTCCTCGGCATGCGGGTGTCCGGGCTGATCCTGGTCAGCCAGGGCATGAGCGAGCGCGCCGCGTCGGAGATCGAGGCCTGGGACGCGCGCATCGTGCTGCTGCACGAGCGTCCCGAGGCCATCGACGACGTGGCGGTGGTCACGGACGACATCGGCGGCGCCCAGCTCGCGACCCGGCACCTGCTGGAGCACGGGCACGAGTACGTGGCCTGTATCGGCGGCATCGAGAACACCCCGTCCGTCGGCGACCCCGTCGCCGACCACGTCGAGGGCTGGCGGCGGGCCATGCTGGAGGCCGGCCGGTCCGTCGAGGGCCGCATCATCGAGGCCCCGTACAACCGCTACGACGCGTACCGGGTCGCCCTGGAGGTCCTGGCCCGCCCGGACCGGCCGACGGCGATCTTCTGCGCGACGGACGACCAGGCCATCGGTGTGCTGCGGGCCGCGCGCGAGCTGCGGATCGACGTGCCCGGGGAACTGGCGGTGGCCGGCTTCGACGACGTGAAGGAGGCGGCGCTGACGGACCCGCCGCTGACGACGGTCGCCTCGGACCGCCCGGCGATGGCCCGCGCGGCGGTGGACCTCGTCCTGGACGACGCCCTCCGCGTGGCGGGCTCGCGCCGCGAACGCCTGAAGCAGTTCCCGTCGGCCCTGGTGATCCGCCGCAGCTGCGGCTGCCGCTAGGTCCTGTCGCCAGCGGGCGGTGGCCCTGCCCACCGCCCCTGGCCTTATATCGGGCATACGCGGTTCTGTCGGGCTTCTCAGCCGGGACTCAGGAAGCTTTCATGATCCGGGGACAGAGTCACGTACATGACCGACAGCTTCCGCCGCGAAGGCGAGTACCCGCAGGAGAACCGCCCGGCCCCGCACTCGCCCTTCGGCGAGGAGTGGCAGCGGGGGCGTGACCGGCTGGCCCACGACGCGATGGACGGCGGGTCCTACCCGCCGCCGCCCGCGTACCCCCCGGCGGCCCCCGCCCCGGGATGGCACGAGGCGCACCGGCCCCCGGCTCCGGCCGCCCACGACGCCGAGGACCGGGGCGTCACCGGCCCCACCGGCCCCACCTACGCAAACGAAGCCAACGGCGCGAACGGCGTCGCCGGCGGCACCGGCGGGCTCAGCGGCCTCGGCGGGCTCGGCGCGGATAGCGCCCCCGCCGCCCCCGCCGGATGGGCCCACTGGGGCGCCGGGGCCCCCGCCCCTACCCCCGCGCCGCGCGCCAAGCGCCCCGTCGCGCTGCTCGCCGCCGTCGCCCTCGCCGCCGCCGTGGTCGGCGGCGGAACGGCTGCCGCCGTCCAGCAGTTCCTCGGCCAGAACGGGTCCGGCGGCGGGGGCTTCAACGGCACCAACGTCTCCCAGTCCAGCAACGGCACCGTCTCCGGCGTGGCCGAGCAGGTCAGCCCGTCCGTCGTCCGCATCGACACCCGCACCGGCTCCGGCCAGGGCACCGGCTCCGGGATCGTGATCACCGCCGACGGCGAGATCGTCACGAACAACCACGTCGTCAGCGGCGCCTCCGAGATCCAGGTGACGATGAGCGACGGGAAGAAGTACGCGGCCCGGACGGTCGGGACCGACCCCGACAAGGACCTCGCCCTGATCAAGCTCCAGGGCGCGAGCGGCCTGCGGCCCGCCAAGCTCGGCAACTCCGACAACCTCAAGGTCGGCGACCAGGTCGTCGCCATCGGCTCCCCCGACCGCCTCACCGGCACCGTCACCAGCGGCATCGTCTCCGCGCTCGACCGCGAGGTGAACGTGCCCAAGTCCGAGGACCAGCAGCAGCGCGGCCGGCAGGGCGGCGGGGGCGGCGGCTGGCCGTTCTCCTACGACGGCCAGCAGTTCAACGGCAACACCGGCTCGAACACCACCTCCTACAAGGCCATCCAGACCGACGCCTCCCTCAACCCCGGCAACTCCGGCGGCGCCCTCGTCAACATGAACGGCGAGATCGTCGGCATGCCCTCCGCGATCTTCTCCCCCTCCAGCGACAGCTCCAGCGCCGGCAGCGTCGGCCTCGGCTTCGCCATCCCCGTCAACACCGTCAAGGCCGACCTCGGCTCGCTCCGCAAGGGCGGCAGCGGATCCGGTGCCGGCTCCGCCGGCGGCTCCGAGGGCAGCAGCCGCGGCGGCAACGGGTTCGGCATCTCCCTCGGATCCTTCTGACACCCTGGGACGGGACCCGGACGGGACCGGACCCGTCCCGCGCACCGACGACCACCACCCCTGGGGGAACCGAATGAATCCCGCCGAAGGCGACCCGCAGCGGATCCTCGTCGTCGACGACGAGCCGGCCGTGCGCGAGGCCCTGCGCCGCAGCCTCGCCTTCGAGGGGTACGACGTGCGGACCGCCGTCGACGGCATCGACGCCCTCGACCAGGCGGCCTCGTACGCCCCCGAGCTGATCGTCCTCGACATCCAGATGCCCCGCATGGACGGGCTGACGGCGGCCCGCAGGCTGCGCGCCGCCGGGGCCGTGACGCCGATCCTGATGCTGACCGCCCGCGACACCGTCGGCGACCGCGTCACCGGCCTCGACGCGGGCGCCGACGACTACCTCGTCAAGCCGTTCGAGCTGGACGAGCTGTTCGCCCGCGTCCGCGCCCTGCTGCGCCGCAGCTCGTACGCCGCGCCCGCCGCCGGACCCGTCCCGCCCGAGGACGTGCTGACCTTCGGCGACCTGCGCATGGACCTCGCCACCCGCGAGGTCACCCGCGGCGGACGGCCGGTGGAGCTGACCCGTACCGAGTTCACCCTGCTGGAGATGTTCCTCGCACACCCGCGCCAGGTCCTGACCCGCGAGCAGATCCTCAAGACGGTCTGGGGCTTCGACTTCGAGCCCAGCTCCAACTCCCTGGACGTGTACGTGATGTACCTGCGCCGCAAGACCGAGGCGGGCGGCGAGCCGCGCCTGGTCCACACCGTGCGCGGCGTCGGGTACGTACTGCGGGCCGGCGAGGGCGGGCCCGAATGACGGGTCCGGCCGCCCGCTTCCGCGCGCTGCCGCTGCGCTCCCGGCTGGCGCTGCTGGTGACCGTCGCGGTCGCCGTCGCGGTCGCGGCGGTGGCGGGGGTGTGCTGGGTGATGGTGCGGACGCAGCTCAACGACCAGCTGAACCAGTCGCTGCTCGCCACCCAGCCCGACGAACAGGTGGTGCGCACCCTGCGCGAAGGCTGCGTGACCCGCCCGGCGGTGGGACCGCCCAACATCGCCGAGGAGCTCGGCCCGACCGTGCAGATCGTCACCGCGGACGGCGCCCGCTGTCTGGTGAGCGGACGCAGCGACCTGCCGGTCTCCGAGGCCGACAAGGCCGTGGCCGCCGGCCTGAGCGGCAAGACCCTGCACGACGCCGCGACCCCCGACGGCACCAAGATGCGCGTGTACACGATCAACAAGCGCCTCACCACCGGCGCGAGCTTCGGGGTCTCCATCGCCAAGCCGCTGGCCGACATCGACCAGCCGCTCTCCACCCTGACCTGGGTGCTGCTCCTGGTCTCCGGCGTCGGCGTGGTCGGCGCGGGCGCCGCCGGACTGTGGGTGGCCCGGACCGGGCTGCGGCCCGTGGACGAGCTCACCGGGGTGGTCGAGCACATCGCCCGCACCGAGGACCTCACCGTCCGGATCCCCGAGGAGGGCGACGACGAGATCGCCCGCCTGTCGCGGTCCTTCAACTCCATGACCGCCGCCCTGGCCTCCTCCCAGGAGCGCCAGGCCCAGCTGATCGCGGACGCCGGGCACGAGCTGCGGACCCCGCTCACCTCGCTGCGCACCAACATCGAGCTGCTCGCGCGCAGCGAGGAGACCGGCCGGGCCATCCCGCCCGAGGACCGCCGGGAGCTCCTGGCCTCGGTGAAGGCGCAGATGACGGAGCTGGCCTCGCTGATCGGGGACCTCCAGGAGCTGTCCCGTCCGGACGCCGCCCCGCACGCCCCGCTCGGCGTCGTGGCCTTGCACGACGTCGCCGGGACGGCCCTGTCCCGGGCCCGGCTGCGCGGCCCGGAGCTGCGCTTCGGCGCGGAGCTGGAGCCCTGGTACGTGCGGGGCGAGGCGGCCGCGCTGGAGCGGGCGGTGGTCAACCTCCTCGACAACGCGGTGAAGTTCAGCCCGCCGGGCGGGGCGGTCGAGGTCTCGCTGCGGGCGGGCGAGCTGATCGTGCGCGACCACGGGCCGGGCATCCCGCCCGAGGACCTCCCGTACGTCTTCGAGCGGTTCTGGCGCTCCGAGTCGGCCCGCGCCCTGCCCGGCAGCGGGCTGGGCCTGTCCATCGTGGCCCGTACGGCCGCCCGCTCGGGCGGTACGGCCGAGCTGCGGGCGGCGGCGGACGGGGCGGGCGGCACGGAGGCGGTGCTGCGCATCCCGGGCGCCCCGGCGCCGCCGCCCTCGGCGGATCCGCGGTCGCAGGGGTCAGTTGTGCCGGATCAGTGAGGCGACCAGGCCGGAGCGGGTGTTCGGGAAGTCCATGGGGACGATGCCGAGCCCGGTCCGGCCGGCCAGCTCGGAGCCGTCGACGAAGGCGTGGACCTGCGGGTTGAGCCGGTCGGAGTTCCAGCGCGGGGGCATGTAGGCGGCGGTGCTGGTGTAGTTCACGAAGAGCCTGCCGGGCTGCTGGACGGCCTTGCGGAACTGGTTCTCGATCCGGCCGATCTTGCCGAATGGCTCCGTGTTGTAGTCGTCCTGGATGTCGAAGACCCCGCCGTCCCCGTAGCGCAGGCCCGGCAGCCCGGCGTTGTCGGCGAGGAGCACCACCCTGCCGCGGGCCTGGCCGAGGGTGGGCAGGGTGTCGGCGATCCGGAAGAGCGGGCGCCAGCCGCGGTGGTCGAGGTAGTCGTCGAAGACGGCGCGGAAGGTGGCGTCGCTCTCGGTGGAGTACTCCTGCTTCACCCGCATCAGGACGGTCTCCGAGGGGTGCGCGGCCAGGAACTCCGCGCAGGCGACGAGGACGTCCCCGAACATCAGGTTCTGGAAGAAGGCGGCGTGGTGGATGGCGAAGGAGCCGCCCGTCACCCGGCAGCGGACGTCGAGGAAGCGGATGCCGGAGTCGAGCTGCTCGGCGATCGAGGTGTTCTGGCAGGCGACGTAGAGGCCGCCCTGGCGGGCGCCGGAGTCGTGGGTGCCGGGGATGGTCATGCGCTGGAGGGCGGTGGAGTCGCCGAGGCCCGCCATCCAGTCCTGGGTACCCAGGGTTCTGGCGGCGGCCCGGGGCGCCGGGACCGCGGGCGAGGGGGCCCGGCCCTGCGCCGCGGCCGGGGCGGCCGCTCCCAGTCCGAGTGCGGCGGCACCCGCTCCCACCGCCAGTGCGCCGGTCAGGAAGGTCCGTCGGTCCAGTGCCATGCCCGCCCCTTTGTCCGCGGTCTTCGTCCGCAGTCCGTCGTACGGCCACCGTGGCCGGACGGGATTATGGCGTGCGGAGCGCGGGGTTACTACCCGTCGGTACGGGCGGGTTCGCCGAGCAACCCGGTCATCGTGCGCAGCCCTTGGGCGAGCTCCGCCCCTGTCGGCGCCTGTTCCGGGTCGGTCAGGACCTGCACCATGACCCCGCTCAGCAGGGCGATGTGCAGGGAGCCGAGGGAGCGCACCTCCTCCTCCGTCACCGCGTCCTCGGGGACCCCGCGCAGCGCCGCGGCCACCATGCGCCGGTTGCGGCGCTGGCCCTCCGCGAGGATCGCGAGCAGCTCGGGTGAGGACTGGGCGTGGACGAAGGCCTCGACGGAGGCGGTCCACAGCCAGCGCATCTCGCCGAAGTCGCGGATCTTGCGGTCCCAGGTGTCGGCGTAGCGCGCCTCGCGCGTGTCGCCCTGCCCGACGAGCCGGCCGGCGCCGGCGGCCCATTCCTCCATGGCGGCGAACAGCGCCTGGTTGAGGAGCACCTCGCGGGAGCCGAAGTGGTAGCCGATCGCGGCCATGCTCACCTGCGCCGCCGAGGCGATGTCGCGCACGGTCGTGCGCAGGTACCCCTTCTCCTCCAGGCAGCGGCGGGCTCCGGCCAGCAGGTCCTCGCGATTTCCCATGCCGGGATCGTAGCCGGGCCCCTGCATTTGGGCGCTCGCCCTACACGTACGTATTGCGCGCTTGCCCAAACCCTGTCAGGCTGAAGCCGTCACCGAGCACCACAGCCGGCAACGAACGGGGAGAGCCGAACCATGCGCCACACACTGGACATCGACGGACGCGCACTGTCGTACCTGGACTTCGGCGGCACCGGCCGCCCGCTGCTCGCCCTGCACGGGGGCATGTCCGAAGCCGCCGCCTTCACCGGCCTGGCCGCCGCCCTCGGCGACGCATGGCGGGTCATCGCCCCCGACCAGCGCGGCCACGGCGACTCCGACCGCGCCCCGCACTACCGCCGCGAGGGATACGTCGCCGACGCCGTCGCCCTCCTCGACCACCTCGGCCTCACCGGACCGGTCGCCCTCCTCGGCTACTCCCTCGGCGGCCTCAACGCCTACCACCTGGCCGCCGCCCACCCCGACCGCATCGGCGTCCTGATCGGCGTCGACGCCACCGTGGAGATCAACGTCCCCACCGGGCCGAACTGGTTCGACTTCCTCGGCGCGCTCCCCTACACCGCGCCCACGCGCGAGGAACTGCTCGCCGCCGTCGACCCGGCCGCCCTGCCCTTCGTCACCGACGGCGTACGCCCCCTGCCCGACGGGAGCGGCTGGCGGCTCGCCTTCCACGGCCAGGACATGCTCGACTCCATCCGCGCCTGCAACGGCGACCACTGGGACACCTGGCTCGCCGGCACCTGCCCGGCCCTGCTGGTCCACGCCGCCCGCAGCCAGGCGCTCCGCCAGGACGTCGCCGACGCCATGGTCGCCCGCCGCCCCCGCACCTCCTACACGGCCCTCGACGGCGACCACTTCGTCCCGTTCACCGACCCGGACGCCTTCCACGCCGCCGTCGCCAAGTACCTCGCCCAGGTCTGAGGACCGACCGCCCCCGGACGTGCGAAAGGGGCGGCGGGCCGCTCCGGCCCACCGCCCCTCCCCGCCCGGTCGCCGTCGGGTCCCACCCGACGACGACCACGCGGCGACTACACGACGACTACTTGACGACCGTGATCCGGTCCGCCTTCGGCGGAGCGATCGGCGAGGCCGCCGTCGACTTCGCCAGGAGGTTGTTGAACGCCTCCAGGTCCGGCACGCCGACCAGCTTGTTCTTGTGGTCCTTCAGGACGGTGAAACCGTCACCGCCGCCCGCCAGGAACTCGTTCATCACGACCCGGTAGGTCTTGGCCGGGTCGATGGCTGCGCCGTTCAGCTTCACCGAGTCCACGACGATCCGGTCCGCGCCCGACTTCGTCATGTCCAGGGTGTAGGTCAGACCCTTCGAGACCTGCAGGATCTTCGGGTTCGGGCCGTTGACCGGACCGCTGACCTGCTGCTGGAGCGCCGTGATCAGCTGCGCGCCGGTCAGGTCCACCACGTTCAGCAGGTTGTTGAAGGGCTGGACCGTGTACGACTCGCCGTACGTGACGACACCGTCGCCCTCGTCACCGGCCGCCTTGTACGCCAGGTCGGCACGGATGCCGCCCGGGTTCATGATGGCCAGCTGCGCCCCGCCCCTGTCGGCCGCGGACGTCGCGTCCAGCTGCGCGTCGGCGATCAGGTCGCCGAGCGGCTTCTCCGGCGCCTCCGAGCCGCGGCCCGCGATGTCGGCGGAGATGTAGCCCATCGGACGGTTCGCGACCGGGGCCGCCAGCTTCTTCCAGCGGTCGATCAGCTCGCTCATGTCCGGGGCCTTCGGCAGGTCCCGGCCGACCACCTTGTTCACCGGCTTCGGCGACTGCACCGGCGTACGGACGATGTCCTTGGTCGCGCGGTCGTAGGTCAGCGTGGTGTCCGTGAACAGCCGGCCGTACGAGGCGGCCGAGGTCACCGTGCGCGGGTTGCCCGCCGGGTCCGGGATGTTGCACGAGTACGCCTGGTGGGTGTGACCCGTCACCAGCGCGTCGACCTTCGGGCTCACGTTCTTCGCGATGTCGACGATCGCACCCGAGACGCCCGCGCCGGCACCCGGCACGTTGCAGTCGTAGTTGTACGCGCCGCTCGCGGGCAGACCGCCCTCGTGGATCAGCGCCACGATCGACTTCACGCCCTGCTTGTCCAGCTCGGCGGCGTACTTGTTGATCGTCTCGACCTCGTCGCCGAACTTGAGGCCCTTCACGCCGTCGGCCGTGACGACGTCCGGGGTGCCCTCCAGGGTGACGCCGATGAAACCGATCTTCACGTCCCCCTTCTTCCAGATGAAGGTGGGCGACATCAGCGGACGCTTGGTCTTCTCGTCCGTCACGTTCGCGGCGAGGTACTTGAACTCCGCTCCCGTGTAGGTCTTGCCGTACTCGAAGCAGCCTTCGACCGGGTGACAACCGCCGTACGCCATCCGGCGCAGCTCGTCCTTGCCCTCGTCGAACTCGTGGTTGCCCACGCTCGTCACGTCGAGCTTCAGCTTGTTCAGCGCCTCGACGGTCGGCTCGTCGTGGAAGAGACCGGACAGCATCGGGCTGCCGCCGATCATGTCGCCGGCCGCGGCCGTGACGGAGTACTCGTGGCCCTTGCGGGCCTCGCGCAGACCGGTCGCCAGGTACTCGACGCCGCCTGCGGGTATGGACTTGGTGGTGCCGTCAGCCTGCAGTTCGGCGACCGTGCCCGAGGAGCCCTGCGGGGGCTCCAGCGTGCCGTGGAAGTCGTTGAACGACAGCATCTGTACGTCGACGGTCCGGCCCTTGGCCGGCACACCGCCGCCACTCGCGGCACCGGCCGGCAGTGCGGCGGCGACCATCACACCGGCACTCGCGGTGAGGGCGAGGGCGCCGAAGGTCAACCGGCGGGCCGTGCGGTGCCGTTGTGGCTTCGCTGACATCTGTTCCCCTTTTTGGACAGCGAGACAACTGGGAAGTGCCCGCAGCCTATGGTCAACGCGCGTAGCACCAACAGGGGGGTACGGGTTGCGAGCTGGTTACGCGCAACCGTCGGGGGATGTCGGTCGTAGGCTCGGAACATGACTGACGCAGCAACGGCCCTGGAGCCGGGACGGCACATCGAGATCCTCGACGAACTGACGGAGGAACAGGCCGGGGCGGTCCTCGGGCTGATCCACGAGGCGGCCCGCACCGACGGCACCACCGCCGTCTCCGAGCAGGGCCGCCTCCAGCTGCGCGGCGGCCCCCGCGAGGGCATCCGCCACTTCCTGGCCACCGCCGACGGCCGGCTCGTCGCATACGGGCAGCTGGAGGACACCGACCCGGTGGAGGCCCCCGCCGCGGAACTCGTCGTCCACCCCGCACTGCGCGGTCGCGGACACGGCCGGGCCCTGGGCACCGCCCTCCTCAACGCCTCCGGCAAGCGCATCCGGGTCTGGGCCCACGGCGGCAAGTCCGCCGCCCGCCACCTCGCGCAGGTCCTCGGCCTGACCCTCTTCCGCGAACTCCGCCAGCTGCGCCGCCCCCTGGGCCCCGACTCTCCCCCGCTCCCCGAGCCGGCCCTGCCCGCCGGGGTGACGGTCCGCACCTTCGTCCCCGGCCAGGACGACGCTGCCTGGCTCGCCGCCAACGCCGCCGCCTTCGCCCACCACCCGGAGCAGGGCTCCCTGACCCAGCGGGACCTCGACGACCGCATCGCGCAGCCGTGGTTCGACCCCAAGGGCTTCTTCCTGGCGGAGCGGGAGGGCGAACTGGTCGGCTTCCACTGGACGAAGGTCCACGCCGATGAACAGCTCGGCGAGGTCTACGTCGTCGGCGTCCGCCCGGGCGCCCAGGGCGGCGGCCTCGGCAAGGCCCTCACCGCCATCGGCCTCCACCACCTGGCGGGCACGGGCCTGCCGACGGCGATGCTCTACGTGGACGCCGACAACCCGGCCGCCCTCGCGGTCTACGAGGGCCTGGGCTTCACGACGCACGAGGTCGACCTGATGTACCGCACGGAGAGCTGAGGGCACACGGGGCCCGGGCCCGCCATCGCCCCCGCCAGGGGCCGGGGGCGGGCCGCCGCCTGCCCACCCGCCTCCCGGGGGGTGGGGGCGGGGCGGGGGTGGTGGTTCGGCGGGGTGGCGGCCGGGCGGAGCCGGAGAGGGCGGCCGGGACCGGGGAAACGGCGGAGTCGTGGCGGGACGGTACGGGGAGGGCTTGGGGGTTTCCCGTCAGTCTCATCGTCCTTCCGCGTCGGGACGGCCGTTTCCCCGGTCCCGGCCGCCCTCTCCGCCACCGCCCGGCCGCCGTCTCCGCCTCCGCCTCCGCCCGGCCGCCACCCCGCCGAACCCCCACACCCCATCCACCAGCCGGAGCCTGGAAGCCATACGCCATTAACCGGGCATTCAGACACGCTTGCGAGCCTCCCAGCATGCAGCCCCGACTCCGACTGACCGCGGACACTTCCGACGCGCCTGTCCTGCCCCGTGCGCGGAAGAATGGAGTCATGAGCCACCAGCCCAGCGCAGGCCCCACCGAGGTCCCCGCACAGCACCCGTCTCGCCCTTCCGCCACCGCCTCCGCCGCCTCCAAGACGACGGCGAAGGCGCAGGACGAGGGAACGGCGAAGACATCGGCCACGGCAGAGGAAAAGACGGAGGAAAAGGCGCCCACGAGGTCGCGCCTCGGCTCCATAGCCGCCCACCGCCCCCACACCCCGCACGCCACGGGCGGCACCGCCCGCGTCGACCTCGATCCCGACCTCGACGCCGATCTCGACGCCTACGAGGACAAGGACGACGACGGCGAGCTCCCCGCCAACCGGTTCCTCGACCGCGAACGCAGCTGGCTGGCCTTCAACGAGCGCGTCCTGGAGCTGGCCGAGGACCCCACCACCCCGCTCCTCGAACGCGCGAACTTCCTGGCGATCTTCGCCAGCAACCTCGACGAGTTCTTCATGGTCCGCGTCGCCGGCCTCAAGCGCCGCATCGCGACCGGCGTCGCCACCCGCTCGGCCTCCGGCCTCCAGCCCCGCGAGGTCCTCGACCTCATCTGGACCCGCTCCCGCGAGCTCATGGCCCGGCACGCCGCCTGCTACCAGCAGGACATCGCCCCCCAGCTCGCGGAGGAGGGCATCCACCTCATCCGGTGGCCCGACCTCACCGAGAAGGAGCAGGCCCGCCTCTTCACCCTGTTCCGCAACCAGATCTTCCCGGTGCTCACCCCGCTGGCCGTGGACCCCGCGCACCCCTTCCCGTACATCTCCGGCCTCTCCCTCAACCTGGCCGTCGTCGTGCGCAACCCCGTCAGCGGCCACCGCCACTTCGCCCGGGTCAAGGTCCCGCCCCTGCTCTCCCGCTTCCTGGAGGCATCCCCGCAGCGCTACGTCCCGCTGGAGGACGTCATCGCCGCGCACCTGGAGGAGCTGTTCCCCGGCATGGAGGTGCTCGCGCACCACATGTTCCGCGTGACCCGCAACGAGGACCTGGAGGTCGAGGAGGACGACGCCGAGAACCTCCTCCAGGCCCTGGAGAAGGAACTCATGCGGCGCCGCTTCGGCCCGCCCGTGCGCCTGGAGGTCGAGGAGTCCATCGACCCCGGCGTGCTGGACCTGCTCGTCCAGGAGCTGAAGGTCTCCGCCGCCGAGGTGTACCCGCTGCCCGGCCCCCTCGACCTGACGGCCCTCTTCGGGATCTCCTCCCTCGACCGGCCCGAGCTGAAGTACCCCAAGTTCGTCGCCGGCACCCACCGCGACCTCGCCGAGGTGGAGTCCGCCTCCGCGCCGGACATCTTCGCCGCGCTGCGCGAGCGCGACGTCCTGCTCCACCACCCGTACGACAGCTTCTCCACCTCCGTCCAGGCCTTCCTGGAACAGGCCGCCGCCGACCCGGACGTCCTCGCGATCAAGCAGACGCTGTACCGGACCTCCGGCGACTCCCCCATCGTCGACGCCCTGATCGACGCCGCCGAGTCCGGCAAGCAGGTCCTCGTCCTCGTCGAGATCAAGGCCCGCTTCGACGAGCAGGCGAACATCAAGTGGGCGCGCAAGCTGGAGGAGTCCGGCTGCCACGTGGTCTACGGCCTGGTCGGCCTCAAGACCCACTGCAAGCTCTCCCTCGTGGTCCGCCAGGAGGGCGAGACCCTGCGCCGCTACTCGCACGTCGGCACGGGCAACTACCACCCCAAGACCGCCCGCCTCTACGAGGACCTCGGCCTGCTCACCGCCGACCCGCAGGTCGGCGCGGACCTCTCCGACCTCTTCAACCGGCTGTCCGGCTACTCCCGGCGCGAGACCTACCGCCGGCTGCTGACCGCCCCGAAGTCCCTGCGCGACGGTCTCATCGCGCGCATCGACAAGGAGGCGGACCACCACCGCTCCGGCCGCCCGGCCTCCGTGCGGCTGAAGATGAACTCGATCGTCGACGAGGCCCTGATCGACGCCCTCTACCGGGCCTCGCAGGTGGGGGTCCCGATCGACATCTGGGTGCGCGGCATCTGCGCCGTGCGCCCCGGGGTCCCGGGGCTCTCGGAGAACATCCGGGTCCGCTCGATCCTCGGCCGCTTCCTGGAGCACTCCCGGGTCTTCGCCTTCGGCAACGGCGGCGAGCCCGAGGTGTGGATCGGCAGCGCCGACATGATGCACCGCAACCTCGACCGCCGCATCGAGGCGCTGGTCAGGGTCACCGACCCCGGCCACCGCGCGGCCCTGGACCGGATGCTGGAGACCGGCATGTCCGACGCCACCTCCTCCTGGCACCTGGGCCCGGACGGCGAATGGACCCGGCACAGCACCGACGCCGAGGGCCAGCCGCTGCGGCACGTACAGGAGATGCTCATAGACGCCCGGAGGCGCCGGCGTGGCTCAGCCAAACCATGACCCGACCGCAGGTGACGTGCTCGGCGCGTACCTGCGTTCCCAGGCCACCGCTTTCCTGCGCGCGCTGCGCCTGCATGACGCAGGCGCGGCGGGCGCGGGGGCCGGCCCCGACGCCGGGGACGGGGCGGAGGCGGCGCACGGCCTGCGGGGGGCCGCGCGCCGCATCGCCTCGTCCCTGAGCACGTTCCGGGTCGTCACCCGGTCGGGCTGGGCGGACCCGCTGCGCACCGAGCTGGTCTGGCTCTCCGCCACCCTGGCGGACGAGCACGCGTACGCGGCCCGGCTGTCCCGCCTGATGGAGGCCCTGCAGCGGCTCTCGGCCTCCCCCGAGGTCCCGGCGCCGCGCGGCACCGCCGCGGGCGCGCTCACGGTCGGCTCGGCGCGCGCGGGCGCCCTGCTCGAACGGCAGCTGACCCTCGCCCGTACCCGCGCGCACTCGGCGACCCTCCAGGCGCTGGGGTCGGCGCGGTTCCACGCGGTGGCGGACGCGGTGGCGGTGCTCGCCTCGGAGGTCCCGCTGGACCCGGTGGCTGCGGGCGGCCGCGTGGACGACGTCCTGACCCCGCTGGCCGAGGTGGCCCGGACCCGCCTGGCGGCGACGGTCGACTCCCTCCCGGCCACGGACGCCTCCGCCCCGTACTCGGCGCACGCGGACGCCGCCTGGCACGAGGTGCGCCGCCTGCTGCGCGTGCACCGGTACGCGCAGGAGGCCCTGGGGGACGACGCCCCCCGCCTCGCCGCGGCGAGCGAGGCCCTGAACCAGCACCGGGACGCCTCGGAGGCGGCCACCGCCTCGGCGACGGCGGCCCGCACCCCGCGCATCGCCCCGGCGACGGCCTACGCCCTGGGCGTCCTGCACGCCGACCAGCGCCACGCGGTGGAGGCCAGCCGCCTCACCTTCCACACCCTGTGGCAGCCGGTGCCGGCGGGATCGTGAGCCACAGGCCCGCCACCCTCCCCCCCCTCGACGAGGGGGGGAGGGTGGCGGGCCGGGGGGTGGCCACCCCCACCCCCGGGGCGGGGCGGTGGGCGGGGGC
>NZ_JBFBDP010000009.1:87906-280905 GCF_040701585.1 Streptomyces sp. NPDC093801 | reverse complement strand
CGCGTCTTGGTCGGGGAGTGGACCGCAGCGGCGGTGCCTGCCACGTCATCCCCGGCGGCGGGGCGGGGGCTCCGGACCCGGAGGGCCTACGGCATGATGCGGCCGTTGCGGAAGAGGTCCACGAAGATCTGGTGGTCGGCGCGCGCCCGGGCCCCGTAGGCGTGGGCGAAGTCGACCAGGAGCTTCGGGAAGCCCTCCTCGTCCGCGGCGATCGCCGCGTCGATGGCGCGCTCGGTGGAGAAGGGGACCAGGGACTGGCCGCTCTCCGCCTCGTCGGCCGAGGCGTGCATGGTGGCCGTGGCCCGGCCGAGGTCCGCGACCACGGCCGCGATCTCCTCCGGGTCGTCCAGGTCCGACCAGTCCAGGTCCACCGCGTACGGCGACACCTCCGCGACCAGCTGCCCGGCCCCGTCCAGCTCCGTCCAGCCCAGCCACGGGTCGGCGTGCGCCTGGAGGGCCCGCTGGGAGATCACCGTGCGGTGCCCCTCGTGCTGGAAGTACTCGCGGACCGCCCGGTCGGTGATGTGCCGGGAGACGGCCGGGGTCTGCGCCTGCTTGAGGTAGATCACGACGTCGTTCTCCAGGGCGTCGCTGTGCCCCTCCAGCAGGATGTTGTACGAGGGGAGCCCGGCCGAGCCGATGCCCACGCCGCGGCGGCCCACCACGTCCTTGACCCGGTAGGAGTCCGGGCGAACCAGGGACTCCTCCGGGAGGGTCTCCAGGTACCCGTCGAAGGCGGCCAGCACCTTGTAGCGGGTGGCCGCGTCCAGTTCGATGGCCCCGCCGCCCCCGGAGAAGCGGCGCTCGTGGTCGCGGATCTCGGTCATCGAGTCCAGCAGGGCGAAGCGGGTGCGCGCGCGGGCGTCGCGCAGGGCGGCCAGGAGGGGGCCCTCGGCGGTGTCCAGGGTGAAGGAGGGGACCTCCTCGTTCTTGGCGCCCGTGGCCAGCTGGTGGATGCGCTCGCGGTAGGCGGCCGCGTAGGTCCGCACGAGGGAGCTGATCTGCTCGTCGCTGAGCGCCTTGGTGTAGCCGATCAGGGCGACGGAGGCGGCGAAGCGCTTGAGGTCCCAGGTGAAGGGGCCGACGTAGGCCTCGTCGAAGTCGTTGACGTTGAAGACCAGCCGGCCGTTCGAGTCCATGTACGTGCCGAAGTTCTCGGCGTGCAGGTCGCCGTGGATCCAGACCCGGCCGGTGCGCTCGTCCAGGAAGGGCCCGCCGTGCCGGTCGCGCTCCAGGTCGGCGTAGAAGAGGCAGGCCGTGCCCCGGTAGAAGGCGAAGGCCGAGGCCGCCATCTTGCGGAACTTGACCTGGAAGGCCGAGGGGTCGGCGGCGAGCAGCTCACCGAAAGCGGTGTCGAACACGTCGAGTATCTGCTCGGCGCGCTGCTCGTCGGTCGTCTCGGGAACCGCCATGGCGGATGCCTCCTGGTGAACGGGGTGGTACGGGTTCTGACCGACTGGACGTCGGACGCGTGTTGCTGGTTCTGCAACGCCCGACCGTATCGCTCCGTGCCCCGGATCTGTCACTCGTGGGACGTAGGATTCATAGCTGCCGCCCCTCTCTCCTCCGGAGGCCCCCACCGTGTCCAAGACGCCGTTCACGCACCTGCACGTCCACACCCAGTACTCGCTGCTGGACGGTGCCGCTCGGCTGAAGGACATGTTCGCCGCCTGCAATGAAATGGGCATGTCGCACATCGCCATGTCCGACCACGGCAACCTGCACGGCGCGTACGATTTCTTCCACTCCGCGCAGAAGGCCGGGATCACCCCGATCATCGGTATCGAGGCGTATGTCGCCCCCGAGTCCCGGCGCAACAAGCGGCGCATCCAGTGGGGCCAGCCGCACCAGAAGCGGGACGACGTCTCCGGCTCCGGCGGCTACACGCACAAGACGATCTGGGCGGCGAACAGCACCGGCCTGCACAACCTCTTCCGGCTGTCCTCCGACGCCTACGCCGAGGGCTGGCTGACCAAGTGGCCCCGCATGGACAAGGAGACCATCGCCCAGTGGTCGGAGGGCCTGATCGCCTCCACCGGCTGCCCCTCCGGCGAGGTGCAGACGCGACTGCGCCTCGGCCAGTTCGACGAGGCGATCAAGGCGGCCTCGGACTACAAGGACATCTTCGGCGAGGGCCGCTACTTCCTGGAGCTGATGGACCACGGCATCGAGATCGAGCGCCGGGTCCGCGACGGCCTGCTGGAGATCGGCAAGAAGCTCGGCATCCCGCCGCTGGTCACGAACGACTCCCACTACACGTACGCGCACGAGGCCGGCGCCCACGACGCCCTGCTCTGCATCCAGACCGGCAAGAACCTCTCGGACCCGGACCGCTTCCGCTTCGACGGCTCCGGCTACTACCTGAAGTCCACGGACGAGATGTACGCCATCGACTCCTCGGACGCGTGGCAGGAGGGCTGCGCCAACACCAGGCTGGTGGCGGAGCAGGTCGACACCGAGGGCATGTTCACGTTCCGGAACCTGATGCCGAAGTTCGACATCCCGGACGGCCACACCGAGGTCAGCTGGTTCCGCGAGGAGACCATGCGGGGCATGCACCGCCGCTACCCCGGAGGCATTCCGGACGACCGGATGAAGCAGGCCGAGTACGAGATGGACACGATCATCTCGATGGGCTTCCCCGGCTACTTCCTCGTGGTCGCCGACTTCATCATGTGGGCCAAGAACCAGGGCATCGCGGTGGGCCCCGGCCGAGGCTCCGCGGCCGGTTCGATCGTCGCGTACGCCATGGGCATCACCGACCTCGACCCGCTCACGCACGGACTGATCTTCGAGCGCTTCCTCAACCCCGAGCGCGTCTCCATGCCCGACGTCGACATCGACTTCGACGAGCGTCGGCGCGTCGAGGTGATCCGGTACGTCACGGAGAAGTACGGCCAGGACAAGGTCGCCATGATCGGCACCTACGGCACGATCAAGGCCAAGAACGCGATCAAGGACTCCGCCCGCGTCCTCGGCTACCCGTACGCCATGGGCGACCGCCTCACCAAGGCCATGCCCGCCGACGTCCTCGGCAAGGGCATCCCGCTCTCCGGCATCCTCGACCCGCAGCACCCCCGCTACGGCGAGGCCGGCGAGATCCGCGGGATGTACGAGAACGAGCCGGACGTGAAGAAGGTCATCGACACCGCCCGCGGCGTCGAGGGCCTGGTCCGCCAGATGGGCGTGCACGCCGCCGGCGTGATCATGTCCAGCGAGACGATCACCGACCACGTACCCGTCTGGGTGCGGCACACGGACCAGGTGACCATCACCCAGTGGGACTACCCGAGCTGTGAGTCGCTCGGCCTGCTGAAGATGGACTTCCTCGGCCTGCGCAACCTCACGATCATGGACGACGCCGTCAAGATGGTGAAGGCCAACAAGGGGATCGACATCGACCTCCTGGCCCTCCCGCTCGACGACCCCAAGACCTTCGAGCTCCTCAGCCGCGGCGACACCCTCGGCGTCTTCCAGTTCGACGGCGGGCCCATGCGCTCCCTGCTGCGCCTGATGAAGCCCGACAACTTCGAAGACATCTCCGCCGTGTCCGCGCTCTACCGCCCGGGCCCGATGGGCATGAACTCGCACACGAACTACGCCCTGCGCAAGAACAAGCAGCAGGAGATCACCCCGATCCACCCCGAGCTGGAGAAGCCGCTCGAAGAGGTGCTCGCGGTCACCTACGGCCTGATCGTCTACCAGGAGCAGGTCCAGAAGGCCGCCCAGATCATCGCCGGCTACTCGCTCGGCGAGGCCGACATCCTGCGCCGCGTCATGGGCAAGAAGAAGCCCGAGGAGCTCGCGAAGAACTTCACGATCTTCCAGGAGGGCGCCCGCAAGAACGGCTACACCGACCAGGCCATCCAGGCCCTGTGGGACGTCCTGGTGCCCTTCGCCGGCTACGCCTTCAACAAGGCCCACTCGGCCGCGTACGGACTGGTCTCCTACTGGACCGCCTACCTCAAGGCGAACTACCCCGCCGAGTACATGGCGGGCCTGCTCACCTCGGTCAAGGACGACAAGGACAAGTCCGCGATCTACCTCAACGAGTGCCGGCGCATGGGCATCAAGGTGCTCCCGCCGAACGTCAACGAGTCCGAGTCCAACTTCGCCGCCCAGGGCGACGACGTGATCCTCTTCGGCCTGACCGCCGTCCGCAACGTCGGCCAGAACGTCGTCGACTCGATCATCAAGACCAGGAAGTCCAAGGGGAAGTACTCCTCCTTCCCCGACTTCCTCGACAAGGTCGAGGCCGTCGTCTGCAACAAGCGCACCATCGAGTCGCTGATCAAGGCCGGCGCCTACGACGAGATGGGCCACACCCGCAAGGGCCTGGTCGCCCACCACGAATCGATGATCGACAACGTGGTCGCGGTCAAGCGCAAGGAGGCCGAGGGACAGTTCGACCTCTTCGGCGGAATGGGTGACGAGGAGAGCAGCGAACCCGGGTTCGGCCTCGACGTGGAGTTCTCGGACGTCGAGTGGGAGAAGTCCTACCTGCTCGCCCAGGAGCGCGAGATGCTCGGCCTCTACGTCTCCGACCACCCGCTCTTCGGCCTGGAGCACGTCCTCTCCGACAAGACGGACGCCGGCATCTCCCAGCTGACCGGCGGCGAGCACGCCGACGGAGCCGTCGTCACCATCGGCGGCATCATCTCCGGCCTCCAGCGCAAGATGACCAAGCAGGGCAACGCCTGGGCCATCGCCACCGTCGAGGACCTCGCCGGCTCCATCGAGTGCATGTTCTTCCCCGCCACCTACCAGCTCGTCTCCACCCAGCTGGTCGAGGACACCGTCGTCTTCGTCAAGGGCCGCCTCGACAAGCGAGAGGACGTCCCCCGCCTGGTCGCGATGGAGATGATGGTCCCCGACCTCTCCTCCGCCGGCACCAACGCCCCCGTCGTCCTCACCATCCCGACCGTCAAGGTCACCCCGCCGATGGTCACCCGACTGGGCGAGATCCTGCGCCACCACAAGGGCAACACCGAGGTGCGGATCAAGCTCCAGGGACCGCGCACCACCACCGTGCTGCGCCTCGACCGGCACCGGGTCCAGCCCGACCCGGCCCTCTTCGGCGACCTCAAGGTGCTGCTCGGCCCGTCCTGCCTGGCCGGCTAGCCCGGACGGGCGAAGAGCCCGCCGCACGCACGGGAAGGGGGCCCGCCCCGGCACTGCCGGGGCGGGCCCCCTTCCGCTGTCACCGCTCGCGCGGAGGCGTCAGTTGTGGCCGAAGCGCTTCGACTTGCTCTTGTGCGCCATGTCCAGCGGACTGGGCGACTGCGACGGGCGGTCGTCCGAGGTCTCCGTCGAGCCCTTCGGCATGTCCTGCCCGCCCGAGCGCGGCTGCTGCTTCGCCGGCTGCTTCTGGTTCTTGTTCTTGGCCATGGGATGCCTCCGTGGGGGGTGTAGGGGCCAGGGCCGCCTTCACCCTCACACACCGCAACAAAGCGCGCATTTTGGATCATTGCCGTGCGTAGTGGCCCCTCCCGCCGGGCCTCCCGTGAGATACGCCACGCCGGTGATCCAGTTCCGGCCGTCAACGCCCTTGCAGTCGGGCAGACTCGGGGAAAACCTGTCGAGGACCCCCACGGAAGAGGGTGGAACGCGTGGACCGCTGCGTCGTCCTGGTGGATGCCGGATACCTGCTGGGCGCCGCCGCGAGCCTCCTCGCGGGTGAACCCTCGCGCTCCCGCATCACCGTCGACCACTCCGCCCTCATCCAGGGCCTGCGCGAGCGCGCCGAGGCCGACACCCAGCAGCCCCTCCTGCGGATCTACTGGTTCGACGGCGCCCCCGACCGGGTGCCCCAGCCCGAGCACCGCCGGCTGCGCGTCATGCCCCGCGTCACCGTCCGCCTGGGCGCACTGACCCGCAGCGACGGCCGCTGGGCCCAGAAGGGCGTCGACGCCGCCATGCACGCCGAGCTCACCGAACTCGCCCGCAACCGCGCCTGCTCCGACGTCGTCCTCGTCACCGGCGACGGCGACCTGCTGCCCGGGCTGATGTCCGCCAAGGAACACGGGGTCGCCGTCCACCTGTGGGCCGTCCAGGCCGCCGACGGGGACTACAACCAGTCCGAGGACCTCGTCGCCGAGGCCGACGAGCGCCGCGTCCTCGACCGCGCCTGGATCACCCGCGCCGTCCGCGCCCGGGACCTCGCCGGACTCTGCGCCCCGCCCCCCGCCCCGCGCCCCGAGATCGCCGCGATCCTCTCCGCACCGCTGCCCGAGGCCGCGCTCGCCGAAGCCGCCCGCAACGGCGCCCCGCCCGCCCCCGCACCCCCCGCGACCGGAGCGCCGGCCGTCCCGGCACCCGCGGGGGAGGGCCCCAAGCCCTCCGTCCCCACGCCCAAGGACCTCGCCGCCCTGCGCGCCCCCGGCCAGGGGCACGCCGCCGCCCACGCCCACACCACCGGCAGTCCGGCCGGCAGCGCCCTGCGCTGGTCCTCCGACAAGGGCTGGATCGACCGCCCCGGCCCCCTGGGCGAACCCGCCGAGACCGCCTCCCTGCCCACCCTGGCCCAGCTCACCAGCGCCGAACAGCGCTGGGCCGACCGGGAGGAGGACATCACCACCGTCGGCGGCGACCCCTTCGAAGTCGGACAGGTCTTCGCCCGCCGCTGGATGGAACGCCTCCCGGAATCCGTCCACCTGCAGAAGCTCGCCACCATGTACCCGCGCGTCCCGCACCGCATCGACGGGGAGCTGCTGCGCTACGCCGCCCGCTTCGGGCTCCTCGCACACAAGGACGACCAGATCGACGAGCACGACCGCTACGCCATCCGCGCCGGGTTCTGGAGGGAGATCGACGTGCGCGCCGCGGCCGAGCACGTGGGCGGAGCGGGGGCCTCCGTATCCGTGGCGCCGATGACCCCGGCGGCCGAGTAGGGGCGGAAGCCGCGTAGGCTGCTCCCTCGTGAGTACGGGCACAGCACAGGCAGGGCACACCACGGCAGAGGCCGCAGGGGCGGTTTCCGGGGTGGTCTGCGCGGTGCGTGACCTCGTCAAGACGTACCCCGCCGTCCGCGGCCGGCGCGGTGCGCCCGCCCTGCCCGAGACCCGGGCCACCGACGGGATCTCCCTGGAGGTCCGGCGCGGCGAGATCTTCGGACTGCTCGGCCCCAACGGCGCCGGCAAGTCCACCCTGGTCCGCCAGCTGACCGGGCTGCTGCGCCCCGACGCCGGCTCCGTCACCCTGCTGGGCCACGACATCGTCCGCCACCCCGAGCGGGCCTCGCGCCTCCTGGCCTACCTGGGACAGGAGTCCACCGCCCTCGACGAGCTCACCGTCGCGCTGGCCGCCGAGACCACCGGCCGACTGCGCGGCCTCGACACCCGCACCGCCCGGGCCGCCCGGGACGAGGTGCTGGAGGAGCTCGACCTGACGGGGATCGCCGGCCGCCCCCTGAAGAAGCTCTCCGGCGGCCAGCGCCGCCTCGCCTGCTTCGCCGCCGCGCTGGTGGGGGAGCGGCCGGTGCTCGTCCTCGACGAACCCACCACCGGCATGGACCCCGTCGCCCGGCGAGCCGTCTGGGCGGCCGTCGACCGCCGCCGCGCCCGGAACGGCGCCACCGTGCTGCTGGTCACCCACAACGTCATCGAGGCGGAGACGGTCCTCGACCGGGTCGCCGTCATCGACCAGGGCAGGGTCATCGCCTGCGACACCCCGGCCGGCCTCAAGGCCAGGGTCTCCGACGAGGTCCGCCTGGAGCTGGTGTGGCGCACCGCCGCGCCGCTGGAGGTGCCCGAGGTCGCCGCGCTGGCGCCGCTGGCAGCCGAGTCCGGGCGCCGCTGGGTGCTGCGGCTCGGCCAGGACGAGGCCCGCGCCGCCGTCGCCGCCGTGACCGGCGGCCCGGCCTTCGCCGCCCTCGACGATTTCACGTTGGCCACGCCGAGCCTGGAGGACGTGTACCTCGCGCTGGGCGGCCGGATGAAGGGTCTGGTCAAGTCGTGACCGCCGCTGCCGCCCCCGCCCCCGCCGCCCTGGCCCCCCGGGCGCGGCTGTTCCCCGCCCTCGCGGCCGTCTACCGCGCCCAGCTGTCCCGGGCGCGGGTGTCCCGCATACCGCTGCTCTTCGTGGCCACCTTCCAGTCCGTCGGGATCATGGTCCTGATGCGGGGCGTGGTCGACGGCGGCTCCGAGGCGCGGGCGGTCGTCGCCGGCTCCTCCGTCCTGGTCGTCGCCTTCGTCGCCCTCAACCTCCTGGCCCAGTACTTCGGCCAGCTCCGGGCCGGCGGCGGACTCGACCACTACGCCACCCTGCCGGTCCCGCCCGCCTCCGTGGTGCTGGGCGCGGCCGCCGCGTACGCCTCCTTCACCCTGCCGGGAACCCTGGTGACCGCCGTCTTCGGATGCGTGCTCTTCGGGCTGCCCATGGGCGGGCTGTGGATCCTGGCCGCGGTGGTGCCGCTGGCCGGGGCCGCGCTGGCCGGGCTCGGCGCGGCCCTGGGCCTGCTGGCACCCCGGCAGGAGCTGGCCACCCTGGCCGGCCAGCTGGGCATGTCCGCGGCACTGCTGCTGGGGGTGCTGCCCGCCGAGCGGATGCCCGACGTCGTCGTCTGGGCGCGCGACCTGCTGCCCTCCACCTACGGGGTGGAGGCCTTCGCCCGGACCTTCGCCCCGCACCCGGACTGGGCCGCGGTCCTCGCCGACCTCGGCGTGTGCGCCGCGGTGGGCGTCCTCTCCCTCGCCGTCGCCACCTGGGCGTACCGGCGGGCGGCGGTCCGCTGACGCCCCGGCCGGGCGGTCCTTCCTTTACAAGACCTGGCACGATGTGGGGGTGACCGAAGCCGTGACCCCGCTGCCGCCGCCTCCGCCGCCCGCCGGCCTCCCCGACCAGGAGCCCGCCGTCACCTCGGCGGACGTCCGCGACGGGGCCGCCATCGCCCTCCTGGTGGGCGCGTCCGGCGCGCTCCTCGCGCTGCTGTGGGTATGGCTCGCGCCGCGCGTCCAGTACGTCGCCCACGGCCAGGCCGTCTTCCTGAAGAACACCGAGGGCGAGGGCCGGATCGGCGCCGACGGCACCTTCTTCCTGCTGTCCCTGGGCCTGGGCGCGCTGAGCGGGCTCGCGGTCTTCCTGTGGCGGCGGCGCGGGGGCGTCGCGCTGGTGATCGGCCTCACGGTCGGCTCGTGCTTCGCCGCGCTGCTCGGGTGGCGGATGGGGCTCTGGCTCGGGCCGGGCACCGACGTGGCCGTCGCGGCGGCCAAGGCGGGCGAAGGGGTGCCGTTCGACGCCCCGCTCCAGCTGCTGGCGTACGGGGTGCTGCTGGGCTGGCCGATGGCCGCCACCGTGAGCCACCTGTGCCTGACGGCCGCCTTCGGCCCCCGGGACCCCCTCCCGTCCCCCTGGGAGGGCACGTACCCCCCGCCCCACGTCCACGCGGACAGCGAGCCGCCGCAGGCCTGACGCCGGGAACCCGGCCGGCCGGGCCACGGGCGGGCGGGCTACGGGCGGGCGATGGGGGCGAGCACCGCTCCCGTGAGGGTGGCCAGGGAGGCCGGGGCCAGCTCGACCTCCAGGCCGCGGCGGCCCGCCGAGACGCAGACCGTGGCGTGCTCGGAGGCAGAGGCGTCCAGCACCGTCGGCAGACGCTTCCGCTGCCCCAGCGGCGAGATGCCGCCCCTGACGTATCCCGTGGTGCGCTCCGCCAGTGCCGGATCGGCCATCGCCGCCCGCTTGCCGCCCACCGCGGCGGCCAGCGCCTTCAGGTCCAGGGATCCCGACACCGGGACCACCGCCACCGTCAGCGCCCCGTCGACCTCCGCGACCAGGGTCTTGAAGACCTGCTCCGGCGCGACACCCAGTGCCTCGGCCGCCTCCTCGCCGTAGGAGGGGTGCGCCGGGTCGTGCTCGTAGGCGTGGGTGGTGAACGCGACGCCGGACGCCGTCAGCGCCGTGATGGCGGGGGTACCGGCCGTCTGCTGCTTCTTCTTCGCCATGGCCTCAGTTCGGGCTCGTCGGGGCGCGGGTCAGGTCCACCGCGGGAAGGGACGGCAGGTGGCGGATCACCGCCGTCTCGGTACGGAGCAGCTTCAGCTCCTCCGCCAGCCGCGTCGCGGTGTCCGGCGCCTGGAGGAGGCGCTGCTTCGCCGGGATGTCCAGCACGGCCGCGGCCGCCACCAGGTACGACACCACCGACGGCTCGTCCGGCAGGTCCGGCGCCGCCGCCAGGGACCGCTCCCGCGCCCCCGCCAGCCGCTTCTGGTAGCTGCGGAAGGCCCGCAGCACCCCCTCGGATAGGGCGCCCGCACCGTCCCCGGCGTCCTCCGCGAGCTCCTCCAGCTCGGCGACGAGGAACGGCCCCGACGCGTCGACCGACAGCAGCCGCACCCGCGTCGTACCGGTGGCCAGGACCTCGAAGCTGCCGTCCTCGCGCTCCCGGATCGTCGCCGCGTCCGCGATGCAGCCCACCCGGTGGAACGCCTGGATCGGGTCGGCGCCGAAGCCCGCCGCCGGACCCTTCTCGGGCAGGGCCGTCGGGTCGGGCAGCCCGGGCGCGGTCGGCGCGACCTCCCGGCCGTCGCGGATCGCCACGACGGCGAACCGGCGCGGCTCGTCCTCACCGAGCTTCAGCAGCTCGCGCATCATGGCGCGATACCGCTCCTCGAAGACGTTCAGCGGCAGCACGAGGCCCGGGAACAGCACCGAGTTCAGTGGGAAGAGGGGCAGGCGAACGGTGGTCACGACCCACAGGGTAGTGGCCGCGGAGGCCGGGCCGTCACCCCCGGCGCAGCAGCCGTGACGCTCCCGCGGCCGCCGTCGTGGCCAGGATCCACCCCAGCAGGACCAGCGCCGCCGACGCCCACTGCCAGACCCCCTCCGCCTTCCACTGGCCCTCCTGGCCCAGGTCGATCACCGGCAGCAGGAGGTCGAGCGCGTACAGGGCCGCGTTCCAGGCGGGGTGCTCGTCCGCCTTGAGCGGCTCCGGGCGGTGCCGCAGGAACAGCAGGGTGCCCGCCGCCCACAGGACCGCCATCCACAGCGCCGCCCGCCCCGGCCGGTACCCGTAGAGCACCGTCCAGTCCTGGAGGTGGCCCCACGCCCGTCCCGCGGGCGACAGCGTGGCCCGACGCCTGCGCTCCTTGGCCAGCAGCACCTCGCGGGCGTCCGCGTCCTCCCCGCGGGCCCGCAGGACGGCGGCCAGCCGCTCGTACGGCTCCGGCGAGTAGTCCGGGCCGGCCGCCGCGGCCCACTCCAGCCGGCGCGCCAGCGGGAAGTGCCCCCGGGGCGCGAGCGTCTCGTAGACGAAGCCCTCCATGGACAGCCGGCCCGGGCCGGGCCAGCTCGTCGAGCGGTCCACCAGCCGCACCACCTTCGCCCCGGACAGCACCACCCGGCCCTGCTCCGGCGCCTCCCCGACGAAGCGCAGCTCCGGCGTCTGGATCCGCCGCAGCGAGACCTCCTGCTCAGGCCCGAGCTCGAAGCGGGCGGCGTAGAAGTCGACGGAGTCCCCGAACCGGCCGTCGTCCAGCCGCAGCCCGCCCCGGCACTCGAACGGCCGCGTCGGCACGCCCCGGGTGGGGGTCCGGCTCCAGTCGTACGGGCGGGACGGGTCCCCGGTGGCGGGCCCCAGGGCGGCGGAGGTCAGGTAGAGGGTGCGCTCGACCGTGAGGGTGGGGGCGTTCAGGGCGCGCCGGCCGTACGGGTTGCGCAGCCGCGCCCCGCGCAGGCTCATCGAGGCGCCGACCCGGGCCCCGCGCAGGCTGACCTCCCCGTTCGTCTCCAGGAGGTCGGCCTGGAAGTCCTGCGCCACCACCAGCCCGTCGGCGGCGATCGCCCGCCCCCGCCCGTCCCGCTGCACGACGGAGCTGCCGAGCAGCAGGTCGGTGCCGATCTGCGCGTCGGTGAGCCGGATCCCCCGTGCCACCCGGCAGCGCGCCAGGTGCAGGTCGCCCTCCGTGTGCAGCCGGGCCGCCTCCAGGCGCGGGACCGCGCAGTTGTCGAGCCGCAGGGTGCCGAAGCGGGTCTCCGACAGTTGGATCTCCTGGTCGAAGCGGCAGGAGCGGATCTCCACGTACGGGGCGACCGTGCCGCCGGACAGGTCCAGCCGGCCGGTGATCTGCGCACCGCGCAGCTTCAGGCAGCCGACCCGGCCGGGCACCGGCGCGGGCCCGGCGAGCAGCAGATGGGCCACCACCTGCGCCCGGACCCGCCGCTCGGGACCCCAGGGCCCGCCCGCGTGCGGATCGTCCCGTTCGGCGGAGCGGGGCCCCAGGTCGCAGACGGCCCCCGCGCGGAAGGTCTCCCACATGTGCCGCTCCGGCCCGGTGAGGTCGTCCGGACGCCCGTCCGCGTACGCCTGCGCCTGCGCCCCTGCCATGGCAGCCCCCCGCCGTCGGTTGCGTGTAGGGGAACGCTAGAGGGGGCCTGTGACATCCGGGGCGTGTATCAGCCAGTGATACGGGCGGACGGCGGTGGGAGACGGTCTGAGAGAATTGGGGGGTGATCTCTCGTATCGACCTGCGCGGTGACGCCCTCCCCGAGGGTGGCGCCCTGCGCGATCTGCTGCCCCGTGCCGAGTTCGACGTGGAAGCCGCCCTGGAGAAGGTGCGGCCCATCTGCGAGGACGTCCATCATCGTGGCACGGCGGCGCTGATCGAGTACGCGCGGAAGTTCGACGGCGTCGAGCTCACGCAGGTCCGGGTACCCGCGCAGGCCCTCACGGCCGCCCTGGAACAGCTGGACCCGGCCGTCCGCGCCGCCCTGGAGGAGTCCATCCGGCGCGCCCGGATCGTCCACCGCAACCAGCGCCGCTCCGAGCACACCACCCAGGTGGTCCCCGGCGGCACCGTGACCGAGAAGTGGGTTCCGGTCGAGCGCGTCGGCCTGTACGCGCCCGGCGGCCGCTCCGTGTACCCCTCCTCCGTCGTCATGAACGTCGTCCCCGCCCAGGAGGCCGGCGTCGAGTCCATCGCGCTCGCCTCCCCGCCGCAGAAGGAGTTCGGCGGCCTGCCGCACCCGACCATCCTCGCGGCCTGCGCGCTGCTCGGCGTGGACGAGGTGTACGCCGCCGGCGGCGCGGTCGCCGTCGCGATGTTCGCGTACGGCACCGAGGAGTGCCTGCCGGTCAACATGGTCACCGGCCCCGGCAACATCTGGGTCGCCGCCGCCAAGCGCTACTTCACCGGGAAGATCGGCATCGACACCGAGGCCGGCCCGACCGAGATCGCCGTCCTCGCCGACTCCACGGCCGACCCGGTGCACGTCGCCGCCGACCTGATCAGCCAGGCCGAGCACGACCCGCTCGCCGCCGCCGTGCTCGTCACGGACTCCGAGGAGCTCGCGGCCGCCGTCGAGAAGGAGCTGGAGCCCCAGGTCGCGGCCACCAAGCACGTCGAGGACCGGATCAAGCCGGCCCTCGCCGGCAAGCAGTCCGCGATCGTCCTGGTCGACGACCTGGAAGCGGGCCTCAAGGTCGTCGACGCCTACGGCGCCGAGCACCTGGAGATCCAGACGGCCGACGCCGCGGCACGGGCCGCCCGCGTCCGCAACGCCGGCGCGGTCTTCGTCGGCCCCTGGGCGCCGGTCTCCCTCGGCGACTACTGCGCCGGCTCCAACCACGTCCTGCCCACCGGCGGCTGCGCCTGCCACTCCTCCGGCCTGTCCGTGCAGTCCTTCCTGCGCGGCATCCACATCGTCGACTACACCCGCGACGCGCTCGCCGAGGTCACCCACCACGTGGTCACCCTCGCCGAGGCCGAGGACCTGCCCGCGCACGGCGCCGCCCTGAAGGCCCGCTTCGGATGGAAGGTCCCCGGCCAGTGAGCACCACCCCCGGCATCGACGACCTCCCCATCCGCGACGAGCTCCGCGGCAAGACCCCCTACGGTGCCCCCCAGCTGGACGTCCCCGTCCAGCTGAACACCAACGAGAACCCCTACGAGCTCCCCGAACCCCTCGTGCGGCGCATCGCCGAACGCGTCACCGAGGCCGCCCGCACCCTCAACCGCTACCCCGACCGGGACGCGGTCGAGCTGCGCACCGAGCTCGCCAGGTACCTCACCCGCACCGGAAAGCACCCGGTCGCCATGGAGAACGTCTGGGCCGCCAACGGCTCCAACGAGGTCCTCCAGCAGCTGCTCCAGACCTTCGGCGGCCCGGGGCGCACGGCGATCGGCTTCGAGCCCTCGTACTCGATGCACGCCCTGATCGCCCGCGGTACCGGCACCGGCTGGATCTCCGGCCCCCGCCGGGAGGACTTCACCATCGACGTGGAGGCCGCCGAGCAGGCCATCGCGGAGAACGCCCCCGACGTCGTCTTCATCACCTCGCCCAACAACCCCACGGGGACCGCGGTCGAGGCGGAGACGGTCCTCGCCCTCTACGACGCCGCCCAGGCGGCCAAGCCGTCCCTGGTGGTCGTGGACGAGGCGTACGTCGAGTTCAGCCACCGCGACTCCCTCCTCCCGCTGATCGAGGGCCGCCCCCACCTGGTGGTCTCCCGGACCATGTCCAAGGCCTTCGGCGCCGCCGGCCTGCGCCTGGGCTACCTCGCCGCGCACCCCGCCGTGGTCGACGCCGTCCAGCTGGTGCGCCTGCCGTACCACCTGTCCGCCGTCACCCAGGCGACCGCGCTGGCCGCCCTGGAGCACACCGACACCCTGCTCGGCTACGTCGAGCAGCTCAAGTCCGAGCGGGACCGCCTCGTTGACGAGCTGCGGGCCCTCGGCTACGAGGTCACCGAGTCCGACGCGAACTTCATCCAGTTCGGGAAGTTCGAGGACTCCCACACCGCCTGGCAGAAGATCCTCGACCAGGGCGTCCTGGTCCGGGACAACGGCGTACCGGGCCGGCTGCGGGTCACCGCGGGCACCCCGGCCGAGAACGACGCGTTCCTGGAAGCGGTTCGCGCACTGAAGAAGGAGCAGCAGGCATGAGCCGCATCGGACGGGTCGAGCGCACCACGAAGGAGACCTCGGTCCTCGTCGAGATAAACCTCGACGGCACCGGGCAGGTCGACGTCTCGACGGGCGTCGGCTTCTACGACCACATGCTCGACCAGCTCGGCCGCCACGGCCTCTTCGACCTCACGGTCAAGACGGACGGCGACCTGCACATCGACAGCCACCACACGATCGAGGACACCGCCCTCGCGCTCGGCGCCGCCTTCAGGCAGGCCCTCGGCGACAAGGTCGGCATCTACCGCTTCGGCAACTGCACCGTGCCGCTGGACGAGTCCCTCGCCCAGGTCACCGTGGACCTCTCCGGCCGCCCCTACCTCGTGCACACCGAGCCCGAGAACATGGCGCCGATGATCGGCGAGTACGACACGACGATGACCCGGCACATCCTGGAGTCCTTCGTCGCGCAGGCCCAGATCGCCCTGCACGTCCACGTCCCGTACGGCCGCAACGCCCACCACATCGTGGAGTGCCAGTTCAAGGCCCTGGCCCGCGCCCTGCGCTACGCCGCCGAGTTCGACCCGCGCGCGGCCGGCATCCTGCCCTCCACGAAGGGCGCCCTCTAGACGTGAACGGCCTCAACACCGTCCTGATCGTCCTCGGCCTGTTCCTGGCCGGGGGCGTCTACTCCTTCCAGAAGCAGAAGATGCCCAAGTCGGTCGTCATCCTGCTGGCCCTCGGCTCCGCGATGTGCCTGGCCGCGGGGATCCTGCGAATCCAGGGGATTTGGGAATGAGCGCAACCAAGAACGTCGTGGTCTTCGACTACGGCTTCGGCAACGTCCGCTCCGCCGAGCGCGCCCTCGCGCGCGTCGGCGCGGACGTCGAGATCACCCGCGACTACGACAAGGCCATGGACGCCGACGGCCTCCTCGTGCCCGGCGTGGGCGCCTACTCCGCCTGCATGCAGGGGCTCAAGGACGCCCGCGGCGACTGGATCATCGGCCGCCGGCTGTCCGGCGGGCGCCCCGTCATGGGCATCTGCGTCGGCATGCAGATCCTCTTCGAGCGCGGCATCGAGCACGGCGTGGAGACCGAGGGCCTGGACGAGTGGCCCGGCACGGTCGGCCCGCTGAAGGCCCCCGTCGTCCCCCACATGGGCTGGAACACCGTCGAGGCGCCCGCCGACAGCCAGGCCTTCGCCGGCCTGGACGCCGACGCCCGCTTCTACTTCGTCCACTCCTACGCGGCCCACGACTGGACCCTGGAGGTCACCAACCCCAGGATCAGGGGCCCCAAGGTCACCTGGGCCACGCACGGCGAGCGCTTCGTCGCGGCGGTGGAGAACGGGGCCCTGTGGGCCACCCAGTTCCACCCCGAGAAGTCCGGCGACGCCGGCGCCCAGCTCCTCACCAACTGGATCGAGACCCTGTGATGACCGCACCCACGCTCGAACTCCTCCCCGCGGTCGACGTCCGCGACGGCCAGGCCGTGCGGCTCGTGCACGGCGTGTCCGGCAGCGAGACCTCCTACGGCTCCCCGCTGGAGGCGGCCCTCGCCTGGCAGGCCTCCGGCGCCGAGTGGCTGCACCTCGTCGACCTGGACGCCGCCTTCGGCACCGGCGACAACCGCGCCCTGGTCGCCGAGATCACCCGCGCCATGGACATCAAGGTCGAGCTGTCCGGCGGCATCCGCGACGACGCCACGCTCGCCGCGGCCCTCGCCACCGGCTGCACCCGCGTCAACCTCGGCACCGCAGCCCTGGAGACCCCCGAGTGGGCCGCCAAGGCCATCGCCGAGCACGGCGACAGGATCGCGATCGGCCTGGACGTGCGCGGCACCACCCTCAAGGGCCGCGGCTGGACCAGCGAGGGCGGCGACCTCTACGAGACCCTCGCCCGCCTCGACTCCGAGGGCTGCGCCCGCTACGTCGTCACCGACATCGGCAAGGACGGCACCCTCAGCGGCCCCAACCTGGAGCTGCTGAAGAACGTGTGCGCGGCCACCGACCGGCCCGTCGTGGCCTCCGGCGGCGTCTCCTCCCTGGACGACCTGCGGGCCCTGTCCGGGCTCGTCCCCCTGGGCGTCGAGGGCGCCATCGTCGGCAAGGCCCTGTACGCCAAGGCCTTCACCCTGGAAGAGGCGCTGGAGGCGGTCCGCGCATGAGTGGCATCCGTCGCATCTCCTCCGGCGGCGCCTACGAGGACGTCATCGGCTACTCCCGCGCCGTCGCCCTCCCCAACGGCCTGGTCCTGGTCTCCGGCTGCACGGCCGCCGGGGTCGACGGCCCGTACGACCAGACCATGACCGCCTTCGGGGTGGCCTTCAAGGCCCTCGCGGAGGCCGGTCTCGGCCCCGAGCACGTCGTCCGCACCCGGATGTACCTCACCCACGCCCGGGACGTCGACGAGGTGGGCCGCGCCCACAAGACCCTCTTCGACGCCGTGCGCCCCGCAGCGTCCATGATCATCGTCAGTGGCTTCGTCGACCCGAGCATGGTCGTCGAGGTGGAGGTCGAGGCGTTCAAGGAGCCCATCGCTTCGGAAGGAGGGGCGGCATGAGCCTCGCCGTACGCGTGATCCCCTGCCTGGACGTGGACAACGGCCGCGTCGTCAAGGGCGTCAACTTCCAGAACCTGCGCGACGCCGGCGACCCGGTGGAGATGGCCAGGCTCTACGACGCCGAGGGCGCCGACGAGCTGACCTTCCTCGACATCACCGCCTCCTCCGGCAACCGGGAGACCACGTACGACGTGGTGCGCCGGACCGCCGAGCAGGTCTTCATCCCGCTCACGGTCGGCGGCGGCGTGCGCACCGCCGAGGACGTGGACAAGCTGCTGCGGGCCGGTGCGGACAAGGTGGGCGTGAACACGGCCGCCATCGACCGCCCCGAGCTGATCCGGGAGATCGCCGAGCGTTTCGGCCGCCAGGTGCTGGTGCTGTCGGTCGACGCCCGCCGTACCGGGTCGGGCTCCTTCGAGGTCACCACCCACGGCGGGCGCCGGGGGACCGGCATCGACGCCGTCGAGTGGGCGCACCGCGCGGCCGAGCTGGGCGCCGGGGAGATCCTGCTGAACTCCATGGACGCCGACGGCACCAAGGACGGCTACGACACCGAGATGATCGCCGCCGTCCGCAAGCACGTCACCGTCCCGGTGATCGCCTCCGGCGGGGCCGGCAGGCTGGAGCACTTCCCGCCCGCCATCGCGGCGGGCGCCGACGCGGTGCTCGCGGCGTCGGTGTTCCACTTCGGCGACCTGCGGATCTCCGAGGTCAAGGCGACCCTGCGCGAGGCGGGCCACCCGGTCCGCTGACCGCCGCACCGGCCGGGGACGCGGGGGATCGCCCCGGGTCCCCGGCCGGGCCGGCGCCGCTGCGGTTAGCGGAAGTCGTCGGCGGAGTCCGAGCCGTCCTGCTGCTCGTGCTCCTGCTGCTCCGGCTTCTGCTGCTTGTCCGCCTGCTGCTGCTCCGGCTTGCGCGCCTGCTGGAAGACCACGGAGGTGGCGTGGAAGTCGCCGGCGCTCTCACCCGGCTGGAGGGTGGCGACCGGCTCGCCGCCGCACTCGTCCTCCGCGAACAGCAGGGCCACCGAGTCGGTCTCGTTCACCGCTTCCACGACGTTGGACGCGGCGGACGGCAGGGCGTGGCATTTGTCCGCGCCCATGTCCTTGATCTGGCCGTTCTTCTCGGCGTTGCTCTGGTCGACGTACACGTAGTTGAGGGCCTTGCCGTCGTCGGCGAACGCCTGGGCTCCGGCGGGGAGGACCAGCGCGAGGGCTCCGGCGAGGGCGGCGGCGGTGGTGCGAAGACGCATGGGGGCTTCCGTTCTTTCCACGGGGGACGACACCGAACCGGTCGGCATCCGTGACGGAGCGTAGGGACGGGGAGGGGCGCGGAAACCTTTCCCCCCGGGGCGCCATGCCCGTTTTCACCGGCCCGGCGGTACCGCGCTCCGCTGTGCGGGCGCGGTAGCGCCGTGGAGTGGGCCGGGGGTCCTCAGATGCCGAGCTGGGCCGTCGTCAGGCGGGAGACGGCTTCCTTCCCGCCTTCGAGGTCCACCTGGGCGGCGGCCTGGCGACCGAAGCAGAACAGCGTCAGCTCGCCCGGCTCGCCCGTCACCGTCACCACCGGCGCGCCCTTGCGCGCCACCGCCGTCCGCCCGTCCGGGCGGCGCAGCACCAGGCCCACCGGCGAGCGGCGGCCGGTCAGGCGGGCCAGCTTCTCCAGCCGGGACCAGAGGGCGTCCGAGAAGACCGGGTCCAGCTCCCGGGGCGACCAGTCCGGCTGGGCCCGGCGGACGTCCTCGGCGTGCACGTAGAACTCCACCGCGTTCGCCGCCTCGTCGACCTGCTTGAGGGCGTACGGGGACAGTTTCGGCGGGCCGGTGCGGATCAGCTGGACCAGCTCCTCGTACGGCTTCGCCGCGTACTCGGCCATCGTCCGGTCGAGGCGGTCCTTGAGGACCTTCAGCACCAGGCCGCCCGCCGCGTCCGGCCGGCGCTCGCGGACCACCACGTGCGCGGCCAGCTCCCGGCAGGTCCAGCCTTCGCACAGCGTCGGGGCCTGCGGCCCGGCGGCCTCCAACAGGTCGGCCAGGAGCAGGCGTTCGCGCTTCGCATGGGTAGACATGTCCGCCAGCCTACGGCCGGAACCCGCCCCGCGGCTGCCCATCAGGCGGACGGAGATCCATAACGGGTGCCGCGGCGCGGCACAATGGGGCCCATGAGTACGTCCCCCCTCGACCCCGCCGTCGCCGCCCGCCTCAAGCGTTCCCCCGACGGCCTGGTCCCGGCCATCGCCCAGCAGTACGACACCGGCGAGGTGCTCATGCTCGGCTGGATGGACGACGAGGCCCTGCACCGCACCCTCACCACCGGCCGCTGCACCTACTGGTCCCGCAGTCGCCGGGAGTACTGGGTCAAGGGCGACACCTCCGGCCACTACCAGCACGTCAAGTCCGTCGCCCTCGACTGTGACGCCGACACCCTGCTCGTCAGGGTCGACCAGGTCGGGGCCGCCTGCCACACCGGCGCGCGGACCTGCTTCGACGCCGATGTCCTGCTCAGCGACGCCGACTAGCCAGTTAGGGTCCCACCCCATGGATCTCGAGACCTTCCGCAAGCTCGCGGCCGACCGCCGTGTCATCCCCGTCAGCCGCCGGCTGCTCGCCGACGGGGACACCCCGGTCGGGCTCTACCGGAAGCTGGCCGCGGAACGCCCCGGTACCTTCCTGCTGGAGTCCGCCGAGAACGGCCGCTCCTGGTCCCGCTACTCCTTCGTCGGCGTGCGCAGCGACTCCACCCTCACCGTCAGGGACGGGCAGGCCCACTGGATCGGCACCCCGCCCGTGGGCGTTCCCGTCGACGGCGACCCCCTCGAAGCCCTGCGCGCCACCGTCGAGGCCCTGCACACTCCCCCTACGCCCAGCGGCGTGGAAGGTGCCCCCGCGCGCGACCCGGCGGGCGGCATGCCGCCCTTCACCGGCGGCATGGTCGGCTACCTCGGCTACGACATCGTCCGCCGCCTGGAGCGCATCGGCGAGCACACCGTGGACGACCTGGACCTCCCCGAGCTGACCATGCTGCTCACCTCCGACCTGGCGGTCCTCGACCACTGGGACGGCACGGTCCAGCTCATCGCCAACGCGATCAACCACAACGACCTCGACACGGGCGTGGACGAGGCGTACGCCGACGCCGTGGCCCGGCTCGACGCGATGGAGGCCGACCTCGCGCGTCCCGCCCCCTACGCGCCCGCCGCGCTGCCCGAGTCCGAGCTGCCGCCCTTCGACGCCCTGTGGGGCGGAGAGAAGTACCAGGCCGCGGTGGAGGACGTGAAGGAGCGCATCCGGGCCGGAGAGGCCTTCCAGGTGGTGCCCTCGCAGCGGTTCGAGACCCCCTGCGAGGCCTCCGCGCTGGACGTCTACCGCGTCCTGCGGGCCACCAACCCGTCGCCGTACATGTACCTCTTCCGCTTCGAGAACGGCTTCGACGTGGTCGGGTCCAGCCCGGAGGCGCTGGTGAAGGTCGAGGACGGGCGGGCCATGGTCCACCCGATCGCCGGCACCCGGCACCGCGGCGCCACCCCGCAGGAGGACAACGACCTCGCCGAGGAGCTGCTGGCCGACCCCAAGGAGCGGGCCGAGCACCTGATGCTCGTCGACCTCGGCCGCAACGACCTCGGACGGGTCTGCGAGCCGGGCTCGGTGGAGGTCGTCGACTTCATGTCGATCGAGCGGTACTCGCACGTCATGCACATCGTCTCCACCGTCACCGGGCGGGTCGCCGAGGGGAAGACCGCCTTCGACGTGCTCACCGCCTGCTTCCCGGCCGGCACCCTCTCCGGCGCGCCCAAGCCGCGCGCCATGCAGATCATCGAGGAGCTGGAGCCCTCCCGCCGGGGCCTGTACGGCGGCTGCGTCGGCTACCTCGACTTCGCCGGGGACTCCGACACGGCCATCGCCATCCGTACGGCACTGCTGCGTGACGGGACGGCGTACGTCCAGGCCGGGGCGGGCGTGGTCGCCGATTCGGTGCCCGAGCTGGAGGACCTGGAGTGCCGGAACAAGGCCGCCGCGGTGCTCCGCGCGGTGGGAGCGGCGAACCGCCTCCACCGCGGCTGAGGGCGTAGGGGATAGTGGGGTACGTGAGTGCCGTACCCCTGTCCCCGAACGCCGACGCCCCCGAGAGCGGCGCGGGCCGCCGCACGGTGGCCGTCGCCCTGCTGCTCGGCGCGCTCGGCGCCACCGTCGTCCTGCTCGCCTCCGGCCGCGTCTGGGCCAAGGGCAGCGCCGCCGTCGGGGGCGGTTCGCTCCCGCTGACCGCCGACGGGCGGGCCGTGACCGGCCTGCCGGCGGCGCTGGCCATCGTCGGCCTCGCGGCCCTGGTGGCCGTCTTCGCCGTGCGGGGCCGGAGCCGGCTGCTCGTCTCCGGGCTGCTCGCGCTGAGCGGCCTGGGCGCGGCCCTGTCGGCGGTGGCCGCCGCCGACGACCGCCGTGCGCTGGACGAGCGGGCCGCCGTGGCGACCGCCGACACCGCCGCACGGGTGGTGGAGCTCAGCCACACGGCCTGGCCGTACATCACCGCCGCGGGCGCGGCGCTGATCCTGCTCGCCGGGCTGCTGGCGCTGCGCTTCGGCCGGAGCTGGCCCGCGATGGGGGGCCGCTACGAGCGGGACGGCAGCCCCCGCAGGCGGACGCCCGCGGCGGTGGACCCCGACCGCCCCGAGGACCTGTGGAAGGCCCTGGACCGGGGCGAGGACCCGACCGGCTGAGACCACGCCGCGGGCCTGCGCCCGCGGGGGACCGCTCCCCGCGCCCGTCCCGTCCCCGGGACGGGCCACCCGCTGGGGAACGCGCACGCCGCGTGCGCGACAATGGCACCGAGCGTGCGAGACGTCACGCCCGACAGATCAACGAGGAGCAACTCATGGCGGGCACGAGCCACGGACACACCCCGGCCGCCTGGACCGGTGTCGTCATTTCCTTCATCGGTTTCTGCATCTCCGGCGCCTTCATGGTGATGGCGAACCCGGTCGGGTTCTGGGCGGGCATGGTCGTCGTCGCGCTCGGCGGTGTCGTCGGCCTCGCGATGAAGGCCGCGGGCATGGGCGCGCCGAAGCCGGCCTACCGTGACCTCGCCGAGGTCATCGCCGCCAAGCAGCTCGCCGCGAAGGCCTGAGCCTGCCCCCTGGCACACGAAAGGCGCGGCCCGGTCGGGCTGCGCCTTTCGTCATGAGCGGAGAGAATCAGCGGGTGGAAGCCTCCAGCAGTCCCCCCGGTCCGGCCGCCCCGCCGCTGCCGGGTCCGGCGCCCGTCGCGGGCCCGGCGCCCGTCCCGGGTGCCGTGCGGGCCTCCCGGGCGCGGCGCCTGGCCGCTCCGGTGCTCACCCTGGCCGGGATCGTGGCGGCCTTCGCGTACGTGGGCGCCGTGGACCCCAACGAGCCCGGCCACTACCCGGTCTGCCCGCTGTTCCGGCTGACGGGTGTCCTGTGCCCCGGCTGCGGAGGGCTGCGCAGCGCGCACGCCTTCGCGCGGGGGGACCTGGTCACGGCCCTCGGGGACAACGCCGCGGCCGTCGTCGCCTACCTGGTCTTCGCGGGCTTCACGGCGCTGTGGCTGGTGCGGGCCTTCCGCGGCGGCCCGGTGCCCCGGATCGTCCTGCGGCCGGCCTGGTGGTGGGCGCTGGGCTCCCTGCTGCTGGCTTTCACGGTCGTCCGGAACCTACCGATTGGTTCCGCTTTGGCCCCCTGACCCCTTGGGGGGCCCGCAGGGGGACTGGAGGAAGCCCATATTCCGAGTGTCCAGTCCCTGGGAAACGGCGAAGTCCGTGCGGAGGCCGTGGCGACCTGCGGATACCATTTGAGTGCTGACCTTGCAGTGGTACGTGTCCGCAAGGCGGCCGAACGTCATCGACCCGGAAGGGGGCCGCTCGCGTGAGTGTGCTCGACGAGATCATCGAAGGGGTCCGCGAAGACCTTGCCGAACGGCAGGCGCGCGTGAGCCTCGACGAGCTCAAGGAGCGTGCCGCCAAGGCGCCCCAGGCCAAGGACGGCGTCGCGGCCCTGCGCGGCGACGGCGTCAAGGTGATCTGCGAGGTCAAGCGCTCCAGCCCCTCCAAGGGCGCGCTGGCCGCGATCGCCGACCCGGCCGGGCTCGCCGCCGACTACGAGGCGGGCGGTGCGGCGGTCATCTCCGTCCTGACCGAACAGCGTCGTTTCGGCGGTTCGCTGGCCGACCTGGAGGCCGTCCGCGCCCGCGTCGACATCCCGATCCTGCGCAAGGACTTCATCGTCACGGCGTACCAGCTGTGGGAGGCCCGCGCCTACGGCGCCGACCTCGTGCTGCTGATCGTGGCGGCGCTGGACCAGGAGGCCCTCGTCTCCCTCATCGAGCGGGCCGAGTCCATCGGCCTCACCCCGCTCGTGGAGGTCCACGACGAGGAGGAGATCGAGCGGGCCGTCGCCGCCGGCGCCAAGATCATCGGCGTCAACGCGCGCAACCTCAAGGACCTCAAGGTCGACCGCTCCACCTTCGAGCGCGTCGTCGGAGAGATCCCGCCCCACATCGTGAAGGTCGCCGAGTCCGGCATCCGCGGACCCCACGACCTGATCGCCTACGCCAACGAGGGCGCGGACGCCGTCCTCGTCGGCGAGTCCCTGGTCACCGGCCGCGACCCGAAGGCGGCCGTGGCCGACCTCGTCGCCGCCGGCGCCCACCCCGCCCTGCGCCACGGCCGGAGCTGACCCCTCCCATGGCCCCTTCCCGCCCCTCCGTCCGCACCCGCCCGGGCCACGCCCCGGCCGGCGTGCCGACGGCGCACGCGCCCCTGGCGCGCGGCTGCCGCCCCCGCGGCTGCCGCGCCCCGGCCCGGCGCGTCCACGGCCGGCGGGTGCGCTACGTGATCGGCTCCGAGCCCGGTCAGGTCAACGGCATGCGATGGCGCGGCGGAGCCGCGCTGTAACGACGGCTCCGCCCGCCCGGTACCCCCGGGCGCGGCCGACCGCGTACGGCCCCGCGCCCCGGGCCTCCGGCTCCCGGCGAGGGCCGCTCCGTCCGTGCCCCCACCCCCTCCAGCGGGGTGCGCGGGCGACGGACCGACGGCGCAATACGGTGCATCCCAGCCACCCGTCGGCATCGCATCCCGCACCACGTAGGAGTAGTGGCACATGTCCACCAGCTCGTTCTTCATCCCGGACCCGGAGGGTCGCGTCCCGAACACCGAGGGCTACTTCGGCGACTTCGGCGGCAAGTTCATCCCGGAGGCCCTCGTCGCCGCCGTCGACCAGGTCGCCGTCGAGTACGAGAAGGCCAAGGAGGACCCGGCCTTCGCCGCCGAGCTCAACGACCTCATGGTCAACTACACGGGCCGCCCCAGCGCCCTGACCGAGGTCCCCCGCTTCGCCGAGCACGCCGGCGGCGCCCGGATCTTCCTCAAGCGCGAGGACCTCAACCACACCGGCTCGCACAAGATCAACAACGTGCTGGGCCAGGCCCTGCTCACCAAGCGCATGGGCAAGACCCGCGTCATCGCCGAGACCGGCGCCGGCCAGCACGGCGTCGCCACCGCCACCGCCTGCGCCCTCTTCGGCCTCGAATGCACCATCTACATGGGCGAGGTCGACACGCAGCGCCAGGCCCTGAACGTGGCCCGCATGCGGATGCTCGGCGCCGAGGTCATCGCCGTGAAGTCGGGCTCCCGGACGCTCAAGGACGCCATCAACGAGGCCTTCCGCGACTGGGTCGCCAACGTGGACCGCACCCACTACCTCTTCGGCACCGTGGCCGGCCCGCACCCCTTCCCGGCCATGGTCCGCGACTTCCACCGCGTCATCGGCGTCGAGGCCCGCCGCCAGATCCTGGAGCGCGCCGGACGCCTGCCCGACGCCGTCGCGGCCTGCGTCGGCGGCGGCTCCAACGCCATCGGCCTCTTCCACGCCTTCATCCCCGACGCGGACGTCCGCCTCGTCGGCTTCGAGCCCGCCGGGCACGGCGTGGAGACCGGCGAGCACGCGGCCACCCTGACCGCGGGCGAGCCCGGCATCCTGCACGGCTCCCGCTCCTACGTCCTCCAGGACGAGGAGGGCCAGATCACCGAGCCCTACTCCATCTCCGCCGGCCTGGACTACCCGGGCATCGGCCCCGAGCACTCCTACCTCAAGGACAGCGGCCGCGGCGAGTACCGCGCCGTCACCGACGACGCCGCCATGCAGGCCCTGCGCCTGCTGTCGCGCACCGAGGGCATCATCCCGGCCATCGAGTCGGCCCACGCCCTCGCGGGCGCCCTCGACCTGGGCAAGGAGCTGGGCCCGGACGGCCTGATCGTGGTCAACCTGTCCGGCCGCGGCGACAAGGACATGGACACGGCGGCCCGCTACTTCGGGCTGTACGACGGCACGGAGCCCGAGGGGGAGAACAAGTGAGCACCGCCGGAAACCTGCAGCTGCTGAGCGACACCCTCGCCAAGGCGAAGTCCGAGGACCGCGCCGCCCTCGTCGCCTACCTCCCGGCCGGCTTCCCGACCGTGGACGGCGGCATCGAGGCCGTCAAGGCCGTCATCGCCGGCGGCGCCGACGTGGTCGAGATCGGCCTGCCGCACAGCGACCCGGTCCTGGACGGCGCCGTCATCCAGACCGCCGACGACATCGCCCTGCGCGGCGGCGTCAAGATCGCGGACGTGATGCGCACGGTGCGCGAGGCCTTCGAGGCCACCGGGGTCCCGATCCTGGTCATGACGTACTGGAACCCCATCGACCGCTACGGCGTCGAGCGGTTCACCGCCGAGCTCGCCGCCGCCGGCGGCGCGGGCTGCATCCTGCCCGACCTGCCGGTCCAGGAGTCCGCGCTGTGGCGCGAGCACGCGGCGAAGCACGGTCTGGCGACCGTGTTCGTCGTGGCCCCCAGCAGCAAGGACGAGCGCCTGGCCACCATCACGGCGGCCGGTTCCGGTTTCGTCTACGCCGCCTCCCTCATGGGGGTCACCGGCACCCGTGAGTCGGTCGGCCAGGAGGCCCAGGAGCTGGTCCGCCGCACCCGCGCCACGACCGAGCTCCCGGTCTGCGTGGGCCTGGGCGTCTCCAACGCCGTCCAGGCCAAGCAGGTCGCGGGCTTCGCCGACGGTGTGATCGTCGGCTCGGCCTTCGTGAAGCTGCTGTTGGACGCGCCGGACCTGCCCGCGGGCCTGGAAGCCGTGCGGGCCCTGGCGGGCGACCTCGCGGAAGGCGTACGCAGGTCCTGACGCGGCACGGGCCCGGAACGGGGTTCTGTAGCCCGATCGGGTGGAATAGGGAGCGGGGAGGCACGCGAGTGCCTCCCCGCTTCGTTTGGCGGAACGTGAGCGAGAAGAACGACGGTGCGAACCGCGATGCGACGAAACGATCGGCCCGGGAGCGACTCCAGGCGGAGCGCGAGCAGCAGAAGAAGAAGGACAAGCGCAGGCGCGCCCTCCTGGTCGGCGGGGCGGTGGTCGGCGTACTCGGCCTGGCCGCCGTCGTCGGCGTGATCGCGGCCAACACCGGCAAGAGCGACAAGTCCGAGGCGGGCCCCGTCGCCGCCCCCTCGGGGGCCACGGGCAAGGACGCGCTCGCCATCCGGACGGGCAAGGACGGCGCCAAGTCCACCCTCGTCGTCTGGGAGGACTTCCGCTGCCCCGCCTGCAAGGCCTTCGAGGACAACTACCGCGACACCCTCCACGACCTGGAGAACAGGGGGCTGCTCACCGTCGAGTACCACCTGGTGACCCTGATCGACGGCAACATGCGCGGCACCGGCTCCCTGAAGGCGGCGAACGCCGCGGCGTGCGCGCAGGACGCCGGGAAGTTCGCCGAGTACCACGACGTCCTCTTCAAGAACCAGCCGCAGGAGACGGACGACGCCTACGCCAAGAACGCCCGGCTGCTGGAGCTGGCGGGCCAGGTCCAGGGGCTCGACACCCCCGAGTTCCGCTCCTGCGTGGAGCAGGGCACCCACAACAGCTGGGTGGCCAAGTCGCACGAGGCGTTCCGCACCGGAAAGTTCCGGGGCACCCCCACCATCCTGCTCGACGGCAAGGACATCTTCGGCGACCAGGCCAACCCGCTGACCCCGCAGAAGCTGAAGGAGAAGGTCGAGGCCAACGCCGGAGTGGCGGCCAAGCCGTCCGCTTCCGCTTCGCCCTCGCCCGCGGCTTCCGCTTCCGCCTCCGGGAAGTCCGGATCGGTGCCGAAGGCGGGAACGGCCGGATCCGCGGTCCCGCCCGGCTCGAAGACGGTGTCCAAGGGGACCACGGAGGACTGAGCCGCGGCGACCGCCGTGTGTGGTTTTGGTTTCAGCTTGCCGGGCGGGTTGCGGTGGCCACCGCCCGGCAGGGTAGCGTCAGCCTTGCCATGACCCTTGCTTACATCCCCAGTCCGTCGACCGGCGTGATCCATCTCGGACCGATCCCGCTCCGCGGCTACGCGTTCTGCATCATCATCGGCGTCTTCGTCGCCGTCTGGCTCGGCAACAAGCGGTGGATCGCGCGCGGCGGAAAGCCGGGCACGGTCGCGGACATCGCCGTGTGGGCGGTGCCCTTCGGCCTGGTCGGCGGTCGCCTCTACCACGTGATCACCGACTACCAGCTCTACTTCGGCGAGGGCCGGGACTGGGTCGACGCCTTCAAGATCTGGGAGGGCGGCCTCGGCATCTGGGGCGCGATCGCCCTGGGCGCGGTGGGTGCCTGGATCGGCTGTCGGCTGCGCGGCATCCCGCTGCCCGCCTGGGCCGACGCCCTCGCCCCCGGCATCGCGATCGCCCAGGCCTTCGGCCGCTGGGGCAACTGGTTCAACCAGGAGCTCTACGGCCGCCCCACCGACCTGCCGTGGGCGCTGAAGATCAGCGAGGGCCCGAACCGGGTCGCCGGCCTCTACCACCCGACCTTCCTGTACGAGTCCCTGTGGTGCCTGGGCGTCGCCGCGCTGGTCATCTGGGCCGACCGCCGCTTCCGGCTCGGGCACGGGCGGGCCTTCGCCCTGTACGTGGCCGCGTACTGCTCCGGGCGGGTCTGGATCGAGTACATGCGCGTCGACGAGGCGCACCACGTCCTGGGCGTCCGCCTGAACGTGTGGACGGCCATCGTGGTCTTCGTCCTCGCGGTCGTCTACTTCGTCCTCTCGGCGAAGCTGCGGCCGGGACGCGAGGAGGTCGTCGAGCCGGAGCCCGCCGGGGGGTCCGGGGACGCGGACGCCGCTGCGCCGGCCGGTGCGGAGGAGACGAAGCCGGAGGCTGCCTCCGACACCGCCGACGCCCCTGTGGAGCCGAAGGCCGAGAAGGCCGAGCAGGAGGCCGCCGCGGCCGAGGCGAAGCCGGTCGGGCTGACCAAGGCGGCCCCGGAAGCCGACAAGAGCTGAACGATCCCTCCGAAGGGGGCGCCGCGCACACTGCGGCGCCCCCTTCGGCGTACCGGCGTGCGGCGTGCCGCTGCGCGGGGCCGGTCCCCCACCCGCCACCGCCCGGTGCGCTCGAACGCCGCGCCGGCTCCATGGAGCCCGTCGGCGTTCGAGGCGCGGGGGTCCGGGGCGGAGCCCCTGGGGAACCCCGCGGGGTCACCGGGGGCGCTGCGCGAGCGAGAGGGTGCGGTGGGCCGCCGCCACGACCGCGGGGTCGACGAAGCGGCCGTCCGGGAGGGCGAGGGCCCCGGGAGCCGCCCGGGCCGCCGAGACGACCTCCTGCGCCGCGGTGACCTCCTCCGGCCGGGGGAGGAAGGCGCGTTCGATCACCGGCAGCTGCCGGGGGTGGATCGCCGCCCGCCCCAGGAAGCCCAGCGAACGCCCCCGCGCGCAGGAGGCGGCCAGGGCCTCCAGGTCCCGGATGTCGGGGAACACCGACTGCGCCGGCGGCGCCAGCCCGGCGGCCCGGGCGGCCACCACCACCCGCGAGCGCGGCCAGTCGAGCCCGCCCTCCGCGCACACCCCGAGGTCGGCGCAGAGGTCGGCCTCGCCCAGGGTCAGCCCCTGCAGGGACGGGTGCGCGCGGGCGATCTCGTACGCCCGTTCCACCCCCAGCGCGGACTCCAGCAGCGCGTACAGCGCCACCCCGCCCGTCCGGTCCGCGACCCGGACGATCTGCTCCGGGGCGTCGACCTTCGGAAGCCGCAGCCCCGCCAGACCGTGCAGGCGGGCCAGCGCCGTGAGGTCGGCCCCCGCCCAGGGGGAGCCCAGCGCGTTCACCCGGACGTGTACGGGCACCGGCGGGCGCTCGCCGAGCAGTTCGGCGGTGGCGGCGCGGGCGTACTCCTTGCGGGAGGCCGACACCGAGTCCTCCAGGTCCACGATGACGGCGTCCGCCCCGCAGCGCAGGGCCTTCTCCACCACCGCCGGACGGTCCCCGGGCGCGTAAAGCCAGGTCAGGATCACAACGCACCCTCCGTGCGCAGAGCGGTGATCTCGGCCGGGGTCAGGCCGAGCTCGGTGAGGACGGCTTCGGTGTCCGCGCCGTGCGGCCGGCCCGCCCAGCGGATCCCGCCGGGGGTCTCCGAGAGACGGAAGAGGACGTTCTGCATGCGCAGCGGGCCGAGCTCGGGGTCCTCGACCTCGGTGACCGTGCCCAGGGCCGCGAACTGCGGGTCGGCCATCACGTCCCGTACGTCGTAGACCAGGGCGACGGCCGCCTCGGCCTCCTCGAAGGCCGCGACCACCTCCTCCGCCTTGTGGCGGGCGATCCAGCCGCCGACGGCCCCGTCGAGGAGGTGCGTGTGGGCGGCCCGGCCGGCCCCGCTCTCGAACCAGGGCTCGTCCGCCAGCTCGGGCCGCCCGACCAGCCGGACCACCCGCTCCGCGACGGACCGGGCCGACGCGGACACCGCCAGCCAGCGGCCGTCCGCGCTGCGGTAGGTGTTGCGGGGGGCGTTGTTCGCGGAGCGGTTGCCGGTGCGGGGCTGGACGTAGCCGAGCTGGTCGTACCAGAGCGGGTGCGGGCCCAGCACGGTGAGGATCGGCTCGACGATCGCGAGGTCCACGACCTGGCCGTGCCCGGTCCGCTCCCGCCCGGCGAGCGCGGTCATCACGGCGTACGCGCAGGTCAGTGCGGCGATCGAGTCCGCGAGACCGAAGGGCGGCAGGGTCGGCGGGCCGTCCGGCTCCCCGGTGATCGCGGCGAAGCCGCTCATGGCCTCGGCGAGCGTGCCGAAGCCGGGGCGGCGGGCGTACGGGCCCTGCTGGCCGAAGGCCGTGACACGGGCCAGCACCAGCCGGGGGTTGGCCGCCGACAGCTCCGGCCAGCCCAGGCCCCACTTCTCCAGGGTGCCGGGGCGGAAGTTCTCGACGATCACGTCGGCGGTGGCGGCCAGCCGCAGCAGGGTGTCCCGGCCGCCGGGCGCGGACAGGTCGAGGGTGATCGTCCGCTTGTTCCGCCCGAGCAGCTTCCACCACAGCCCGACGCCGTCCTTGGCGGGGCCGTGCCCGCGCGAGGGGTCGGGCCGCCCGGGGTGCTCGACCTTGACCACCTCGGCCCCGAAGTCCCCGAGCAGGGTGGCGGCGAGGGGCCCGGCGAAGAGCGTGGCGAGGTCCAGCACCCGCAGCCCGGCCAGGGGCCCGCCCCCCGGCCCGGCGGCGGCCGCGGTCCCGGCGGCGGCTCCGGTCGGGGTCATGCGCCGCCCCCCGCGCCGGCGGTGCCGTCGGCCTCCGGTCCGGATCTCCCGGCCGGGGCGGCGGCGTCCGTCTCCGCGCGCGTCGGCATCGAGGACTGCGCCCCGGGCCGCTGCACCGAGAGCGACGCAGCCGCCGAGGCCCAGCGCAGCGCCTCCGGTACCGCGCGGCCCTCCCCGAGGGCCACCGCGAGCGCTCCCACGAAGGTGTCCCCGGCGGCGGTGGTGTCCACGGCCCGGACCCGGGGCGCGGGCACGGCCAGGGGCGCGCGTCCCCGGGCCGCGTACAGGCAGCCCGCCGCCCCCAGGGTGATCACCACCTCCGGCACCGCCCGCAGCAGTGCCTCGGCGGCCCGGTGCGGATCGGTGAGCCCGGTCAGGGTGGCCGCCTCGTGCTCGTTGGGGACCAGCAGGTCGGTGGCGGCGAGGAGTTCGTCCGGCAGCGGCCGCACGGGGGCCGGGGTGAGGACCGTGCGCACGCCGTGGGCGCGGGCGGCCCGGGCGCCCGCGAGGACGGCCTCCAGGGGGAGTTCGAGCTGGAGGAGCAGGGAGTCGGCGGCACCGATCCGCGACGCGTCGCCCGGCTCCAGGCCGGTGACCCGGCCGTTGGCGCCGGGGATGACGATGATGCTGTTCGCGCCCTCGTCGTCGACGGTGATGTGGGCGGTGCCGCTGGCGCCCTCGACGGTGCGCAGGGCGGCGGTCTCCACCCCCGCCCCGGCGAGGGCCTCCCGCAGCCGCACGCCGAACGCGTCCGCGCCGACCGCACCGATCATCACCACCTCCCCGCCGAGGCGGGCGGCGGCCACCGCCTGGTTGGCGCCCTTGCCGCCGGGGACGGTGCGGAACTCCCGCCCGGTGACGGTCTCCCCGGGGTTCGGGGCCTTGGACACGTAGGCGACGAGGTCCATGTTCGTACTGCCGAGCACGGCGATGGCCGTCATGGGCGGGCTGCCTCCTGGGCGGTGAGTCGGGCGAGGGTGTCGAAGCCGACGCCGTCGAAGCCGGCGACGGTGGTGGCGAGGCGGTTGCGCAGCGGCGCGGTCCACCGGTCCGGGATCCGGTCGGCGGAGCCCGCCAGCAGCCCGGCGACGGAGCCGGCGGTGGCCCCGTTGGAGTCGGTGTCCCAGCCGCCGGACACCGCGCGGCACACGGAGTGCGTGAAGTCCCCGTCGGCGTGGGTGAGGGCGGCCACGATCAGGGCGGTGTTGGGCAGGGCGTGCACCCAGTGGTAGCCGCCGTAGCGGGCGTGCAGCCGGTCCACGACCCGGTCGAAGTCTTTTTCGCCGCGCGCGGTGGAGATCCCGAAGCGGACGGCCCCGGCGAGGCGGGAACGGGGCGGTACGACGGCCAGCCCGGCCCGCAGCGCGCCGTGCACGTCGGCCCGGCCGGAGGCGGCCTCCGCGATGGCGGCGGCCGCGAAGAGGGCGGCGTGGACCCCGCCGGCGGTGTGGCTGAGGGAGGCGTCCCGCCAGGCCTGCTCGGCGGCGGCGGCCGGGTCGCCGGGGTTGGTCCAGCCGTGGACGTCGGCGCGGATGAGGGCGCCGATCCACTCGCGGAAGGGGTTGCGGTGGGTGGCGGTGACCGGGGGCTCCAGCCCGAGGAGCAGGTTGCGGTACGCGATCCGCTCGGCGGTGAAGGCCCGGCCGGCCGGGAGCTCGTCGAGCCAGAGGCGGGCGAGGTCGGCGGTGGTGAAGCCCCTGCCGTGCCGCTGGAGCAGGAGCAGCCCGAGCAGGGGGTGGTCGAGGTCGTCGTCCTCGGGGGCGCCGTCGATGTTCTCGGCGAGGGACGTGGCGGCGGAACGCCGGTTCCAGGGGTGGGCGGCGAGCAGCTCCGGGGGGACCCCGCGGGCGGTGAACCAGTCGTCGAGCGGCCAGTTCCCGGCGGCCCTGCCCAGCGCCCGGATGGCCGGCAGGGGCAGCTTCTCGACGGGCTTGCCCAGCACGCACCCCACGGCCCGCCCCAGCCACGCGGCCTCCAGCCGGGCGCACAGCGCGGGATCCACGGAGTACGGGGTGTGCGGCGGGGCGGGGGGTACCGTCCCGGGGGCGGCTTCCCCCGACACCGCCCACCGGGCCCGTGCGGGTTCCGGGCGGGTGCGCGGGGCGGCGTCGGCCGGTGCGGGCCCGACGGCATCCGGCGCCGGGGGCGCAGGGCTGGACCCCGGGGGGCCGGGGCGAGTCGTACGCGGGGGGTGGTACGGGCTGTCGGGCCGGTCCGTGCAGGAGGCCGGCCCCGGGGGCCGGGGGTCCGCCTCCGGGGACTCCGGGCCGGCGGCCCGGGGCCACGTCGCCCGGATGGCGGGCCAGGCGGTGGGCTCGTCCGCGGCGGACGGGACGGGGAGGGCCGCGAGTTCGTCCAGGAGGCGGGTCGCGAGGGCGCGCAGCTGCGGACCCGCCGGGGCGGGGGAGGCGCCGGACCGGGCGGGGGCCGGCCCGCCGCCCGCCGCCCGCCAGGCCCGCAGCTGCGGCCCGGCGTCCCGGCCGTCCTCGGCGGCCTGCCGCAGCTCGTGCCCGACCAGGTCCTCGGGCTGCGCCCAGGTCAGCCGTACGAGCTCCGCGCACGCCGGGGCCGCCCCGCCGCCGGGCGTGCCGGCGGGGGCGCCCGGCGGGACCGGTGCCGGCGGGGCGGGGGGCCTCCTCATCGGGGGGCCGCGAGCGTGGTGAAGGCCGATTCGTGGGCGCGGCGGCGGGTGCGGTCGCGGGCGAAGACCTCCCGGGCGACGGAGGCCAGTGCCGCCGCCGGGGCGTGCAGGTCCAGGCGGCTGGCCCCGGCGACCTGCGCGGCCCAGCCGGCCGGCACCGCGCCGGCCCCGCCCAGCGCCCCCGCGATCGCCCCCGCCATACCGGCGGTGGAGTCGCAGTCCCGCCCGTAGTTGACGGCGCCGAGCACCGACGCCTCGTACCCGCCGTCCGTGACCAGCAGCATCCCGAGGGCGATCGGCAGCTCCTCGATGGAGTGGAGCCGCGACGGCCGCCGGGCACCGAGCGAGGGCGCCCGGTAGTCCGGGCCGACCGAGTCGTACGGGGCCACCGCCTCGCGCAGCGGCCCGAGCGCGGACTCGACGTCCCGGTGGCGCAGGGCGACCTCCCGTACCGCCGCGATGGCCTCGCGGGTGCCGTCCTTGGCCAGGTCCAGGGCGGTGTCCACCACCGACGCGGCCGTCGCCCCCGGCAGGCAGGCCGCCGCCACGGCCGCCGCGAAGACCCCGGCCGCCTCCCGGCCGTACGAGGACTGGTGCGCCCCGGCGACGTCCAGCGCCTCGGCGTAGGCGCCCTGCGGATTGCCCGCGTTGACCAGCCCGACCGGTGCCATGTACATCGCCGCACCGCAGTTGACGATGTTGCCGGCGCCGGCCTCGCGCGGGTCGGCGTGCGCGTAGTGCAGCCGCGTCACGATCCACTTCTCCGCGAGGAACACCCGCTGGAGTGGCAGGGCCTCCGCCTCCAGTTCGGGGATCCAGCGCGGGACGGACATCAGGTCGGGGACGAGGTGCTCGGCGACCGCGTACGCGTCCAGGTGGTCCCGGACGGTCTCGTAGACCCGGACCAGCGCGTGCGTCATGAGGGTGTCGTCGGTGACGTGGCCGTCGCCCTTGTGGTACGGCGCGATGGGGCGGGCGGTGCGCCAGTCCTCGTACCAGGGGCCGACGACGCCGTGCACGCGGCCGCCGTGCCGTTCGGCGATCTGGTCGGGGGACCAGCCCTCCACCGGGCCGCCGAGGGCGTCGCCGACGGCGGCCCCGACGAGGGAGCCGGTGATCCGGTCCTCCAGTGTGAACGTCATGAGCGAGATCATTCCTTGGGTGCGGTGAGTTCCGTACGGGCGAGGAGCGCGGCGAGCTCGACCAGGTCGGTCCCGGCCAGCCGGGGCAGCGCGCAGCCGGACAGGACGCGGCAGGCCTCGCGCCAGGGGGCGGGCAGGGAGCCGCCGCCGCCGAGGGCGCCGGTGAGGGCGCCCGCGAGGGCGGGGGCGGAGTCGGCGACGCGGGAGAGGCAGGCGGCGGCCGGGACGGCCTCGACCGCCCTGCCGCGGGCGGCGGTGGCCAGGGCCAGGGCGACGGGGACGGTCTCGGCGGCGGCGATGCCGTAGCTGTAGACGTGGTCCACGATCTGGTGTTCCAGGAGCGGGACCAGGGCGAAGGCGCCTTCCCCGCCGGCGCGGGCGAGTGCGACGGCGTGCCGGGCGTTGCGGCCGATCTCGGTGGCGGCGGGCAGCTGGTGCAGGGCGGCCTCGACGGCGGTGTCGGTGTCCGCCCCGGCCAGGGCGGAGGCGACGGCGGCGGCCATGGCGCGGGCGCCGTGGACGCCGTCCCCGTCCTGGGTGTAGCGGGCGTCGAACTCGGCGAGTTCCGCGGCCGCGCGGGGGTCGCCGGGGTGGACGACGGCGAGCACGCAGGCGCGTACGCAGGCGGCGTCGTCGAAATAGTGTGGATTGTCGTGCCCGGTGGCGGGCGGGCGCAGCCCGGCGGCGAGGTTGCCCAGGCCCGCCCGTACGGAGATCCGCGCGCGCATCGGCAGCACGGCGGACTCGACCTCGGGGGCCCGTTCCGCCGCCGCGGCCACCTCGCTGGCCAGGGCGTTCCAGGCCAGGTCGATGGCGGCGCGCATGCGGCGGGACCGGGAGAGGTCGCTGAGCAGGGCGCCGGCGGCGGTGAGGACGGACTCGGCGGCGAAAGCGGCCCACTCGGCGTCGTCGGAGGGTCCGAGGCGCAGGGGTTCGGGGGGCTGGTTGAGGGCGATGGGGACGGGGAGGGTGGTGGTGGCGTTCTGCTCGGCGAAGGTGTCGAGCTCGCGGGTCAGGCGGCGGGTCCACTCGGGCATCCGGCTCGCCCGGTGCCGGGCGGCGGGCCACCCGGCGGCGTCGCCCGCGGCGAGCCCGAGGAGCAGCCCCTCGATCCGGCGGGGCGACGCCGCCTCCGGCACTCCGGCCCCGGCGCGGTCCGTACGGGCCGGCTCCGGGAGGGCGCTCGGGCCGTGGTGTGCTCCGTCGGTCGTTCCGGCCGGTTGTCCTGGTGCCGGGACGGCGGTGGCCGGCTCCGGGAGGGCGCTCGGGCCGTGGTGTGCTCCGTCGGTCGTTCCGGCCGGTTGTCCTGGTGCCGGGACGGGGGTGCCCGGCTCCGGCAGGGCTACCGGGCCGTGGCGTGCTCCGTCGGTCGTTCCGGCCGGTTGTCCTGGTGCCGGGACGGGGGTGTCCGGGCCCGGTGCGGTGGCCGCGGGGGCGGGGCCCGGCGCGGGGGCCGGGTCCGGGGCGGCCGGCGGGGCCGTCGGCGGTGGGGCGGGCCAGGGCGGGGCGGGGGGACGCGGGTCGGTCGGCGGGGTCACCGGGCGGGCTCGGATTCGGGGGTGAGGAGGTCGGCGATGTCCAGCACGTGGTAGCCGCGCATCGACGGCAGGCAGCTGCCGCGGACCGGGCCGATCGCCGAGGACCAGGCGGTGGGGATGGCCGCGGCTCCCGACAGGGCGCCGGAGAGGGCGCCCGCCACCGCCGCCGTGGTGTCGGCGTCGCGGCCCATGTTCACCGCGGTGAGCACCGAGGACGGGAAGTCGCCCGCGCAGGCGGCGAACGCGCCGAACGCCAGGCCCACCGCCTCCGGCGCCAGGTCCGTCCAGGGGTAGCCGCCGATGACCACCGCCGAGCGCACCGCCCGCTCCCCGCGCGGTGCCGCGGTGACCGCGCGGCGCAGCGAGCGGGCCGTCCAGGAGTCGGACGGGATGACCGACAGGGCCGCCGAGACGACGGACGCGGGGGAGCCCCCGGCCATCGCGGCGGCGACCCCGGCGGCGACCGCCTGGCCGCCGTAGATGCCCTCGCCGTCGTGGCTGACCGTGCCGTCGATCGCGACGAGCCGCGCCGCCTCCGCCGGGCGCCCCGCGGCGAACACCCCGAACGGGGCCGCCCGCATCGCCAGCCCGTCCGACCAGGCGTGCCGGTGCTGCGCCGAGATGGGCGCGGCCAGGCCCCGGCGGAGGTTCTCCAGCGTGCCCCGCTCGGAGAAGCCGGCCCCGCGGAACGGTCCCTCGTCGAGGTCGGCGATCCAGTGGTGCCAGGCCCGTTCGACGTGCGCGACGGTCAGCGCCGAACCGTGGCGGGCCAGCAGCAGGCCGGAGAAGATGGCGTACTCCGTGTCGTCCGTCCCCGCCGGGTCCTCCGACACGAAGCCCTCGATACGGCCCCACCGGGCCCGGATCTGCGAGGGCTTCATGTTCTCCGCGGGAGCGCCCAGCGCGTCACCCACCGCGAGGCCGAGCAGCGCGCCCCTGGCCCGCTCGAGGAGGACTTGCGGATTGCATGCGACCAGCTCCATGGCACGCCTCTCCCACGTGATGGGACCCATCATGGGCCCCTGGGGGATTTGTGCCACGCCATGAGGTTTGTCGGTCGCCGCGAAACACCCCGCGAACACCCCCGTCACCCGGTCGCCGATCCGCGAAACCCCAGGTAAGTACGGCCTTCCTTGCTGGCGGGAGCCGGAAATCGTGCGTAGTTTCGAGGTGTTCAGGGGAGTGCCCGGGGAGGGCCCGGCTGCGCGTCGCTTTCGCGTACCCACTCATGCGAAAAGGGGAGAAACGCCGCATGTCCATCATCGACACCGAAGCGCCGCTGCACACCGCCCACCGCGACAACCACACCCACCGCGACGTCAACGGCGGATGGCTGCGCCCGGCCGTCTTCGGTGCCATGGACGGGCTCGTCTCCAACCTCGCGCTGATGACCGGCGTGGCCGGCGGTGCGGTGGCCCCCGCGACCATCGTCATCACCGGTCTCGCAGGCCTCGCCGCCGGCGCCTTCTCGATGGCGGCCGGCGAGTACACCTCCGTCGCCTCGCAGCGCGAGCTGGTCCTCGCCGAGCTCGACGTGGAGCGCCAGCAGCTGCGCAAGCACCCGGTCGACGAGATGGAGGAGCTCGCCGAGCTCTACGTCTCCCGCGGCGTGGAGCCCGCGCTCGCCCGCGAGGTCGCCATGCAGCTCTCCCGCGACCCGGAGCAGGCGCTGGAGATCCACGCCCGCGAGGAGCTCGGCATAGACCCCGACGACCTGCCCTCGCCGCTGGTCGCCGCCGTCTCGTCCTTCGGCTCCTTCGCGCTGGGCGCGCTGCTCCCCGTACTGCCCTACCTGCTCGGGGCGACCGCCCTGTGGCCGGCCGTGCTCCTTGCGCTCGCCGGGCTCTTCGCCTGCGGTGCGGTGGTGGCGCGGGTGACGGCCCGGTCCTGGTGGTACAGCGGTATGCGCCAGCTCGTCCTGGGTGGCGCCGCCGCCGGTGTGACGTACATCCTGGGAACCTGGATCGGCGGAGCCATAGGCTGAGCGGCCCGGGAGTGAGACACTATGCAGTACGCAACATAAGTAGTCTCGAATCCGGTGGTTTCACTTCCGTTGCCGCCGGGCATCAGACCAGGGCGCCGGGCAAAGATGCCCGTTTCGCGCCGGGACCTTCACCCCGAGCCGTATCCGCGGCGGAAAGCTCCCCAGCTCGCTCCATCCCCCGCAGCCCCTCGAAGGTCCCTTCTTTCTGCCTCGCGCAGTGTCCGCATGCTGGAATGCGATATCCGCTTCTCGGAATTGCCGTCATCATGTAACCTGCACGAAATTTTGCAGAGGGCCAACGTCGTCCCTCGGCCAGCACATTGCCACGACGACGACGGGAGAGCCGATGCGTTCCGCATCCACGCACTCCGCGACCGGCCCCAGCACCACCGCCTGGTCGCCCATGGACGGTCGCCCCGCCCAGCAGGGCATGTACGACCCGCGCAACGAGAAGGACGCCTGCGGCGTCGGATTCGTGGCGAACCTCACCGGCGAGGCCACCCACACCCTCGTCGAGCAGGCCCTGACCGTCCTGCGGAACCTCGAGCACCGCGGCGCCACCGGCTCCGAGCCGGACTCCGGCGACGGCGCGGGCATCCTGTCCCAGGTACCGGACGCCTTCCTGCGCGAGGTCGCGGGATTCGAGCTCCCCGAGGCCGGCGCGTACGCCGTCGGCATCGCCTTCCTCCCCGCCGACGGCACCGCACAGGCCGTCGCCGTGGAGCGCATCGAGGCCGTCGCCGCCGAGGAGGGTCTGACGGTCCTCGGCTGGCGCGAGGTGCCGGTCACCCCCGACCTGCTCGGCAACGGCGCCCGCGCCACGATGCCCGCCTTCTCCCAGCTCTTCGTGAGCAACGGGACGACCGGCATCGAGCTGGACCGCAAGGCGTTCGTCCTGCGCAAGCGCGCCGAGCGCGAGGCCGGGGTCTACTTCCCCTCGCTCTCCGCCCGCACCATCGTCTACAAGGGCATGCTGACCACCGGCCAGCTGGAGCCCTTCTTCCCGGACCTCTCCGACCGCCGCTTCGCCTCGGCACTCGCCCTGGTCCACTCCCGGTTCTCGACGAACACCTTCCCGTCCTGGCCGCTCGCCCACCCGTACCGCTTCGTCGCGCACAACGGCGAGATCAACACGGTCAAGGGCAACCGGAACTGGATGAAGGCCCGCGAGTCCCAGCTGGCCACCTCCGCCTTCGGCGAGGCCGCCCTGGACCGCATCTTCCCGATCTGCACCCCGGACGCCTCCGACTCCGCCTCCTTCGACGAGGTCCTGGAGCTGCTCCACCTCGGCGGCCGCTCGCTGCCGCACAGCGTGCTGATGATGATCCCGGAGGCGTGGGAGAACCACACCTCGATGGACCCGGCCCGCCGCGCGTTCTACCAGTACCACTCCACGATGATGGAGCCCTGGGACGGTCCCGCCTGCGTCACCTTCACCGACGGCACCCAGGTCGGCGCGGTCCTCGACCGCAACGGTCTGCGCCCCGGCCGCTACTGGGTCACCGACGACGGCCTCGTCGTCCTCGGCTCCGAGGTCGGCGTCCTCGACATCGACCCGGCCAAGGTCGTCCGCAAGGGCCGCCTCCAGCCCGGCAAGATGTTCCTCGTCGACACCGCCCAGAAGCGGATCATCGAGGACGACGAGATCAAGGACGAGCTCGCCTCCGCCGCCCCGTACGCGGACTGGCTGGAGACCGGCGAGATCGAGCTGACGGACCTGCCCGAGCGCGAGCACATCGTCCACACCCACGCCTCGGTCACCCGCCGCCAGCAGACCTTCGGCTACACCGAGGAAGAGCTGCGCGTCATCCTCGCCCCCATGGCCCGCACCGGCGGCGAGCCGCTCGGCTCCATGGGCACCGACTCCCCGATCGCGGCCCTCTCCGAGCGCCCCCGGCTGCTCTTCGACTACTTCACCCAGCTCTTCGCGCAGGTCACCAACCCGCCGCTGGACGCCATCCGCGAGGAGCTCGTCACCTCGCTGCTCTCCTCGATCGGCCCGCAGTCCAACCTGCTGGAGCCGACCGCCGCGTCCTGCCGCAGCGTCACCCTGCCCTTCCCGGTGATCGACAACGACGAGCTCGCCAAGCTCATCCACATCAACGCCGACGGCGACATGCCCGGCATGAAGGCCGCCACGCTCTCCGGCCTCTACCGGGTCTCCGGCGGCGGCGACGCCCTCGCCGCCCGGATCGAGGAGATCCGCGCCGAGGCCGACGCCGCCATCGCGGCCGGCGCCCGCCTGATCGTCCTGTCGGACCGCCACTCGGACGCCGAGCACGCGCCGATCCCGTCGCTGCTGCTCACCTCCGCCGTCCACCACCACCTCATCGCCACCAAGCAGCGCACCCAGGTGGGCCTGCTGGTCGAGGCCGGCGACGTCCGCGAGGTCCACCACGTCGCCCTGCTCATCGGCTACGGCGCCGCGGCCGTCAACCCGTACCTGGCCATGGAGTCCGTCGAGGACCTGCTGCGCGCCGGCACCTTCATCGAGGGCATCGAGCCCGAGAAGGCCATCAAGAACCTGATCTACGCCCTCGGCAAGGGCGTCCTGAAGGTCATGTCCAAGATGGGCATCTCCACCGTCGCCTCCTACCGCGGCGCCCAGGTCTTCGAGGCCGTCGGCCTGGACCAGGAGTTCGTCGGCACGTACTTCAGCGGCACCGCCACCAAGATCGGCGGCGCCGGCCTGGACGTCATCGCCAAGGAGGTGGCCGCCCGCCACGCCAAGGCGTACCCGGCCTCCGGCATCGCCGCCACGCACCGCGCGCTGGAGATCGGCGGCGAGTACCAGTGGCGCCGCGAGGGCGAGCCGCACCTCTTCGACCCGGAGACGGTCTTCCGCCTCCAGCACGCCACCCGCAACCGCCGGTACGACATCTTCCGCAAGTACACGGACCGGGTGAACGAGCAGTCCGAGCGCCTGATGACGCTCCGCGGCCTGTTCGGCTTCACGTCCGACCGCCCCTCGATCCCCCTCGACGAGGTCGAGCCGGTCTCCGAGATCGTCAAGCGCTTCTCCACCGGCGCCATGTCGTACGGCTCCATCTCCCAGGAGGCGCACGAGACCCTCGCCATCGCCATGAACCAGCTGGGCGCCAAGTCCAACACCGGTGAGGGCGGCGAGGACCCGGAGCGCCTGTACGACCCGGCCCGCCGCTCGTCGATCAAGCAGGTCGCCTCCGGCCGCTTCGGCGTCACCTCCGAGTACCTGGTCAACGCGGACGACATCCAGATCAAGATGGCCCAGGGCGCCAAGCCCGGCGAGGGCGGCCAGCTGCCCGGCCACAAGGTCTACCCGTGGGTCGCCAAGACGCGTCACTCGACGCCGGGCGTCGGCCTGATCTCCCCGCCGCCGCACCACGACATCTACTCCATCGAGGACCTGGCCCAGCTGATCCACGACCTCAAGAACGCCAACCCGGTCGCGCGCATCCACGTGAAGCTCGTGTCCGAGGTCGGCGTCGGCACGGTCGCGGCGGGTGTCTCCAAGGCCCACGCGGACGTCGTCCTGATCTCCGGCCACGACGGCGGAACGGGCGCCTCCCCGCTCACCTCGCTCAAGCACGCGGGCGGCCCCTGGGAGCTCGGCCTCGCCGAGACCCAGCAGACGCTGCTGCTCAACGGCCTGCGCGACCGCATCGTCGTCCAGACCGACGGACAGCTCAAGACCGGCCGCGACGTGGTCATCGCCGCGCTGCTCGGCGCCGAGGAGTTCGGTTTCGCGACCGCGCCGCTCGTCGTCTCCGGCTGCGTCATGATGCGCGTCTGCCACCTGGACACCTGCCCGGTCGGCATCGCCACCCAGAACCCGGTCCTGCGCGACCGCTTCTCCGGCAAGCCCGAGTTCGTCGTGAACTTCTTCGAGTTCATCGCCGAGGAGGTCCGCGAGATCCTCGCGGAGCTGGGCTTCCGCACCATCGAGGAGGCCGTCGGCCACGCCGAGCTCCTCGACACCAGCAAGGCCGTCACCCACTGGAAGGCCCAGGGCCTCGACCTGGAGCCCCTCTTCCACGTGCCGGACCTGCCCGAGGGCGCGGTCCGCCACGCCCTGATCGAGCAGGACCACGGCCTGGAGAAGGCCCTCGACAACGAGCTGATCGAGCTCGCCGCCGACGCGCTGAACGCCGAGACCGCCGAGGCGGCCCAGCCGGTCCGCGCCCGGGTCGCGATCCGCAACATCAACCGGACCGTCGGCACCATGCTCGGCCACCACGTCACCAAGAAGTTCGGCGGCGCGGGCCTGCCCGACGACACCATCGACCTGACCTTCACGGGTTCGGCCGGCCAGTCCTTCGGAGCCTTCCTCCCCAAGGGCGTGACCCTGCGCCTGGAGGGCGACGCCAACGACTACGTCGGCAAGGGCCTCTCCGGCGGCCGGATCGTGGTCCGCCCGGACCGCGGCGCCGAGCACCTCGCCGAGTACTCCACCATCGCCGGCAACACCATCGGCTACGGGGCCACCGGCGGCGAGATGTTCCTGCGCGGCCGCACCGGCGAGCGCTTCTGCGTCCGCAACTCCGGCGCCCTGGTCGTCTCGGAGGGCGTGGGCGACCACGGCTGCGAGTACATGACCGGCGGCACGGCCGTCGTCCTCGGCGAGACCGGCCGCAACTTCGCGGCGGGCATGTCCGGCGGCGTCGCCTACGTCATCGACCTCGACCCCCGCCAGGTCAACTCCGGCAACGCGGAGGCCGTCGAGGTCCCCTCGGACGAGGACAAGCAGTGGCTGCACGATGTGGTGCGCCGCCACGAGGAGGAGACCGGCTCGACCGTGGCCGCGAAGCTCCTGGCTGACTGGGACGCCGCCGCGGCCCGCTTCAGCAAGATCATCCCGACCACGTACAAGGCAGTGCTCGCCGCCAAGGACGCCGCTGAGCTGGCCGGACTCTCCGAGTCCGAGACCACCGAGAAGATGATGGAGGCGGCGACCCATGGCTGACCCGAAGGGCTTCCTCACCACCGCGCGCGAGACCGCCTGCACCCGTCCCGTCGCCGAGCGCGTCAAGGACTGGAACGAGGTCTACGTCCCGGGCTCGCTGCTGCCGATCATCAGCAAGCAGGCCGGCCGCTGCATGGACTGCGGCATCCCGTTCTGCCACAACGGCTGCCCGCTCGGGAACCTGATCCCGGAGTGGAACGACTACGCCTACCGCGAGGACTGGGCGGCCGCGTCCGAGCGCCTGCACGCCACGAACAACTTCCCGGAGTTCACGGGCCGCCTGTGCCCCGCTCCCTGTGAGTCGGCGTGCGTCCTCGGCATCAACCAGCCCGCCGTCACGATCAAGAACGTCGAAGTCTCGATCATCGACCAGGCCTGGGACAACGGCGACGTCACCCCGCAGGCCCCCGAGCGCCTCTCCGGCAAGACCGTGGCCGTCATCGGCTCCGGCCCGGCCGGCCTGGCCGCCGCCCAGCAGCTGACCCGGGCCGGCCACACCGTGGTCGTGTACGAGCGCGCCGACCGCATCGGCGGCCTGCTGCGCTACGGCATCCCCGAGTTCAAGATGGAGAAGGTGCACATCAACCGCCGCATCGAGCAGATGCGCGCGGAGGGCACCAAGTTCCGCACCGGCATCGAGGTCGGCCGCGACATCACGGCGACGGACCTGCGCAAGCGCTTCGACGCGGTCGTCGTCGCGGCGGGCGCCACCGTCTCCCGCGACCTCCCGGTCCCGGGTCGCGACCTCAAGGGCATCCACTTCGCGATGGAGTACCTCCCGCTCGCGAACAAGGTCCAGGAGGGCGACTTCCTGGCCCCGCCGATCACCGCCGAGGGCAAGCACGTCGTCGTCATCGGCGGCGGCGACACCGGCGCGGACTGCGTCGGCACCGCCCACCGCCAGGGCGCCCTCTCGGTCACCCAGCTGGAGATCATGCCCCGCCCGTCGGAGGACCGCCCGGCGGCCATGCCGTGGCCGACCTTCCCGATGCTGTACAAGGTCACCTCGGCCCACGAGGAGGGCGGCGAGCGGATCTACTCCGTCTCCACCACCCACTTCGAGGGCGACGAGGACGGCAACGTCCAGGCCCTGCACCTGGTCGAGGTCGAGTTCGTCGACGGCAAGCTCACCCAGAAGCCCGGCACCGAGCGCGTCCTCCCCGCGCAGCTGGTCACCCTGGCGATGGGCTTCACCGGCACGGACCAGGCCAACGGCCTCGTCGAGCAGTTCGGCGTGGACCTGGACGAGCGGGGCAACATCGCCCGCGACGCCTCGTACGCGACCAACGCCGACGGCGTCTTCGTCGCGGGTGACGCGGGCCGCGGCCAGTCCCTGATCGTGTGGGCCATCGCGGAGGGCCGCTCGGCCGCCCGCGGCGTGGACCGCTACCTGACGGGCACGAGCACCCTCCCGTACCCGGTCAAGCCGACGGACCGCTCGCTGATGGTGTAACCCGTCACCCCTCCCTCCGGGGAGACCCCTCATACGGTCCGTACAACGAGGTACGGCAATCCGACACCGCGCCCGCCATGTCCCCGACCAGGGATGGCGGGCGCGGTGGCGTTCGGTAGTCGTATGAATGCGTTCGGCTGAATTGCCAGGTTGGCGGGTCTAGGCTTTTTCGCGGAGCAAGGGCACTGCGGACGCGGGGAGTTGGCTCATGGCCAAGCCGAAGGACGAGGACGGGGCGCAGACGCCAGAGGAGTTCGCGCGCGAGGAACTGCGGCGGCACCGCGAGGCGGCCGGGCTGACCCAGGAGGGTCTGGGCGAGAAGATCTTCACGAGTGGGTCGTACGTCGGGCAGATGGAGTGCGGCACGCGGAGGCTGCGCCCAGAGATCGCGGAGTTGCTCGACAGGGAGCTGAACACAGGGGACTATTTCACCCGCTTGGCCAGAGCGTTCAAGTCCAAGCACAGTGAGTACTTCGCCGCCGCAGTCGAGCTCGAAGGCCTGGCAACGGCCACATATGAGTACGCCTGCACGCTGGTTCCCGGGCTGCTCCAGACGGAGGAGTACGCCAGGGCCGTGATTCGGGCCACCAGCCCGACCGCGCTTGCCGAGCGTGTTGAAGCTCTGGTCGTGGCACGCATCGAACGCGCACGGCTCCTCGTGGATCCAGAGTCCCCCGAGATGTGGGTGGTCCTGCACGAGTCGGTGCTGCGGACACTGGTCGGCGGACCTGCCGTGATGGCAGCTCAGTTGCGACACATCGCTTCGTATGTCCGTGCCCACCGGATCACCATGCAGATCGTGCCATTCGCGGCCGGGGCCCACGGCGCATTGGGCTCCATGGTGCGCATCATGCAGTTCGCCGATGCGCCCGACGTGGCCTACACGGAGGGCCCGTACGCGGGGCAACTGCTCGACTATCCGGCCCTGGTCCGGCGCTACTGGAAGTCATACGATCTAGCTAGGGCCGCTGCGCTGTCACCAGAGGTGTCCCTGACCTTGATCGAGTCGGTGGCGGAGGAGTACGCGGCATGCGTGCAGACGTGAACGGCCTGTACTGGCGGAAGTCCTCGTACAGCAATGGGGATGGTGGTGATTGCGTCGAGATCTCCGACGACGTCCCCGGCGCGGTACCCGTCCGCGACAGCAAGCAGGCCGGTGGCGGCCCCGTGGTCGTCTTCGCCGGGGCCGCCTGGGCTTCGTTCATCCGGGACGTCAAGAGCCGCCGGGCCTGACCCCGTACCGCGGCTGCTGCGTCGGCTACTCCGGCTGGACGACCACCGCGCCCCAGCGGAGGGTGGGGGTCGAGGTGGTGACCACGGCTCCGAAGCCGCCGTGGAGGCCCGTGCCCAGGGGGATCGTCATGCGGGCCGGGGTGCCGGCGGGACAGTCCAGGGTGAAGGGGGCCGGGTTGCGGTCCGGGTGTTCGTCCAGGGTGAAGGACACCACCATGCTGCCGCCGCCCTCGCAGGCGAAGGTGGTGTACGTGTCCAGGTGGGCGTTGAGGCCGCCCGAGACGAAGCCGCTGGAGCCGGTGACCTCCGGCACCCAGATCACCCCGTCGGGCCCCGGGTAGCCGATCAGTTCCTCCGCCGCCGATGCCTGCCCCGCGCCCGTACCCAGCGCGAGGACCGCCGTGACCGCCGCGATCGTGAACGCCTTGCGTGTCATCTCTTCCCCCTCGGATGTCGGTGAGTCGACCGTTCCACGGTAGGGGCCGGCACTGACAACGCGACGTCTCCCCGCTCAAGGAGCCGGTGCGGAGCGCACGGTGAGCGCGGCCAGGGCGGCTCGGCTGGTGACGCCCGTCTTGCGGAAGATGTGGGACAGGTGGGTGTCCACCGTGCGGGGGCTCAGGTAGAGGCGGGCCGCGATCGCCGGAGTGGTCAGGCCCTCCGTCACCAGGGCCGCGATCTCGCGCTCCCGGGGCGTGAGGTGGGGGAGCAGGGGCCGGGTGGGGGCCGGCGGGGTCGGCGGGAAGAGGTCCGCGAGGCCCGTCAGGAGGCGGGCGCCGCCCGTCTCCGCCAGGCGGCGCCCCCGGTGCCACAGGGTCGACGCCCTGCGCGAGCCGCCCGACTGGGCGGTGAGCGGGGCCGCCATCAGCAGGGCCTGGGCCTCCCAGAGGACGGCTCCGGCGCGGGCCGCCACCGTCGCCGCCCGGACGTAGAGGTCCGCCGCCGCCTTCGGCTCGCCGCGCGCCGCCCGCAGCGCGGCCGCGCTGCGCAGGGCCGAGGCGTGCTGGGCGGCGAGACCCAGGTGTTCGGCGTCCTCGGCCGCCCGGGCCGCCCAGGACTCCGCCTCCTGGAGGTCGCCGGCCGCCACGGCCGCGTTGACCAGGGCCTCCAGGAACAGCGGGCGCATCGACGGCTGGAGGCCCGTCAGCTCCGGCCCGCGGCCCGCCCGCAGCATCGCGGACCGGGCGCGCTGGTGGTCCCCCGTGTACAGGGCCGCGTAACTCAGCACGCACCACCCCAGTGAGGCCCACCAGCTGCTGCGGACCCCGGACAGCGCGACCGCCTCCTCGGCCAGGGCCAGCGGCGCCGGGTCGCCCGGCGGCAGGGACGGGATCAGCACCTGGGCCTTGTTGCCCAGCACCAGGCCGAGGAGCTCGTCGCTGCCGATGCCGCGCGCGATGTTCTCGGCCTCCTCGGCCAGCTCCAGCGCCGACTCCAGCCGGCAGGTGTTCATGTGGACGACCGCCTTGCACACCAGCAGGTGCGGCAGCAGGTGCGGCGGGCCCACCCGGCGGGCCAGCGCCAGCCCCCGGTCCGCGTGCCGCTCCGCCTCCGGGTAGCGGTCCAGGTAGAACTCCGTCCAGGCGAGGCGGGCCAACGGCTCGCACACGTCGACGAGTTCCCGGTCGGCCAGCGCGTCGATCCGCGCCGCGGCACGGTCGGCCAGCCGCCGGGCCCGCGCCGGGTCGCCCCCGTACGTCTCCCCGAGCGCGGCCGTGGTCAGCGCCCCGGCCGCGGCCGGCTCGTTGCGCAGCCGCAGGGCCAGCCCGTAGGCCCGCAGCACGTCCTCGCGCACCTCCTCGTACGACAGGACGTGCGGGGCGCACGAGCCCAGCTCCAGCCCCAGCGCCAGGGCGTCGGCCGGGCGGGGGGCTGGCCGGCGGGCCAGCTCGCGGCGCAGCAGGGCCACCGCCTCCCCGTACCGGCCGAGGTGGCGTTCCATCGAGGCGCACAGGGTCACGGCCGCCGCGCGCAGCCCGTCGTCCGGGTCGGTGCCGTCCACCTGGGCGATGAGGGACGTGAGGAGGTCCCGGCTGGCCCGCAGCCCGCCGCACGCGCCCAGTGCCCGGGCCCGCCGCAGTTGCAGCCCGTGGCGCCGGGCGAGGTGCTCCGGCGTGTCCGGCAGGATCCCCAGCACCACCCCCAGCCAGTGCGCGCAGCTCGCCGGGGCGGTGGTCTCGGCCTGCCCCGCCGCCTCCAGCAGGGCGTCCGCCGCCCGCGGGTCCCAGCCGGTCAGCGCCCGCTCCACGTGGTGGGCCCGTACGGCGGCCGCCGCGCCCGCCGCGGCCAGCGCGGCGGCCGCCCGCCGGTGCAGGCCCGTACGCCGCCGGGGCTCGGTGTTCTCGTACACCACCGTGCGCAGCACCGGGTGACGCAGCGACCAGCTCGCTCCGGGGCCGGGGCGCAGCAGGTCCCGGCCGGCCAGGGCGGCGAGGTGGGCGTCGAGCAGGCCGGGCCCGGACACCTCCGCCGTCTGCGCGAGCACCGGCGCGGTGGCCTGGTCGCCGAGCACCGCCACCGCCTCGGCGGTACGGCGCTGGGCGGTGGTCAGCGGGGTCAGCTCGTCCAGGAGCAGTGCGGTGAGCCCGCCCGCGGGGACGGCCGGGCCGGCGGCCTGGCCCTGGAGCAGGGTGAGGAAGTAGAGCGGGTTGCCCCCGCTCGCGGCGTACAGCCGGCCCGCGCGGGCGGGCGGCAGCTCCGGCGCCAGCTGCTCCACGCACGTCCGCTCGGCGAGGGGGCCGAGGTCCAGCCGCTGCACGGCTCCGGTGTCGACGCCCCGGGTGAGCGCGGCGGCGAGGGAGGCGGAGGTCTGCCGGTCCCGGCGGGCCACGACGAGGAGCACGGGCCCGCGCGGGGGGTGGCGCACGAGGTGGTCGAGGAGCTCCAGGGAGGCCGGGTCGGCCCAGTGCAGGTCGTCGAGGGCGATGAGCAGCCCCCGCCGTCCGCCGTCGCCCAGACCCCGGGCGAGGGCCGTGAGCAGCCGCGCCGCCGCCCGGTGCACGGCGAACCGGTCCACCGGCCCCTCCGTCCCGCCGAGGGTCTCCGACCCGGTGTGTGGGCCGGGCCCGCCGGTCGGTACCTGCCTGCCGTCGGGGACCGGCCAGCCGTCCGGGGCCGCGTCCGCGTCCGGGTCCGGACTCGGGCCGTGGGCCGCGTCCGCGTCCGGGGTCGGCCTGCGGTCCGGGGCCGCGTCGGGGGTGGGCCGGCCGGCCGGGGTCCCGCCGGCCGGGGTGGGGGCGGCCGTCGTCCCGTACAGGACCGGGGCCACCGCCGGGTCGGCCTCCTGTGCGCCGGCCGCCTCCGGGTCCAGGTCGGCGAAGGCGTCCGTGAACAGGCTGAACGGGATGTGCCGTTCGTACTCCGTGGCCCGGCCGCGCAGCACGGTCAGGCCCCGGGCCCGGGCCCGTCGGCACACCTCCGTGATCAGCCGGCTCTTGCCCATGCCCGCCGGGCCCGTGAGGTCGACGACGCCCGGCGCCTCGCCCTCCGCCCCACCGACGACCGCACCGATCACCGCGTCCAGCCGGTCGAGTTCGGCCCCCCGGCCGACCAGCGGAGTCCTGTCCACCATGGCGCCTCCCCGGGGGAACCGGTACCCGGATTCGGCGCCGCCTACGTACGGGACACGTAGGCGGTTCTACGGATGCCGCCGCCGCGTCCCGGCTGCCAGCATCAGAAGTGGTTCCGGCCCTGCCCGTTGGGAGTCCCGATGCGTCGATTGCACCTGCCCGCAGCCGCGTTCCTGTCCCTTTCCGCTCTCGTCCTCGCAGGATGCTCAGGCACGGGAGCGGGGGCGGACATCGGGGTGGGGGCGTCCCGTTCCAAGGCCCCCGCGTCCGCGTCCGCGTCCGCTTCCCCTTCGCCCTCACCGTCCGCCCCCGGCCCCTCGGGCGTCATTCCCCCGGATGCCCCCGCCCTCCCGTGCACCGCGACCAAGGGCCTGGACTCCTCCGCCCTGGCCGACTACCTCAAGGGCCTCAAGAGCAGCGACCGCAGCGACTCCCGGGCCCTGTTCATGGTGGACGACGGGGTGTACCTCCGGCTGGTGAAGACCCAGCCTCCCTGCGAGGCGGTGCCGGTCAGGCTCGGCTTCTTCCGCGTGGACATGAGCCGCTCGGCCGACTCGGCCGGCTACACGTTCACCTACGCCCCGATCCGTACGCTCACCATCGCCGTGGGCCCGCGGGACGGCAAGGCCGACGGCAGTGTCCCCCCGGCGCCCTCGGGCTGCGGCGGCGTGCTGTCCGTCTCCTACGTGGGGCGGGACCTCGTCGAGAGCGACCTCCCGCACAGCCTGCGGCTTCCGGGCAAGGACTCCACGCTGGACTGGGTGCTGGCCGACGTGGAGCGCGACGGCGTCCTGGACGCCGTGTTCAAGCCCCCGGCCGGCTTCCGGGACTGCTGACCCGCCGGACGGGACCCGGCCGGCCCGGCGGGGCGGTGCACCGTGGGGGTGCGCACCGCCCCGCCGGGCACCGGGTACGGGCACCGTCGCCCGCAGGCCCGGCGGAACCCTGGTCAGCCGGCGGGGACCTCGCGGGCCGGCTCGTCGTCGTTGCCCCGGCGCAGGACGTGCAGTCCGCGCGCCGGGGTCCAGCTGCGGACGACCAGCTCCTCGCCGTCGACGGCGGTGTGGACCACCTCGGTCAGGTCGGCGTGGAAGAGGTGGAAGGGGTGCGGGGTGTCCTTCTCCTCCGCGTACCGGTGCAGCTCGGGCGGGTCCACGATCTCCACCGCCCGCCCGGAGATCCGCACGTCCCCGTCGGGCATGGTGTCGCCGGGCCCCGGGTTGGTGTGCAGGGCGAAGCGCGGGTCGCGCTGGAGGTCGCGGGCCTTCATCGAGCCCGCCATCATGCCCAGCCACAGCTCGCCGCCGCGGAACTCCACGTTCAGCCCGGTCACCCGGGGGGAGCCGTCCTTGCGCAGGGTGGCCAGGACGTGGTGCGGGAACTGCGCGAAGCGGGCCTGCACGGCCCCCGCGAAATCCGGTTCCGCCTTCTCGAACGCCGCCCAGTTGTTCATCGTCATACGCCCATCAAAGCGCGCGCCCCGGGCGGCGGCCGGTCAGGCGCGCACGACGCCCGCCCGGCGCGCCGCCGCCAGCCAGGCCGGGAACTCGCCGACGAGGCGGTCGTACAGTTCGGCGTCCGGTACCGCCCTCGGGTCGTCGCCCGCGTGGAAGTAGCCCGCGTTGTCCACCACCCGCTTCTCGGGCACGGGCAGCTCGTCCAGGCGTCGCAGGAAGTCGAACTGGCTGCTGCGCGTGTTGCCGAAGCCGACGAACTGCCAGAACAGGGGGAGCCGGGCCGCCTTGCACAGGTGGCGTTCCGCCGCGGTCTTGTCCACGGGGCCGCCGTCCGTCTGGAAGACGACCAGGGCCGGGTCGGGGGAGCCGGAGTCCAGGTAGTGGTCGATCACCGCGTCCATGGCCAGGTGGTAGGCGGTCTTCCCCATGTGGCCCAGGCCGGCGGCGATCTCCGTGACCCGGCCCTCGTGGCCGGAGAGGGAGACCTCCTCGATCGCGTCGACCCCGGTGGAGAAGAAGACGACGGGGACGCGGCCGTCGGCGTCCAGGTGCGCCGACAGGCCGAGGACGCGGTCCGCGAGGGCCTGCACGCTGCCGTCCCGGTAGTAGGGGCGCATGGAACCGGAGTAGTCCAGGACCAGGTAGACCGAGGCGCGGCCGCCGTCCAGGCCGTGCCTGCGGAGGGAGACCCCGGCGCTCTTGTACAGGTTGACGAGGGCGGGGGCGGCCGCCTCGACCTTGCGGAGGTCGATCGCGCTGCGGCCCGCGGCGGCGGTCACGGGGTGCGGTCCGTTCCGGAGGGGCCGGTGGGGCGGGAGGGGCCGGTGGCGCCGGCGGGTCCGGGTGCGCCCAGGGTCTCGATGTCCTCCAGCATGGCCGCCGCCAGGTCGCGCTCGGAGGCGTAGTACCGCTCGGCCCACTTGAGGGTGAGGGTGGGGTAGGCCCAGGCCTCCTCCTCCTGCGCGGCCGCCACGTCCGCTTCCGCGCCGCGCCGCATGCCCTCGGCGAACTCCTTTTGCTGAAGCAGGAGTTCGCGCATCTGCTCCGGCTCCAGCAGATGCCCCAGCCACAGCCGCAGCATCGGCCCGTGCTTGAGCACCGGCGGGTCGACGGGCGTCTCGCGCGCCCAGCGGCGTACGGCGTCCATGCCCTCGCCGGTGATCCGGTACACCCGCTTGTCGCGGGTGCCGGAGTCCTGGGCGACCATCCGGGAGGAGGCGTAGCCGGCCTTCTCCAGGCGCTTGAGCTCGCTGTAGATCTGGCTGAAGGAGGGGCTCCAGTAGAAGAAGCGCAGCGACCAGTCCGACCACTTCTTCAGGTCGTAGCCGGAGAGTTCCTCACCGAAGGAGAGCAGCCCGAGCACGGCCCAGCTGGTCGCGGGGAGCGCACGCCGGGCCGTCGCGCCGCGGGTCTCTTCTGCCGTCTCGTCTGCCACGCAGCGCAGTCTACGACCGGTTGCCGCGGCGCCCTTCCGCCCCGATGGTCATGACTGCTAGAAATATTTCTCTTAGGCATGAGCTCGCTCAACTCCGGCCGTTCGTATGGAGGAAGCGTGATCTCGCTGGACGGGAAGGTCGTCGTCATCACCGGCGCCGGGCGCGGCCAGGGCGCCGAAGAGGCCCGGATGTGCGCGGGGGCGGGGGCGCGGGTCGTCGTCACGGACGTCCGGGAGGAGGAGGGCAGGGCGGTCGCCGCGGAACTGGGCGGCCGGGGCCTGTTCGTCCGGCACGACGTGGCCGACGCCGACGGCTGGGCCGGGGTGGTGCGGGCCGCCGTGGCCGTCTTCGGGACGGTGTCGGCGCTGGTCAACAACGCCGCCCTGTGGCGCACCGCGCACATCGAGGAGCAGAGCCCGGAGGGCTTCGAGGAACTGCTGCGGGTCAACCTGCTGGGGCCGTTCCTCGGGATCCGTGCGGTGGCGCCCGTGCTGCGCGCGGGCGGGGGCGGCGCGATCGTCAACGTCTCCTCCACCGCCGGACTGGTCGGCGTCCCCGGCCACGCGGCGTACGGGTCCGCGAAGTCGGGCCTGCGCGGGCTGACCCGCGCGGCGGCGCTGGACCTGGCCGGGGACGGGATCCGGGTCAACTCGGTGCACCCGGGCGCCGTCGACACGCCGATGGTGGCCGGGGCGGTCGAGGGGCGGGACTGGTCGCACGTGCCGTTGGGGCGGATGGGGCGGCCGGGGGAAGTGGGGGAACTGGTCCTCTTCCTGTGCTCGGACGCCGCCTCGTACGTGACGGGCGCGGAGTTCGTGGTCGACGGGGGGATGACGGCGCGATGAGCGGGGCTTTCGCGGAGGGGGACCCGCTGTCGCCGGAGGCGCGGCGGCTGTGCGACGCGATGGCGGCGTCCTTCCCGGGTCCGGGAGACGTGGCGGCCCTGAGGGCGGCGGCCGCCGCCGGGGCGGACCGGCCGGGTGCGCCGTGGCCGCAGACGGCCCGGGTCCGGGACGCCGTGGCCTCCGGTGTCCCGGTACGGGTCTACGACCCCGCGCCGGGGGAGCGGGGGCGGGTGCTCGTCGTCCACCTCCACGGCGGGGGCTGGGTGATGTGCGGGCTGGACACCCACGACGCCCTGTGCCGCGGGCTGGCCGGGGCCTCGGGGGCGGTGGTCGTCTCGGCCGGCTACCGGCTGGCCCCGGAGCACCCCTGGCCGGCGGCGGCCGACGACGCGCTGGCGGTGCTGCTGTGGGCGCGGGCCGAGGCGGGCCGGCTGGGCTGCGACCCGGGGCGACTGGTGGTGGCGGGGGACTCCAGCGGGGGCAACCTGGCGGCCGTCACCGCGCTGCGGGCGCCGGAACTGCTCGCCGGCCAGCTGCTGGTCTACCCCCCGCTGGACGCCTCGATGGGCTCCGGGTCGGTGGCGGCGTACGGGCGGGGGTACTTCCACACCGCCGCGCACATGGCCTGGTACTGGGACCGGTACGGCGGCGACCCCGCGCACCCGCACGTCTCGCCGCTGCGGGCACCGGACCTGTCCGGGCTGCCGCGCACGCTGATCGTCCTCGCCGACTGCGACCTGCTGCGGGACGAGGGACTGGCCTACGCGCGCCGGCTGGGTGCGGCGGGGGTGGACTGCGAGGTCCGGCTCCACCCGGGGGTCTTCCACGGCTTCCTCGGCCTGCCGCTGCCGGCCGCGGCGGCGGCCCGCGCGGGGGCGGCGGCCTGGCTGGCCGCCACGGGGCGGCGGGACCGGGGGGACGGGGCGGCCGGATTCGAACCGGCGTCCTCCTCCTGAGCAGGGAAGCGCAACGACCTCTGTGCTACGGCCCCGTCCTTGCCGGAGAGCGTAACCGCCGGCCGGGCGGGGCCGGGTCGGCGGGAGTGATGAGGGGGGGGGCGGGGTGGCCGGATTCGAACCGGCGTCCTCCTCCATGCTGTGTAGGCGCACTGCCTCTGTGCTACGACCCCGCCCTTGTGTTCGATCATAACGGGGCCGGGGGCGGGGCCGCACCGGGATATCGGCATGATGTGTCCATGCCTGGATTCCTCCTGCGCAACGTCCTGCTCCTCGCCGTGGAGTTCGGGGCCGCCCTGCTGCTGCGCGACCCCGGGACGCCCTGGATCCCCGTCCTGCTGGCGGTGTTCGTGGCCGGCTCGGCCGTGCCGCACGGCACCGACGCGGAGTTCGCGGCCCGCTTCCTCGTCGCGCTCACCGCGGTCGGCGTCGCCCGGGTCGGGGCCGCGGCCTGGGACGGGCACGGCGTCGCGGCCCCGGCGGCGCTCGGGCTGTTGCTGCTGCTCCAGACGGCGGCCCTGCTACGGCTCTCGCGGCGCGGCCGGGGTCGCGGCCGCGCCCGCCGCCGTCCCCCGCCCCGCCGCGTCCGCCGCTGAATCCGCTGGCCCGCCGCCCCCGCCCCGCCTAGGGTCGCCCGTATGTCCAGCACCCCTCCGCCCACCACCACCCTCTGGCGCCCCACCGGTCCCGTCGAGCTCGACCTGGTCCGCGCCCTCGACTGGCGCGCCTGGCCGCCCCGGCTGCCCGAGCAGCCGATCTTCTACCCGGTGCTGAACGAGGACTACGCGGTCCGGATCGCCCGCGACTGGAACGTCAGGCACGACGGGGCGGGATTCGTCACCCGCTTCGAGGTGGACTCGGCCTTCCTGGAGCGCTACCCGGTCCAGCGGGCGGGCGGCGAGACGATCCTGGAGCTGTGGGTCCCGGCGGAGGAACTGGCTGAGTTCAACGCCCACATCGTCGGGCGGATCGAGGTGGTGCGTGAGTTCCGCTGAGGAGGTCGTGTACGCCTCGCCCTGCCCCTCCTGCCCCGCCGCCGCGGAGGTCACCGCCGGGCTGGCCTGGACCGGGGGGAGGCTGGAGTGGGGGTCCGAGCAGCACTGCCCGGCCTGCGGCGCGGGATTCCCGGACTGCGGCCGGGGCGAGCCGCCGGCCGCCCTGCGCGGCAGGCTCCTCGCCGAACACGGGCCCAGCCGCCTGGAGTTCCCCCGAGCCGGAGCCGCCGTGATGAAGGTGCTCCGCGCCGAGCTGGGGCTCTCGCTCGCCGAGGTGCGGCGGGTCGTCCGGGAGGGGTACGAGGCCACCGGACCCGAGGTCGCGAAGCTCGCCGAGGCGCTGCGCCGCGCGGGACCGGCGGGATAAGCGGTCGTCAAGGGGTGCCGGGGCGGCGAAGAATGGTGGCATGACGACTCGTGCCCGGTCCTTCGATGCCGCCGCCGCCCTCTACCACGCCTCCCGGCCCGGCTATCCCGAGGCGCTGTTCGACGCCGTCGAGGAGCTCGCCGGGATACCGCTGCGCGGGGCCCGGGTGGCCGACGCGGGGGCCGGGACCGGCATCGCCAGCGCCCTGCTGCACGCCCGCGGGGCGCGGGTGCTCGCCGTGGAGCCCGGCGACGGCATGGCCGCCGAGTTCCGCCGCGCGCACCCCGCGATCCCGATCGTGCGCGGCGACGGCGACCGCCTCCCCCTCGCCACCGGCGCCTTCGACCTCCTCACCTACGCCCAGGCCTGGCACTGGACCGACCCGGCCCGCTCCGTCCCCGAGGCCCGCCGCGTCCTGCGCCCCGGCGGGGCCCTCGCGCTGTGGTGGAACGACCTGGACCCGACCGTCCCCTGGATCGCCGAGCAGGATGAGCGGATCGCGGAGCTCTTCGGGGCCCCCGCCGGGCCCCAGCCGCGCCGGACCCCGGACGGCCTGGACCTCACCACCCGCGAGGTCCGCTGGTCGCGCCGGATCCCGCTCGACGCGCACCTGTCCAACCTCGCCAGCCACTCCGCCTTCCTCCTCCTCGGCGAGCCCGGGACCCGGGAGTTCGTCGACGCCGAGCGGGCCCGGCTGCGGGCCCGCTTCCCCGGCGGGACGGTCGAGGAGTCCTACGTGGTCACCCTGTGCGTGGCCGTCGTCTGAGACAGGCCGCGCACGACCTCCGCCCGGCACTGCGACGGGCCGCCCCAGGCGTCGCGCAGCGGCCGGGCCCGGCGCAGCCACAGCGAAAGGTCCAGCTCCTCCGTGTAGCCGACCGCGCCGTGCAGCTGGAGGGCGGTGCGGGCGGCCGCGTACGCCGCCCCGCCGGCGGTCAGCTTCGCCGCCGCGACGTCCCCGTCCGCCAGGGACAGCGCCGCCGCCCACAGCAGCGGCCGGGCGAACTCCAGGTCCAGCAGGGTGTCCGCCAGCCGGTGCTTGACGGCCTGGAAGCTGCCGATCGGCGCCCCGAACTGGGTGCGCTGCTTCGCGTACTCCACCGTGCGGGCCAGCAGTTCCTCGCCGACGCCCAGGCACTGGGCCGCCGTCAGCAGCCTCGCCCACCGCGCGGCCGTCGCGGCGGCGGCCAGGACGGCCGGGCCGGCCGCCAGCAGCTCCCCGCCCGCCGCCGGGACGCCGAGCCCGCGCGCCGGGTCCAGCGAGGGCAGCCGCTCCCCGGCGCCCGGCGCCAGCCGCAGCCCACCCCCCGAAGGCCCGGCGGACACCGTGAAGCAGTACGCCGCCGCGTCCGGGTCCAGCGCGTACGGGGAGCCGCCCGGCAGGGTCAGGGTGGCCAGGGCCCCACCCGCGACCAGCCCGGGGAGGAACCGTTTCGCCGGCCCCTCGTCCCCGAGCCGCGCCAGCTCCCCCAGCAGCACCACCGCCGCGACCGTCTCCACCGCCGGCCCCGCCACCCCCGCCCGCCCCAGCTCCACGAACCCGAGCGCCAGCTCCACCGGAAGCGGCCCCAGCCCCTCGTACGCCTCCGGTGCGGCCAGAGCGCACAGGCCCGTGTCCGCGAGCCGGGACCACAGGGCCAGCCCGGGCCCGTGGTCCCCGGCCGCCCAGGCCCGTACGGTCGCCGGGACCTCGGCCGCGCCCAGCAGGGAGCGCAGGGTGCGGGCGAAGTCGGACTGTTCACCGGTCGGCAGGAAGCGCATCAGCGGCGGCCCTTCGGGAGGCCGAGCAGCCGCTCGGCGATGATGTCGCGCTGGATCTCGTTCGTCCCCGCGTAGATCGGCCCGGCCAGCGAGAACAGCCACGGCTCGGCCCACGGCCCGTCGGCCAGCTCGGCGTCCGGGCCCAGCAGGTCCAGGGCCGTCTCGTGCAGGGCGATGTCGTACTGCGACCAGAACACCTTGTTCAGGCTGGACTCGGCGCCGATCCGCCCGCCCGCCGCGAAGCGGGTGGCGCCGGCCCAGGTGAACAGCTCGTAGGCGCGCGCCCCGACCACCGCGTCCGCGACCCGGTCGCGCAGCGCCGTGTCCGCGGGGTCCCCCTGCTCCCGCCACAGGCCGGCCAGCCGGCCGGCGGCGGCCAGGAAGCGGCCGGGGGAGCGCAGGGTCAGCCCGCGCTCGTTCCCGGTGGTCGACATCGCGATCCGCCAGCCCTGCCCCGGCTCCCCGATCACGTCCTCGTCGGGGACGAAGACCCCGTCCAGGAAGAGCTCCGCGAAGGCCGGCTTGCCGTCGAGGCGCCCGACGGGCCGCACGGTCACGCCCGGCGCGCGCAGGTCGAACATCAGGTACGTCAGCCCCTGGTGGGGCTTGGCGGCCCCCGGGTCCGTACGGAAGATGCCGAAGGCCCGGTCGGCGAAGGCGGCCCGCGAGGACCAGGTCTTCTGCCCCGACAGCAGCCAGCCGCCCGCGGTGCGCACCGCCCGCGACCTCAGCGAGGCCAGGTCGGAGCCCGCCTCCGGCTCCGACCAGGCCTGCGCCCAGATCACCTCGCCGCTCGCCATGGGCGGCAGCACCCGCGCCCGCTGCTCGGGCGTGGCGTGGTCGAAGAGGGTGGGGGCCAGCAGGCTGATGCCGTTCTGCGAGACCCGGCCGGGCGCGCCCGCCGCCCAGTACTCCTCCTCGAACACCAGCCACCGCTCGATGTCCGCGCCCCGGCCCCCGTACTCCTCGGGCCAGGACACCGCCGACCAGCGGTCCGCGTGCAGCCGCGCCTCCCACTCCCGGTGCGCCGCGAAGCCCTCCCGGGTTTCCAGCGAGGGCAGCGGGCGGTCCGGCACGTGCTCGCGCAGCCAGGCCCGGGCCTCGGCCCGGAAGGCCGCCACCTCGGGGGAGTGGTCGAGGTCCATCAGCCGTTCGCCTCCTTCGGGGCGGCGCCGCCGCACGCTTCCCTAACAAGTGTTTGGTAGGTTAACGTACGGCCATGAGCAGCGTCGAGGAGTCCCGCAACGAGGCGCCCGCGTACGTCCCCGCCCACGGCCTGCTGCGCGGCCGCAGCGCCGTGATCACGGCCGCCGCCGGGGCCGGGATCGGCGGCGCCACCGCCCGCCGCTTCCTGGAGGAGGGGGCCCGCGTGCTGATCGGCGACGCCCACGCCCGCCGCCTGAAGGAGACCGAGGCCGCCCTCGCCGCCGAGTTCGGCGCGGACCGGGTCGCCTCCCTGCCCTGCGACGTCACCGACGAGGAGCAGGTCCGGGCCCTCTTCGCGCACGCCGAGCGGCTCCACGGCGGCCTCGACGCCGTCGTCAACAACGCCGGACTCGGCGGTACCGCCGACCTCGTCGACATGACCGACGCGCAGTGGACCCGCGTCCTCGACGTCACCCTGAACGGCACCTTCCGCTGCACCCGCGCCGCCCTGCGCGCCTTCAAGGACTCCGGTCGCGCGGGCGTCGTCGTCAACAACGCCTCCGTCATCGGCTGGCGCGCCCAGACCGGCCAGGCCCACTACGCCGCCGCCAAGGCCGGGGTGATGGCCCTGACCCGCTGCGCGGCACTGGAGGCCGCCGCGTTCGGCGTACGGGTCAACGCGGTCGCCCCGAGCCTCGCCATGCACCCGCACCTGGTGAAGGTCACCAGCGAGGAGCTGCTGGCCGAGCTCACCGCCCGCGAGGCCTTCGGCCGGTACGCCGAGCCGTGGGAGGTCGCCAACGTCATCGTCTTCCTGGCCAGCGGCTACTCGTCCTACATGACGGGCGAGACGGTCTCCGTCAGCAGCCAGCACCCGTAGGCCCAGAATGGGCCCGTGCCAACGAACCAGCCGAACGCCGGGCCGGCCGCCCGGCCGGCCGCGAAGAAGAAGCCGCAGGTGACCCCCTCGCCCGAGCGGCGCCGGGAACTCCTCGACACCGCCGCCGAGGTCTTCGCCGCCCAGGGCTACAACGCCACCACCGTCCGCAAGATCGCCGACGCCGCCGGGATGCTCGCCGGCAGCCTCTACTACCACTTCGACTCCAAGGAGTCGATGCTCGACGAGATCCTCTCGGCCTTCCTGAACGAGCTGTGGGACGGGTACGACACCGTCCTCGCGGCGGGCCTCGGCCCCCGGGAGACCATCGAGGCCCTCGTCACCGAGTCCTTCCGTGAGATCGACCGGCACCGCGCCGCCGTCGCGATCTACCAGAAGGAGGCCCGCACCCTCTCCGCCCAGCCCCGCTTCCACTACCTCTCCGACTCGCAGGTGAAGTTCGAGAAGGCATGGCTGGGGACGCTGGAGCGGGGGGTCGCCGCCAAGGTCTTCCGCGCCGACCTCGACATCCGCCTCACCTACCGCTTCGTCCGCGACACGGTGTGGGTCGCGGCGTCCTGGTACCGGCCGGGCGGACAGCACAGCCCCGAGGAGATCGCCCGCCAGTACCTGTCGATGGTGCTCGACGGGATCGCCGTACGCCCCTAGAAACAGCAGCCAGCAGCCAGCAGAGGAGCCCCCGATGCCCGAGGCCTACATAGTCGACGCCGTGCGCACCCCCGTCGGGCGCCGCGGCGGCGGCCTGTCCCGGGTCCACCCCGCCGACCTGGGGGCGCACGTCCTCAGGGCGCTCGTCGAGCGGACCGGGGTCGACCCTGCCGCCGTGGAGGACGTGGTCTTCGGCTGCCTCGACACGGTCGGCCCGCAGGCGGGCGACATCGCGCGGACCGCCTGGCTGGCCGCCGGGCTGCCCGAGGAGGTCCCCGGCGTCACCGTCGACCGGCAGTGCGGCTCCTCCCAGCAGGCCGTGCACTTCGCCGCCCAGGGTGTGCTCTCCGGCACCCAGGACCTGGTCGTCGCGGGCGGCACCCAGAACATGTCGATGATCCCCATCGCCTTCGCCTCCCGGCAGGCGGCCGAGCCCCTGGGCCTCACCGAGGGCCCCTACGCGGGCTCGGCCGGCTGGCGCGCCCGGTACGGGGACGCCCCCGTCAACCAGTTCCACGGCGCGCAGCTCATTGCCGAGAAGTGGGGGATCTCCCGCCGGGACATGGAGGAGTTCGCCCTCACCTCCCACCGGCGGGCGGTCCGCGCGATCGACGAGGGCCGCTTCGGCCGCGAGACCGTCCCCTACGGGGAAGTCGCGGTCGACGAGGGGCCGCGCCGGGACACCAGCCTGGAGAAGATGGCCGGGCTGAAGCCGGTCGTGGAGGGCGGCACCATCACGGCGGCCGTCTCCTCGCAGGTCTCCGACGGCGCCGCGGCGATGCTGATCGCCTCCGAGCGGGCGGTCGCCGAGCACGGCCTCACGCCCCGCGCCCGGATCCACCACCTGTCGGTGCGCGGCGAGGACCCGATCCGGATGCTGTCGGCCCCCATCCCCGCCACCGCCCACGCGCTGAAGAAGACGGGCCTGACCCTGGACGCCATCGACCTGGTCGAGATCAACGAGGCCTTCGCCCCGGTGGTGCTGGCCTGGCTCAAGGAGACGGGCGCCGACCCCGCCCGGGTGAACGTCAACGGCGGCGCGATCGCCCTGGGCCACCCCCTGGGGGCGACCGGCGTGAAGCTGATGACCACGCTCCTGCACGAGCTGGAGCGCACCGGCGGCCGCTACGGCCTCCAGACCATGTGCGAAGGCGGCGGCCAGGCCAACGTCACGATCATCGAGCGCCTCTGACCCGGGCGCGGACGGACGCGGGGCGGGGCCGCCCGGACAGGGCCCCGCCCCCGCTGCGGTCACGGCACCAGGCAGGGCTCTCCGATCGCTGCCATCCGCGCATGGAAGCAAGATCCCGTCGGGGTGTGCTAACTTGGTGGCGTTGCAGTTGTGGTACCCATGAACTTTATGTGCGCCTGACGGGATTGCTCCGCAGGCGCTTTTATTGTTTTTGCCGGATTCTCCCGGATGGGGCCCTTGCCGCCTATTCAGGAGATTCAAATGGCACTTGGCACCGTGAAGTGGTTCAACTCGGAAAAGGGCTTCGGCTTCATCGAGCAGGACGGCGGCGGCCCGGACGTCTTCGCCCACTACTCGAACATCGCCATGCAGGGCTTCCGTGAGCTCCAGGAGGGCCAGCGCGTGTCCTTCGACGTGACGCAGGGCCAGAAGGGCCCCCAGGCGGAGAACATCGTCCCCGCCTAAGTTCCTCAGCATGCCGGGGTCCGCACCGCGAGGTGCGGGCCCCGGCTTGTCTGCTGTCTCCACCTTTGTTGTACCTGCCGGTTTCAGGAGGGCTTTCTCGCATGACCAGCTCCAGCTCCGCACGACCCAGCCGCCGCCCCACCCGGGGTCGAGGTGCGGCACAGGGGCGTCCGAAGGCTGGCGCGGGACGGCAGAAGTCCGCCCCCGTCGCCCGGCCCCAGGAGTTCACCATGCCCGAACCGCTGACCCCGGCCCTCCCGCCGGTGGCCGCGTTCGAGGACATGGACATGCCCGAGGCGCTGCTGAAGACCCTCGCCGCCCAGGGCGTGACCGAGCCCTTCCCCATCCAGGCCGCCACCCTGCCGAACTCCCTCGCCGGCCGCGACCTCCTCGGCCGCGGACGCACCGGCTCCGGCAAGACCCTCGCCTTCGGCCTGGCCCTGCTCGCCCGCACCTCCGGCCGCCGCGCCCAGCCCAAGGCCCCGCTGGCGCTGGTCCTCGTACCGACCCGCGAGCTCGCGCAGCAGGTCACCGACGCCCTGACCCCGTACGCCACGGCCGTCAACCTGCGCGTCGCGACCGTCGTCGGCGGCATGTCCATCAACCGGCAGGCGGGCGCGCTGCGCCGCGGCGCCGAGGTGCTCGTCGCCACCCCCGGCCGCCTCAAGGACCTCATCGACCGCGGTGACGCCGACCTCTCGCAGGTCTCGATCACCGTCCTCGACGAGGCCGACCAGATGACCGACATGGGCTTCATGCCGCAGGTCACCGCGCTGCTCAAGCAGGTCGCGCCCGGCGGGCAGACCATGCTGTTCTCGGCGACCCTCGACAAGAACGTCGACAAGCTCGTCAAGATGTTCCTGACCGACCCGGTCGGCCACTCCGTCGACCCGTCGGCCGGCGCGGTCACCACCATGGAGCACCACGTCCTGTACGTCATGGACGAGACCGACAAGAAGGCCGTGGCCACGCGCATAGCCGCCCGCGACGGCCGGGTCATCATGTTCGTCGACACCAAGCGCGGCGTCGACCGCATGGTCAAGAAGCTCCTCGCCGAGGGCGTGCGCGCCTCCGGCCTGCACGGCGGACGCTCCCAGCCGCAGCGCAACCGCACCCTGGACTGGTTCAAGACCGGCGAGGTCACCGCGCTGATCGCCACCAACGTGGCCGCGCGCGGCATCCACATCGACGACCTCGACCTCGTCGTCAACGTCGACCCGCCCACCGACCACAAGGACTACCTGCACCGCGGCGGCCGCACCGCCCGCGCCGGCGAGTCCGGCAGCGTGGTCACCCTGGTCCTGCCCGACCAGAAGCGCGACATGACCCGGCTGATGTCGGATGCCGGGATCTCCCCGCGCACCGCGCAGATCAAGTCCTCCGACGAGGAGCTCGCCGCGCTGACCGGCGCCCGCGAGCCCTCCGGCATCCCCGTCGTCCTGGAGGTCCCGCAGCCCCCGCAGCCCAAGCCGCGCAGCGGTTCGGGCTCCGGCTCGGGCTCCTCGCGCCGCCGCTCGGGCACGCCGCGCACCGGCGCCTCCGGTGCCCCCGCCTCCGGCGGCCGCGGCCGGCGCTCCGGCTCCGGCGCGTCCGGCGGCTCCGGCCAGGCCCCCGCCGGCTCCGGGGCGGGCCAGTCCCGCCGCGGTCAGGGCGGCGGCCAGGGCTCCGGCTCCGCCGGCCAGTCCCGCCGCGGTACGGGAGGCTCCGCCTCCGGCGGCGGCGCGGCCGCGGCCTCGGCGCGCAGCCGCGTCGGCACGGCCGGGCAGGGACGCCGCCGGGCGGTCTGAGCCCCGTCACCCGCACAGCGCGCCGACGGCGCCGGGCAGAGCACGCCCGGCGCCGTCGTGCCGTTCCCCGCGCCTACCGGACCAGCCTGCTCTGGAGCTTCGACAGCGTCCGCAGGTCCAGGCCCAGACCGTCCGTCAGATAGCCGTAGAAGCCGCCGTAGTCGGCCTCCATCCGGGCGGTCGCGGCGTCCAGGTAGTCCTGCCGGACCTCCTGGAGCGGGATCAGCAGGTCCGGGTTCTGCATCCGGCCCGACTGCTTGAGGCCCGCGCGCACCTGGGCGTCGTACGCCGCCCGGAAGGTGTTCGAGGCCAGGTAGTCGCCCTCGGCCGCCTCCTGCGGCACGGCCAGCGCGCGCAGCAGGACGTAGCTCATCCAGCCCGTCCGGTCCTTGCCCGAGGTGCAGTGGTAGAGCAGCGGCCCCTGGTTCCCGTCCGCGAGCTCCCGCAGGGTCGCCGCGAACTGCGCCCGGTTCTCGGGGCTCGTCACGAACGTGCGGTAGACGTCCCGCATGTAGGCCTCGGCCCGCCCGCCGCCGAGCATCTGCTCCTGCTTGACGGGGTCGCCGCTGGATATCGCGCCGACCAGGGTGCCGTACAGCCCCAGGTCGCTGACCGGGCGGGAGGTGGGGGAGAGCCCCTGCGGCAGCCGGTCGGCGCCGTCGTACTGGAGCTCCATCGGAATGCGGAAATCGACGACCTTCGTGAGGCCGAGACCGGAGACGGTGGTGATGTCCGCCGCGGTCAGCTTGCTCAGTGCGTCGGAGCGGTAGACCAGCCCCTGGCGGACCCGGCCCCCGGTGTACGTGGCGTACCCGCCGACGTCCCGGAGGTTGACGGCCCCCTGGAGGGGGATCTGCCGGATCGCCCCGGACGACGACCGGAGCTGGTGGTGCGGGGTACGGGCCGCGGCTGCCGGAGCCGCCGCCTCGGCGGCGGCGGGCAGGGTGCCGACGGCGAGGGCGGCGGCGGCCGCCGCGGTCGCCAGGCGGATGCGGGCACGTCTCATACGGGCGACTCCTGTGACGGAGAAGGGGATCACCCTGGTGGTGGCAGGGTGCCGAGCGGGTGCGGGCCCGACGCGTGCAGCCGGTCCAGCACGGCGTGCGCTTCGGCCATGACGCGGCCGACGAGCTCCGCACACGACGGCAGATCCTCGATCACCCCCGCGACCTGGCCCGATGCCATGACACCGAGGTCCGTACGGCCCTCGACCATGGACGCCTTGAGGAGCATCGGGGTGTTCGCGGCGAGCAGGACCTGGCTCCAGGACAGGTCCCTGCCGTGCTTCATCGCCAGGCCGTCGCGCACCATCCGGGACCAGGACAGCCCCGACAGCCGCCGGAAGGAGGCCGCGTGCCGCACCGCCCGGGCCAGCGCCCCGGCCCGCCCCGCCCGTTCCAGGGAGGCCACCAGCTCGGTGCGCAGCATCCGGTGCGGCATCCCGTCCACGGCCGTCGTGACGGTGACGTCCTTGACGCCGGCCTTCAGGTACTCGGCCTTCACGGCGTCCGGGACGGTCGAGTCGGAGGTCAGCAGGAACCGCGTGCCCATGGCGATGCCCGCGGCCCCGTACGCCAGGGCCGCCACCAGCCCGCGCCCGTCGCGGAAGCCGCCCGCCGCGACCACCGGGACGTCCACCGCGTCGACGACCTGCGGCAGCAGCACCGTGGTGGCCACGTCGCCGGTGTGCCCGCCGCCCTCCCCGCCCTGCACGATCACCGCGTCGGCGCCCCAGGCCGCGACCTTCTCGGCGTGCCGGCGCGCCCCCACCGAGGGGATCACCACCACCCCGGCGTCCTTGAGCCGGGCGATCAGCTCCCGCGACGGGGCCAGCGCGAACGAGGCCACCCGCACGCCCTCGTCGATGATCAGCCGCACCCGCTCGGCCGCGTCCCCGGCGTCCGCCCGCAGGTTGACCCCGAACGGGGCGTCCGTACGGGAGCGCACCTCCTGGACCGCCGCGCGCAGCTGCTCCGTCGTCATCGTCGCCGAGGCCAGGATGCCCAGCGCCCCCGCCTCGGCCGCCGCCGACACCAGCCGCGGGCCGGCCACCCAGCCCATGCCCGTCTGCACGATCGGGTACCGGACCCCGACCAGCCTGGTGAACGCCGTCTCCCACTCCCTCGCCGCCACGTCAGCCCCGCACTTCCCGGTCGCGCAGGCCCTTCGGGTCGATCACCTCGCGGATCAGCCGCAGCTCCTCGGCCGTGGGCTCACGGGTGTACGGGACCTCCGGGCCGATCGCGAGCTCGAACCCGGTGGCGGCGCGGACCTGGTCGACCGTCACCCCCGGGTGCAGGGACGCCAGCCGCATCGCGTGCCCGGGCCCGGCGAAGTCGAAGACCCCGAGGTCGCTGACCACGCGCGGCAGCCGGTGGAAGCGGGCCGCCGAGGGCCCGGCCGCCTCCGCGCGGTCGTACCCCACCCCGCTGACCATGTCGACGCGCTCGACGAACACCCTCGGGGAGTGCCGGGGCACCCAGTAGCTCACCGGGTTGTTGAGGGTGTTGACGGGCGCCCCGCGCACCCCCAGCAGCTGGCGGGCGGGCCGCTCCCAGTCGCCGATGCAGGAGATGTTCTGGTTGCCGTACCGGTCGATCTGGCTCGCGCCCATCATCACGTGCCGCCGCCCGCCGGTGACCATCGTCAGGTGGCGCCGGTACGGGAGCCAGCCCTCCACCGTCCCGTCCGGGCCGACCAGCATGGCCTCGCCGTCGGTCAGCAGCAGGTCGGGGGAGAAGGTCCGCTTGGCCAGGCGCGCCCCGAAGGAGGGGATCGCGCCCATCGGACTGGCGAGCACCTCCCCGTCGCCGCGCCAGGCCTCGGCACACGCGATCACGCAGTACTCCGCGCGACTGGTCATCGCTGCTCCTCCCGCCAGGTCCGGACGGCGCTCTGGTAGTCGTGCTCGCCCGCCCCGGACAGGAAGCGGGCCGAGAACTCGGGCCAGGGGGTGGTCGCGTACAGCTTCTGGAAGGCCTCGTCGCGGTCGTAGTCGGGCGCGCAGGAGGTGAAGTGCGCGCCGTTCGGGGTCTCCACGACCCCGGTGACCGAGTGCCGGCTGACCAGGAGGGACTGCGGGGGGCCGGACTTGGCGAGCTCGGCGCTCTCCACCAGCTGCTCGCAGGAGACGTACGCGGCGTCGGCGGCCTCGCAGAAGAGGTCGTCGAAGTACGGGTCGGGGCCCAGGTACCGGCCGTTGCCCAGGCGGTCGGCGCGGTTGAGGTGGACCAGGGCCGCGTCCATGCGCAGGGCGGGGACGGCGACGAACTCCTCGCCGTCGGCGTAGGGGGAGGCGACCGTGCGCAGCTCCGGGTTGACCCGCATGACGTCGGAGCCGAGGCCGGCGCGGACCGGCATGAAGGGCAGGCGGTTCGCGGCCGCGTGCAGGCCCCACATGAACATCGCCTCGTCGTACTCGGTGAGGGCGAGGGTGCCGCTCTCGCGCGCGGCCCGGAAGTGCGGCTCCAGCGGGATGGAGTCGAGGGTGGCGAAGGGGGCGATCAGGCGGCGGACGCGTCCGGCGGCGGCGAGCAGCCCGACGTCGGGGCCGCCGTACGAGACCACGGTGAGATCGGTGACTTCGGACCGCAGCAGCGCCCGCACCAGGGCCATCGGCTTGCGCCGGGAGCCCCAGCCGCCGATGCCCAGGGTCATTCCGCTGCGCAGCCGCCCGACGACCTCGTCGGGGGTCATGGTCTTGTCGGTCATGCGGTGCCTCCCTGTGCCTTCCCGAAGGTGTCGCGGACCCGGTCGGCGACACCGCTGAGGTTGGCCTCGAAGGTGAACCCCTGCTCGAAGCGGTAGCTGCGGCGCACGTCGACGGGGTCGATGCCGTTGATGGCGGCCTTGGCCAGCCGGATGAGGGTGCCGTCCTTCCGCGCGATCTCGGCCGCCAGCTCCAGGGCGGCGGCGGACAGTTCCGTACGGGGGACCACCTTCCAGACCGAGCCGTGGGCGTGCAGTTCGGCGGCGGTGGCGGTGCGCGAGGTGTAGTAGAGGGCGCGCATCAGGTGCTGGGGGACCAGCCGGGCGAGGTGGGTGGCGGCGCCGAGGGCGCCCCGGTCCAGTTCGGGCAGGCCGAACACGGCGTCGTCGGAGGCCACGATCGCGTCGGCGTTGCCGACCAGGCCGACGCCGCCGCCCAGGCAGAAGCCGTGCACGGCCGCGACCACCGGCACCTCGCACTCGTACACGGCGGCGAAGGCCTCGGCGCAGCCGCGGTTGGCGCCGATGAGGGCGGTGTGGCCGCTGTCGCGCTGCATCTCCTTGATGTCGACGCCGGCGTTGAAGCCGCGCCCGGCGGCCGCCAGGACCACGCAGCGCACCCCGGGGTCGCGCCCGGCGGCGCGCAGGGCGTCGGCGAGCTCGTACCAGCCGTGCACGGGAAGGGCGTTGACGGGCGGGAAGTCCACGGTGACGTGTGCGATGCCCTGGTCCGGGCCGGAGGTGGAGACACCCATGGGCGGATCAGCTACCTTTCCACCAAACATTTGTTAGGTGAGGAAGGTAGCAGCCGATGGAGCTCAAGGGGAGGGTCGTGGTCGTCACCGGCGGAACCCGCGGCGTGGGCGCCGGGATCGCCCGCTCGTTCCTCGCGGCCGGGGCGGAGGTCGTCGTCTGCGCCCGGCGCCCGCCGGACCGGCCGGTGGCGCGGGACGGGCGGGAGGCCGCCTTCGCCTCCGTGGACCTGCGCGAGCCGGCCGCCGTCCGGGAGTTCCTCGACGGGGTCGCGGGGCGGTACGGACGGCTCGACTGCCTGGTCAACAACGCCGGCGGGACCCCGTACAGGCTGCTGGGGGAGGGCGGTCCCGAACAGCACGCACGGGTGCTCGCCCTGAACCTGGTGGCGCCGATGGCGGCCTCGCTCGCCGCCTACCCGTGGCTGCGGGAGAGCCGGGGCTCGGTCGTGATGATCGGCAGTGTCAGCGGGACCCGGCCCTCGCCGGGCACGGCGGCGTACGGGGCGGCGAAGGCGGGCCTGGAGAACCTGGCCCGTTCGATGGCCGTGGAATGGGCCCCCGGGGTACGGGTCAACTCCCTGGTCCTCGGCATGGTCCGGACCGAACTGGCGCACCTGCACTACGGGGACGCGGAGGGCGTCGCGGCGGTCGCCGCCACCGTGCCGCTGGGCCGACTGGCCGAACCCGCCGACGTGGGGGAGGCGGCGGTGTTCCTGGCCTCGGACCGGGCGGCGTACGTGAGCGGGGCGAGCCTGCTGGTGCACGGGGGCGGGGAGCGCCCGGCGTTCCTGGATGCGGCGACGGCCAACCGGGCGCCGTCCGGCGGAGGGGACGGGCGGGCGGGGTGAGGGGCGGGGCGGACGGCCCGGCGGGCGGTCCGGTGGACGGGCGGATGCGGATCAACCGTGAGGAGAGCTGACATGGGTATCGCAGACGGACGAGTGGTCGTGGTGACCGGCGCCGGCCGGGGGCTGGGCCGCGCCCACGCGCTGGCCTTCGCGGCGCAGGGGGCGCGGGTCGTCGTCAACGACCTCGGGGTCGGGCTGGACGGGCTCCCCGGGCCCGGGAGCCCGGCGGCGCGGGTGGTCGAGGAGATCCGGGCGGGCGGCGGGGAGGCGGTGGCCCACGGCGGGGACGTCGCGACGGGGGAGGGCGCCGGCTCGCTGGTCGCGTGCGCCCTGGAGGCCTTCGGCCGCCTGGACACGCTGGTCAACAACGCCGGGTTCCTGCGGGACCGGATGCTGGTCAACCTCGGGGAGGACGACTGGGACGCGGTGATGCGGGTCCACCTCAAGGGGCACTTCCTGCCGCTGCGGGCGGCGGCCGCGTGGTGGCGGGCCGAGGCGAAGGCCGGCCGGCCGGTCGCGGCCCGGGTCGTGAACACCTCGTCGGGGGCCGGTCTGCTGGGCTCCGTGGGCCAGGGCAACTACAGCGCCGCCAAGGCGGGGATCCTCGGCCTGACCCTGGTGGCGGCGGCCGAGATGGGCCGGTACGGGGTCCAGGTCAACGCCGTCGCCCCGGCGGCGCGGACCCGGATGACGGAGGAGGCCTTCGCGGCGACGATGGCCGCCCCGGGGGCGGGGGCCTTCGACGCGATGGCGCCGGAGAACGTCTCCCCGCTGGTGGTGTGGCTGGGGTCGACGGCGTCCGCCGGGGTCACGGGCCGGGTGTTCGAGGCGGAGGGTGGCCGCATCACGGTGATGGAGGGCTGGCGTCCGGGCCCCACCGCCGAGCGCGGATCCCGCTGGACCCCGGGCGAGGCGGGCGAGACCGCCCTCGAGCTCCTGGCCCGCTCACAGCCCCCGCTCCCGGCCTACGGGGCCCGGTAGCCCGGACGGGCCCCCGCTCCCGGCCTACGGGGCCCGGTGGCCCGGAGGGGTTCCTGCTTTCGGCCTGCGGGGGCTGGTGGCCCGGAGGGGTTCCTGCTCTCGGCTTGCGGGGCCCGGTGGCCCGGACGGGCCCTCGCTCCCGGCTTGCGGGGGTTGGTGGTCCGGAGGGGTTTCTGTTCTCGGCTTGCGGGGGTTGGTGGCCCGGAGGGGGTCCTGCTCTCGGCCTGCGGGGGCTGGTGGCCCGGACGGGCTCCCGCTCCCGGCGCACGGCTGCCGGTGGCCCGGGGCCGGGTGAGCGCTGCGCGGGGCCGGTCCCCTACCCGCCCTCCCGCCGTCCCCTCGCCCGGCTGCCGCCGGGAGGTGCCCCCCGGACCCCCCGCGCCTCAAACGCCGGCGGGGCCGGGATTTCGCTGCGCGAAATCCAGCCCGCGCGGCGTTTGGGCGTCCCGGGCGCGGAGCGCCCGGTGCGGGGTCCGGGGCTCGCCCCGGGAAACGGTGAAAGGGCGGGTAGGGGACCCCGCCCCGCGCAGCGGTGCCCCGGGTCCGGGTTCCGGCCATCCGGGGGTCCGGCGGGGGCGGCCTGCGCCGGACGCCGGGGCCGCCGACCGGCGCAAGGGCGGGCGGCCGGTCGCCGGATCCGGCCAGCCGGTACGGACCGAAGGCCCCCCGCCCCCCGATGGCCGTATCGGACCCTCCCCCTCCCAGCGGCAGCGTGGTGGCATGTGCATGCCCAAATCCGGGCTCCCCTCCGCACGAACGGAGACCCCTCATGCCCCTCCGCAGAATCGCGCTCGGCGCCGCCGTCACGGCGCTGTCGGCCCTCGCCGCCCCCGTCCAGGCGGCCCACGCCCAGACCCCCTCCGTCCCCCCGCCCGGCCGCGTCACCGTCGAGGTCGCCGGGGTCAACGGCTCCGGCTGCCCCCAGGGCAGCGCCGACGTCGCCGCCGCCTCCGACAACACGGCCTTCACCGTCACCTACAGCAGCTACCTCGCCCAGACCGGCGCCGGCGCCGGCGGGACGGAGTTCCGCAAGAACTGCCAGCTGGCCCTGCGGATCCACGTGCCCCAGGGGTTCACGTACGCCATCGCCCGCGCCGACTACCGCGGCTTCGCCCACCTCCAGCGCGGCGCCTACGGCCAGGAGCGCGCGAACTACTACTTCCAGGGCAACGCCCAGACGGCCCGCAGCACCCACCAGTTCAACGGCCCCTTCAGCGACAACTGGCAGGCGAGCGACCAGACCGACTACGCGGACCTCGTCTGGGCCCCCTGCGGCGAGGAGCGCAACCTCAACGTCAACACCGAACTGCGGGTCTACGGCGGCACGTCCAGCCCGCAGAACCTCAGCTTCATGAGCATGGACTCGACGGACGGCAGCGTCAGCACGGTCTACCACTTCGAGTGGAAGGAATGCCCCGCGGCCTGATGCGGGGTGCCCGCAGGAGAGTCCCCGGTCCGAGTGCCGGGAGTCAGGAGTCAGGAGTGACCACGATGTCTCATTCCCTGTTCCGCACCCTGCTCACCGCCGGTGCGGCCGCCGCCCTGATCGCGACGTCCACCCCCGCGGGGGCCGCCGCCCCCGGCGCGGGGGGCCGTCCGCCGATCACCGTCCCGCCGGACAAGATCGTGATCGAGCTGGCCACGGTGAACGGCTCCGGCTGCCGCGAGGGCACCGCCCAGGTGGCCGTGGCCCCCGACAACACGGCCTTCACCGTCACCTACAGCGACTACCTCGCCCAGGTCGGCCCCGGCGCCCCGCCCACGGCCTTCCGCAAGAACTGCCAGCTCAACCTGCGCGTCCACGTCCCGTCCGGGTTCACCTACGCGATCGTGCAGGCGGACTACCGGGGGTTCGCGTTCCTCCAGCCCGGGGCCACGGGCCAGGAGAGGGCGAACTACTACTTCCAGGGGATGCCGCAGACGACCCAGCGCACGCACCAGTTCAGCGGACCGCTCAACGACAACTGGCAGACCAGCGACAAGACGGAGTACGCGGACCTCGTCTGGTCCCCGTGCGGCGAGAAGCGCAACTTCAACATCAACACCGAGCTGCGGGTGAACGCCGGCACCTCGAACCCGCAGACGTCCACCAGCTTCATGGCCATGGACTCCACCGACACCAGCGTCAGCACGCTCTACCACCTCGCCTGGCAGACGTGCCCCGCGCCGAAGAAGGCGTAGCGGCCCGGTGAACGGGCGCCGGGCCCGGCCCCCTGGCGAGGGGCCGGGCCCGGCACTCGTGCGATGGGATATGACTACCCGCCATACCGCCGGTTCGAACCGCCCGGAGCGCAACGAATCGGCGGCCGCCGGGTCAGGAGAGCTTGCCGCCGTAGTCCGGGAGCTTGACGGTGCGCTCGGCGTGGCCGCCGACCAGGTCGCTCTCGTTGTTGCCGATGTTGGCGATGATCGTGTAGCCGCGGGCCTCGATCTCGGCGCGCTTGGCCGTCTTGTACGCGCTGACCTGGCTGAACAGGGCGGGCAGGTCCCGGACGTACAGCCCGGTCACCGGGTAGCCGACCGCCTTGAGGTTCCGCTCGGTCAGGGAGTACACGATCCCCGGGCGGGCGGTGACGAAGAAGATCGCGACCCCGCGCTCGTTCGCGTACTGGGTCAGCGCGCGGACCTTCTCGATCGCCGGGGTCGGGAACGTCCAGAACCAGTGGAAGTCCGTCTCCAGGGAGGAGTTGTCGATGTCCAGGACGATCGCGGGCTTCTCGCCGGCCGGGGAGGCCGCGATCCGCTGCTCGATGGCGGGGCGGGCGGCGTCGACGACGGCGGCCACGTCGCGCTGCCAGGTGGCGTAGTCGATCCCGAGGATCGCCGCGTTGCCGCCCGGTGCGGAGGCGGTGACGGCGGCCGGGGCCGGCGCGGGCGCCGACGCCGGGGCCGCGACGGCGGCGCCGGCCGGCAGCAGGGTCATCACGGCAGCCGCGGCGGCCACGGTGGCGGCGGCGGTACGGGACGTGCGGGTGCGGCGGGTGCTGCGCATGTGGGGGCGCTCCTCGGTCACGGCTTGGCATGTACGTGCCCAGAGTTGGCCGGAATCCCGCACATGTCTACTGGCCGGTAGGAAACTTTTCGTGGCCGCCGGGTGAATCCCCGTTGCGGTGGAGGCCCGGCCGGCGGGGATTGTCCGAAAACGCGTTCTTGTTGCCGTCGCGCGGACGGATGTGTCATGGACGTGTCATTCACCGGATGGCACGCACGGCCCAACCCCCCACGAAAGGCAGTGTGTTGACCGTGTCCACTCTTGCCACCATCCTCAAGCGCGGCCTCGCCGTCGGCGCCGTGGCCCTCGCCGCCGTCAGCCTCCAGCCCACCGGCGCCAGCGCCTCACCGACCCCCGTCGTCGGCGGGACCCGCGCCGCCCAGGGCGAGTTCCCCTTCATGGTCCGCCTCTCCATGGGCTGCGGCGGCGCCCTCTACACCCAGCAGATCGTCCTCACCGCCGCCCACTGCGTGAACGGATCCGGCAACAACACCTCCATCACCGCCACCGCCGGCGTCGTCGACCTCCAGAGCAGCAGCGCCATCAAGGTGAAGTCCACCAAGGTGCTCCAGGCCCCCGGCTACAACGGCCAGGGCAAGGACTGGGCCCTCATCAAGCTCGCCAAGCCCATCAACCTCCCCACCCTGAAGATCGCCGACACCAAGGCCTACGACAACGGCACCTTCACCGTCGCCGGCTGGGGCGCCGCCCGCGAAGGCGGAGCCCAGCAGCGCTACCTCCTCAAGGCCACCGTCCCCTTCGTCTCCGACGCCGCCTGCCAGGCCGCCTACGGCAGCTCCCTCGTCCCCTCCGACGAGATCTGCGCCGGCTACGACCAGGGCGGCACCGACACCTGCCAGGGCGACTCCGGCGGCCCCATGTTCCGCCGCGACGACAGCAACGCCTGGATCCAGGTCGGCATCGTCAGCTGGGGCGAGGGCTGCGCCCGCGCCGGATACCCCGGGGTCTACTCCGAGGTCTCCACCTTCGCCGCCGACATCCGCAACGCCGCCGCGGGCCTGTAACCCCGCCGCCGGCCCGTGCCCCCCGGGCCGGCCCCGGCACCCCCCCACCCACGCACCTCGTCCTTCCGGCCGGACCCGAACCGGCCGGGAGGGCGAGCCCCCGCCGTCCGGTTGCGGGCCGCCGCACCCCCGGGTCCCATGGGACGGGGACACCCCCGGCGCCCGCCGGGGAGGCCCACCGGCGGCAGCGGGCGACAGTGGGGCAGGCGGCGCATGACGATCAGAGTGGTCATCGCGGACGACCAGGACATGGTCAGGACCGGCTTCCGGATGATCCTCGAAAGCCGGCCGGACATCGAGGTCGTCGCCGACGCCCCTGACGGACAGGCCGCCCTCGACGCCGTCGCCGAACACCACCCCGACGTCCTCCTCCTCGACATCCGCATGCCCCGCGTCGACGGCCTGGAGGTCACCCGCCGCCTCTCCGGCCAGGACACCCCGCGCATCGTCATCGTCACCACCTTCGACCTCGACGAATACGTCCACGCGGCACTCCACGGCGGCGCCTCCGGCTTCCTCCTCAAAGACGCCAGCCCCGCCATGCTCGTCGAAGCCGTACGGGCCGCGGCCGCCGGCGACGCCCTCGTCTCACCCGCCATCACCGTCCGCCTGCTGCGCGAGATGGCCCCCCGCATGGCCGGCCCCCAGTCCGCCCGCCGCCCCCGCGAACCCCTCACCGAACGCGAACGGGACGTCGTGCGCTGCCTCGCCCGCGGCCTGACCAACGCCGAGATCGCCGCCGAACTGTACGTCTCCCTCTCCACCGTCAAAAGCCACCTGGCCAGCGTCCAGGCCAAGATCACCGCCCGTAACCGCGTCGAGATCGCCGCCTGGGCCTGGGAAAGCGGCCTCGCCGCCACCGGCGCGTGAGCACCCCCCGGCCGGCCCCGTGAGCCCCCTCGCCTCCTGGGCCCGCCGCCACCCCCGCACGGCCGACACGATCCGGGTGCTGCTCCCCGTGCTCCTCCTCGGCCTCGTCACCCTCGAAGGCATCGTCCTGGCCCGCCAGCCCCGCCCCCCGCACACCGCCGTCTGGGTCTCCGGTGTCCTCGTCTGCCTCAGCGCCGCCCCCTGGCCCGGCCTGCCCCTGCTCGCCCGCGCCTGGTTCGCCGCCGCCACCACCTGGACCGTCACCCTCCTGCTCGTCCTCGGCTCCCGGCCCACCGTCGTCTGGGGTGCCGGCGAGGCGGTCGCCCTCCTCGTCCTGCTCTCCCAGGTCCTCCTGCGCGCCCCCGCCCGCACCGCCGCCGTCCTCGGTCCCGTCCTCGCCCTCGGCTGCATGGCCGTACCCGTACGCGACGCCGACCCCGGCCGCTTCACCCTCCTCTTCTCCGTCCTCACCGCCGTCGTCACCGCCTACTCCCTCCTGCTGCGCCTGCAATCCGTCCAGCGCCTGCGCGAACTCCAGGCCGTACGCACCGCCGAACGCCTCGAACTCGCCCGCGAACTCCACGACCTCGTCGCCCACCACGTCACCGGCATCGTCGTCGAGGCCCGCGCCGCCCGCTTCACCCACGTCACCGCCGAACGCGCCGCCGAGGTCTTCGGCCGCATCGAAACCGCCGGCGGCGAGGCCCTCGGCTCCATGCGCCGCCTCGTCCGCGTCCTGCGCGAGGACGACCCGGCCGCCACGGCCCCCGCCACCACCCCCGTCGCCGGCCTCGCCGACATCCGCGACCTCGCCCGCCGCTTCGCCGGCCCGCCCGTCGTCCTGTCGATCGAGCCGGGCCTGGAAGAACGCGTCCCCGGCGACGTCGCCGCCACCGCCCACCGCATCGTCCTCGAAGCCCTCACCAACATCGGCAAACACGCCGCCACCGCCACCGCCGTCCGCATCGGCCTGCGCACCGTCCCCGAAGGCCTCGAAGTACGCGTCGCCGACGACGGCGGACACCCCGCCCGGCTCTCCGAGAAGGCCCGCGGCGGCGGCTACGGCCTCGCCGGCATGACCGAACGCGCCGAAGCCCTCGGCGGCCGCCTCACCGCCGGCCCGGCCCCCGAAGGCGGCTGGCTCGTCACCGCCACCCTGCCCCTGTGACCCCCCTCCCCCCCCCCCTGGTCAGGCCATGCCTCCCGGCCCCGCACGGCCCCCGCCGCCCGGCCCGTCTCACCCAGCGACATGCCAGGGGTGCCGCACGCGCCCGCCACGTATTCTCGATGACCATGAACACCAGCGACCGCGACAGCGGCACCGACCCCGACGCGATCGACGAGAACGTCACCGCCGAACTGGCCCGCCTGCGCGACAGCATCGACAACATCGACGCGGCCGTGGTCCACATGCTCGCCGAGCGCTTCAAATGCACCCAGCAGGTCGGCCACCTCAAGGCCCGCCACCAGCTGCCCCCCGCCGACCCCGGCCGAGAGGCCCGCCAGATCGCCCGCCTGCGCCAGCTCGCCGAGAACGCCAAGCTCGACCCGGCCTTCGCCGAGAAGCTCCTCAACTTCATCATCGCCGAGGTCATCCGCCACCACGAGACCATCGCCGCCGGCGAGGACTGACCGGACCCGGGGCGGGCCTCCCGCCCCGGCCGGACGACCCCCTAGGACCCCGGCCGCCCATCCGGCAGCATGGCCCCATGTCCGCACTGACGCGCAACGAAGCGCAGCTCCGAGCCCAGCTCCTCGACGTACACCACTACGCCGTCACCCTCGACCTCACCACCGGCGACGAGACCTTCGACTCCACCACCGTCATCCGCTTCAGCGCCCGCACCCCGGCAGACACCTTCGTCGAGCTGAAGCCGGAAGAACTGCGCTCCGCCACGCTCGACGGCACCCCCCTCGCCCCCGCCACCCTGAGCGGCAACCGCCTCCCGCTCACCGGCCTCGCCGAAGGCCCCCACGAGCTGCGCATCGACGCCCGCATGCGCTACTCCCGCACCGGCGAGGGCCTCCACCGCTTCACCGACCCGGCCGACGGCGAGACGTACGTCTACACCCAGATGTTCATGGACGACGTCCAGCGCGTCTTCGCCGCCTTCGACCAGCCCGACCTCAAGGCCGTCTTCCAGTTCACCGTCACCGCCCCCGCCCACTGGACCGTCCTCGCCAACGGCATCACCACCCGCACCGGCGACCGCGACGCAGACGGCGTCTGGACCTCCGCCCCCACCCCCGTCATCTCCACCTACCTCGCCGCCGTCGCCGCCGGCCCCTGGCACAGCGTCACCACCGAACACGCCGGACTGCCCTTCGGCATCCACTGCCGCAAGTCCCTCGCCCCCCACCTCGACGCCGACGCCGACGAGATCCTCTCCGTCACCACCGCCTGCTACGACCGCTACCACGAGAAGTTCACCGAGCCCTACCCCTTCGACTCCTACGACCAGGCCTTCGTCCCCGAGTTCAACGCCGGCGCCATGGAGAACCCCGGCCTGGTCACCTTCCGCGACGAATTCGTCTTCCGCTCGGCCGTCCCCGACACCGAACGCCAGCGCCGCGCCATGGTCATCGCCCACGAGATGGCCCACATGTGGTTCGGCGACCTCGTCACCCTCGCCTGGTTCGACGACATCTGGCTCAACGAGTCCTTCGCCGAGTACATGGGCTACCAGACCCTCACCGAAGCCACCCGCTTCACCGGCACCTGGACCGAGTTCGGCATGGAGCGCAAGCCCTGGGGCTACGCCGCCGACCAGCGCCCCTCCACCCACCCCGTCGCCCCCGGCCCCGACGACGTCCCCGACACCGCCTCCGCCCTCCTCAACTTCGACGGCATCTCCTACGCCAAGGGCGCCTCCGCCCTGCGCCAGCTGGTCGCCTGGCTCGGCGAGAAGGACTTCCTGGCCGGCATCAACACCCACTTCGCCCGCCACAAGTTCGCCAACGCCACCCTCGCCGACTTCGTGGACTCCCTCGCCGCCCACACCGACCGCGACGTCCACGCCTGGGCCGACATCTGGCTCCGCACCACCGGCATCGACACCCTCACCCCCCGCATCCAGGAGGGCACCGGCGGCTGGACCCTCACCGTCGACCGCCAGGGCAGCCGCCCCCACCGCATCGCAGCCGGCACCTACACCCGCGCCACCGACGGCCTCCTGGAGCGCACCGCGCTCCTCGACCTCGACGTCCCCACCGACGAGGTCCTCTCCGCCGCCGGCCCCCGCCCCGACCTCCTCGTCCTCAACGACGGCGACCTCGGCTACGCCAAGGTCCGCCTCGACGAGACCTCCCTCGAAACCGCCCTGCGCGACCTCTCCCGCATCCCCGACCCGCTCACCCGCGCCGTCGTCTGGGGCTCCCTGCGCGACATGGTCCGCGACGGCGAACTCGAACCCGCCACCTACCTCGCCACCGCCGAGGCCCACCTCCCCGACGAGAGCGACCTCGCCGTCGTCCAGGGCGTCCTCGGCTTCGCCCGCAACCACGTCGCCGACCTCTACACCGCCCCCGCCGAACGCAACGCCGCCCTCACCACCCTCACCGCCATCGCCCGCGACCTCCTGCGCCGCACCGAGGACGGCACCGACCCCGGCCTGCGCCTCGCCGCCGTACGCGCCTTCATCGACAGCGCCACCCAGCCCGACACCATCGCCGCCTGGCTCGCCGACGGCACCGTCGACGGCGGCCCCGCGCTCGACCCCGAACTGCGCTGGCGCGTCCTGGCCCGCCTCGCCGTCCTCGGCGCCGTCGACGAGGACGCCATCGACGCCGCCCTCGCCGCCGACCCCAGCGCCACCGGCCAGCAGGGCGCCGCCCGCTGCCGCGCCTCCCTGCCCACCGCCGAGGCCAAGGCCGCCGCCTGGCAGCGCCTCTTCCACGACGACACCCTGTCCAACTACCTGTTCAGCGCCACCGCCCAGGGCTTCTGGCAGCCCGAGCAGAGCACACTCGTACAGGACTACGTGGCCCGCTACTACCCCGAGGCCGTCGCCGTCGGAGCCCGCCGCGGCCCCGCCATCGGCGAGGCCGCCGGCCGCTGGGCCTTCCCCGCCCACGCCGTGGACGAGGCCAACCTCCGGGCCGGCCACGCCGCCCTGGAGGACCCGGAGATCACCCCCATGATGCGCCGCGTGCTCGTCGACCAGCTCGACGACCTCGCCCGCACCCTGCGGGTCCGCGGCGCCTAACGGACACAGCCGACGATCCGCACCGACACCTGCGCACTGGCCGTCAGGCCGCTGTCCGGATCGGCCGCGGTGAACACCAGCGGATACGTCCCGTCGGGCAGCAGCGGCACCAGGAAGCCGCCCGACGGGCCCGCCCCCACCGCCACCGGACCGTTCGGCCCCTTCAGCTGCCAGGCCGTGTACTGCGGATCGGTGATGGCCCGGTCGCCCGGCCGGGTCCGCGCCGACGCGGAGAAGCCCTCCTCGCAGCCGCGCCGCAGCTGCCCGCCGCTCCCCGGCTGCCGGATCGCCACCGCCGGGGGCTGCGGCTGCTGCGGGGCACTCGTCGACGGCTGAGCGCTCGGGCCGTTCGAGGGCCGGCCGGGGGAGGGGGAGTTCGGGGAACCGGACGGGGGCGGGGCGCTGTGGCCCAGCGACGGGGACGAGGACGCGGAGGGCGACCCCGACCCCGACGCCGGAACGGAAGGCTCGACCCCCGGCACCGACGGGACCTGCGGCCGCCCCACCGACGTCGGCGCCGGCCCCTTCGCGGGCGAGGTCGCCTTCGCGTCGATCGTCGCGCACAGCGCGCTCGCGATCACCGGCTGGGCGTCCGGTACCGGGGAGGGGCGCAGCCTCTGGTCGTCCCCGCCGTGCGCCTGCGCGTCGAGGTAGACGTCGCCCGTCGAGGTCTCGGCGTCACTGTGCTCGATCCACGCCGAATCGTGGTAAAGCCCGCCCGCCTTCTGCTGGTTCACCCCCGTGACGTGCCACGCGCGCACCCGGCCCCCCGACGGCGTACCCGCCACCGCGGGCCCGTTCGTCCCGGCGAACAGCCAGCCGTCACCGAAGTACCGCTGCGGAGCCTCCGGCGCCCCGCTCTCGTTGGCGGCCGGGAAGACGAATCCGCCCCCCAGCAGCAGCCGGTTCTTCGGACAGCTCGCCGTCGCCTGCGCGCTGCCGCCCGCCGCGACCGCCACCTGGGCCGTCACCACCGACACGCTCTTCAGCTTCACGCACACCGGCCGCACCCCCACCGCGAAGTTCGCCTGCGGCGGCTGCGGGGCCGGCAACTGCGTCATGCGCAGGACGTCGGTGGAATCCCCCAGCGGGAAGGGGCGGGAGCCCAACTCCGTACCCGGGTTCAACGTCACCAGGAAGTCACTCCCGCCGGCGGCGGGGCCGGCCGGACCGGGAACCGCCGCCAGGGGGGTCAGCCGGTCCAGCGGAACCGGCGCCACCGGCCGCCCCTGCAGAACCCGGTCGGCCTTGAACTCGGCGCCCACCATCGTGAACCCGCCGGAGCAGTGCGGTGTGGCCCGCGTCGTGGTCGTCACCCCCTTGAACGGACCTTCGGTCGTCACGTCGTGAATGCCCTGCGGACCGGCGAGCTTGTTCGACTTGTCCAGGAACGCGTACGTGCTCCACCGGAAATCGAGATTGCCCTCCCTCTCCGGCTTCGCGTTCACGCACAACGCGTACGAGGTCAGCGTCGACGACGCGTCCCCCGGGTTGAACGCCGACGCCAGCCACGCACCCCCGATGAAGTGGCTGTCCGTCGCGAAACCCGACCCGGCGATCGCGTACCCGCCGCCCAGCGCCGTCTCGTGCGGCAGGCACCCCGCCACCGTCAGCTGCTCCGCGCCCGCCGGCACCGCCACCGACGTGGAGCGCTGGACCACCACCACCGGCTCCGGCCCCTGCGAGGTCCACCACACCCCCGCGCCGGCCGCACCCGCGACCACCACGGCCCCCGCGGCGACCACCGCGGCCGTCTTCCCGCCGACCGCGCCGGCCACCTTCGCCCACACCCCGGATCCAGCCATCGGGTCCCCCTCCCGCAGAGCACGCGCGCCCGGTGCCGACGGCACTGTAGTACCGCCGCTACCTGCCTCCCAGAGCCCGGAAACCCAAGATTTCCCCATCCCGATCCGGCCACCGCCCGCCTGCCCGCAGGCCCTCCCACCCCCGCGCCCGTACCGGTCGGACGGCCGAAAACAGACCCCCGCCGGATCCCGACGGTTACCCCATTCGGGTCTGATCGTTGTACCGGCCGGGTGTCCCGCCCGGCCTCGGCCACCGAGCAGCCCCAGGCCCGCGCACCCCACCGCCCAGCCCCGGAGGCCCTCCATGACAGCGCCCCTGCCCACCCCCCCGCTCGCCGGCGGACCGGGCGGCGCCGACGCGCTGCGGCCCCTCCTCGACACCGTCCTGGCCGCCCTGCGCAGCGGGGCCGCCGACCGCGGCGGCCCCCTCCCCGCCGGCGGCCCCCGCACCACCGCCGCCCGCGTCCGCGCCGCGCTCGGCGAGGTCCTCCCCGCCCACGGCACCGGCGACCACGAAGCACTCACCACCCTCGTCCACACCCTCACCGCGGGCGCCGCCGACCCCGCCGACCCCCTCTGCGCCGCCCACCTCCACTGCCCCCCGCTCGCCGTCGCCGCAGCCGCCGACCTCGCCGTCAGCGCCCTCAACCCCAGCCTCGACTCCTGGGACCAGGCCCCCGCCGCCTCCGCCATCGAGGAACACCTCACCGCCGCCCTCGCCGCCGAGCTCTACGACACCCCCCGCCCCGACGCCCTCCTCACCACCGGCGGCACCGAGGCCAACCAGCTCGCCCTCCTCCTCGCCCGCGAACGCCACGGCCCCGGCCTCACCGTCGTCCACGGAGCCAACGCCCACCACTCCGTCCCCCGCTCGGCCTGGCTCCTCGGCCTGCCCCCCACCCTCACCCTCCCCACCCCCGCCGGCACCCTCGACCCGGCCACCCTCGACGCCGCCCTCACCCGCACCCCCGGCCCCGTCCTCGTCACCGCCACCGCCGGCACCACCGACGCCGGACTCATCGACCCCCTCCCCGCCCTCGCCGACGTCTGCGACCAGCACGGCGCCGACCTCCACATCGACGCCGCCTACGGCGGAACCCTCACCTTCAGCCCCCGCCACCGCCCCCGGCTCGCCGGCCTCGACCGCGCCCTCACCCTCACCCTCGACCTGCACAAACTCGGCTGGCAACCCGTCGCCGCAGGCCTCCTCGCCGTCCCCGACACCCGCCTGCTGGCCCCCCTCGCCCACCAGGCCGACTACCTCAACGCCGCCGACGACACCGAAGCGGGCCTCCCCGACCTCCTCGGCCGCTCCCTGCGCACCACCCGCCGCCCCGACGCCGTCAAGATCGCCGCCACCCTGCGCTCACTCGGCCGCGACGGCCTCGCGCACCTCATCGACCGCACCTGCGCCGCGGCCCACCGGCTCGCCGACCTCCTCGACGCACACCCCGGCTTCGAACTCCACGCCCGCCCCACCATCACCACCGTCCTCTTCCGCCCCACCCCCGCGGACGACGGCCGGCTCGCCACCCTGCGCCGCACCCTCCTCCACGACGGCACCGCCGTCCTCGGCCGCGCCACCGCCGACGGCCGCCTCTGGCTCAAGGCCACCCTCCTCAACCCCCACACCACGGCCGAGGACCTGGACACCCTCATCGCCCACCTGGAAGGCAGGACCCACCGATGACCGCCCAGCACGATGCACCCCACGACCTCGTCGGAATCGGCATCGGCCCCTTCAACCTCTCCCTCGCCGCCCTCAGCCACGGCCTCCCCCAGCAGGGCGCCGACCGCCTCGCCACCGCCTTCTACGACCAGCGCCGCGACTTCCGCTGGCACCCCGGGCTCCTCATCGACGGCGCCACCCTCCAGGTCCCCTTCCTCGCCGACCTGGTCACCCTCGCCGACCCCGCCAGCCCCTGGACCTTCCTCAACTACCTCAAACACAAGGAACGGCTCTTCCCCTTCTACTTCGCCGAGCAGTTCCACATCCAGCGCGCCGAATACGACGCCTACTGCCGCTGGGTCGCCGGCCGCCTGCCCGGACTCCACTTCGGCCACCAGGTCGACGCCGTCCGCTGGAACCCCGAACACGACCTCTTCGAAGTCGACTACACCCAACTCGACGCCGACGGAGAAGCCGAAGCCCTCGGCCGCACCCACACCCGCAACCTCGCCCTCGGCATCGGCACCGCCCCCTACGTCCCCGAACCCCTGCGCCCCCTCGCCGACGCCCCCACCGTCCCCGTCATCCACTCCGCCGACTACCTCGACAACCGCGCCCGCATCCTCGGCGCCGAACACGTCACCGTCATCGGCTCGGGCCAGTCCGGAGCCGAGGTCTTCCTCGACCTCCTGCGCGCCCGCCCCGTCGGCCGCGAACGCCTCAGCTGGCTCGCCCGCACCCCCTCCTTCGCCCCCATGGAGTACTCGAAGCTCGGCCTCGAACACTTCACCCCCGACTACACCCGCTACTTCCACTCCCTGCCCGAACCCGTCCGCGACCGCCTCGTCCCCGCCCAATGGCAACTCCACAAGGGCATCGACGCCGCCACCATCGCCGCCATCCACGAAGAGCTCTACCGCCGCACCCTCCACGGCGGCTGGCCCGACACCGTCCTCACCCCCGGAGTCACCGTCCGCACCGCCGGACGCGTCGCCACCACCAAGGTCGAACTCCACCTCGAACACACCCAGCAGGGCACCCGCTCCCGCCTCACCACCGACGCCGTCGTCCTCGCCACCGGCTACCGGGAACGCCCTCTGACCAGCCTCTTCGCCGGCCTCGACCCCTACATGCGCACGGACTCCTCCGGCCGCCCCCGCATCGACGACCGCTACCGCATGGTCCTCGACCCCTCCGTCACCGGAACCGTCTTCGTCCAGAACGGCGAACGCCACACCCACGGCGTCGGAACGCCCGACCTCGGACTCGCCGCCTGGCGCAGCGCGGCCATCCTCAACACCCTCACCGGCAAAGAGCCCTACCCCCAGCCCGACCGCACCGCCTTCACCACCTTCGGCCTCGAACAGCGCGAACACACCCGCCCGCGCCCCGCCGTCGACCTCCTCCCGCTCGTCGACCATCCCTGAACGCACCCGGGGCCGGGCCCCGCCACACGGCGGACCCCGGCCCCGAACGCCACGGGCGGCAGCAGCGCCGCTAGAAGACCGGCACCCCGGCCCGCGTCAGCTTCCAGTCCACCGACGCGAACTGCGCCGGGTCGATCGTCCCCTTCGCCTTCACCCACTGGATGATCGTCGTACGGATCTCCTCCGAGTTCGACCACAGCTGCTTCGCCTGCGGCACGTGCGGGAAGTTGCCACCGCCCGACGCCCGGTAGTTGTTCACCGCCAGCACGAACTGCGCCGCCGGATCCACCGGCTTGCCCTGGAACGACAGCCCCGAGATCCGCGAACCCTTCGGCTGCGCGACGTCGATGTCGTACGACAGCCCGTACACCGCGTCGTAGTTGTAGTCCGGGGTCGCCTCCGCGTTCGTCAGCTTCGCGGGGTCCACCACATCGCCCGGCGCCGTCTGGACGTAGTACTTCGCCGAGTACTCCAGGTAGTCCTTCAGCTGCGCACCCGTCAGCAGACGCGCCTCCAGGGTGTTCTCGAACGGGTACAGACCCGCCGCGTCCTTGATCGTCACCTGCCCGGCCGGGATCGACGCCGTCCGCGAGAAGCACGAGGCCTGCGACAGCACCGGCAGCGCCGCCCACTCCGTACCCGCCAGGGCGCCCTTCACCGTCTCCGCCTGCACGTGGCTGATCAGGTCGATGATCGGGACGTCCTTCACCGGACCGTCCGCCGAGGACATCGCCAGCTTCGACGTGCCGATCACCTGGTTGACGTACGCCACCACCTTGCGGTGCTCGTCCGACAGCAGGTTCGTGATCTTCGGGTCCTCGGCGGCCGTGTTCGAGTTCAGCACCTTCGCCGACACCTTCGACACCGACCAGCGGCCCCGGTCCCACGCCAGCTCGAAGTCGAACAGCGTCAGCCGCTGGCCCCACTTCAGCGGCTCCGACAGCACCACGTCCTTGCCGGTCGCCTTGTTCTTCACCCGGTACTCCGGGATCTCCGTGTGCGCGTGACCCACCAGGATCGCGTCGATCCCCGGCACCTGCTCGGCCACCAGACCGGCCGCGTTCTCGATGTACGGCAGCTGGTCGCCGTAGGAGGACGTACCGCTCGACCCGGAGTGCGCCGACACGATCACCACGTCCGCGCCCATGGACCGCAGCCGCGGCACGTACTTCGCCGCCTGCTCCTCCAGGCCCGGGAACGTCATCTTCCCCTGGACGTTCGCCTTGTCCCAGATCGCGATGCCCGGGTTCGTCAGCCCCAGTACGGCCACCTTCACGTCCCGCCCGTGCGGGGTCCGCAGCCGGTGCATGCTGTACGGGGCGAACGCCGGCTTCAGCGTCTTCGCGTCCAGCGCGTTTGCACCCAGCAGCGGGAAGTGGCACTGCTCCTCGAACTTGCGCAGCACCGGGATGCCGTAGTTGAACTCGTGGTTGCCGATGGCCGCCGCGTCGTACCCGATCGCGTTCATCGCCTGGGCCATCGGGTGCACCGGACCCCGGCGCGCGGTGATCGGATCCACCTTCGCGTAGTAGTACGCCAGCTGCGTGCCCTGGATGGTGTCACCGGCGTCGATCAGCAGGGTGTTGCACCGGCCCTTCTCCGCCCGCACCTGGTTCACCAGCGTCGAGATCTTCGCCAGGCCGATGTCGTTGTGCGCCTTGTCGTCGAACTCCTTGTCCGTGAAGTAGTCCCAGTTGAAGACGTTCCCGTGCAGGTCGGTCGTCCCCATCACGGTGAACGAGTACGTCCGCTGCTTCGCCGACGGCGCGGCTGCGGCCGGCGCGGCGGCGGCCGGAGCGGCCGAAGCCCCCGCCAGCGCCACGGCGGCACCCGTCGCGGCCGAAGCCCCCATGAACGTCCTACGGTCGAACCCCATGCCATCTCCCCTAGTCAGGCGTGTGTCAGTACAGCGTCAAAACGCGTGGACAACGCGCGTAGATTCTGACCGATGGGTAACAAGCCGCAACACCCCACCCAGGTTTCGATCCGATGACCAGACCCGAACGGGCGATGGTGCGACAGTGAAGCCATGACCCAGGACGCCACGCACCCCGCCCCGGCCGCCCACCACCCCTACGGCACCCCCGAAGCCCCCCGCGTCTCCGTCCGCGGCGAAGCCCGCCTCGAAGTCGACCCCGAGATCGCCCGCATCGGCATCACCGTCACCGCCCGCGGCACCGACCGCCGCGCCGCCCTCGACGACCTCACCCGCCGCAACAACACCGTCCTCGACCTCGTCAAGAGCTACGGCGACCCCGTCGAGAAGCTGGAGACCGGCGCCTTCTCCATCACCCCCGAACTCACCCGCCACGGCCGCGGCGAACGCGTCCGCGCCTACCACGGAACCGTCCACCTCACCGTCGAACTGAACGACTTCACCACCCTGGGTGAACTCACCAGCCGGCTCGCCGACCTCGAACTCACCCGCGTCGACGGTCCCTGGTGGGCCCTGCGCCCCACCTCGCCCGCCCACGGCGAAGCCCGCCGCCAGGCCGTCCTCGAAGCCGTCCAGCGCGCCCGCGCATACGCCCACGCCCTCGGCGCCGACCTCGCCGCCCTCGTCGAACTCGCCGACCTCGGGGCCGAGGACGCCGCCCCCCTCGCCATGGCCGCCCCCGCCGGCGCCTACCGCTCCATGGCCTTCGCCGGGACCGAGGACGCGGGCGCCCCGCCCCTCGACCTCGAACCCCAGCGGCAGACCGTCCTCGCCCAGGTCAACGCCCGCTTCACGATGACCCCGCCCCGGCTCTGAAACCCGTCCGGAACGCCGGGACGCGACCTGCGCGGAGGTGCTCATCAGAGCACCTCCACGCACATTCAACAAATGTCAACAACCTTTTGCCCAACGGTTGTTGAGCAGACATGCCCACCACATTTCCTACCCCTCGGTAGGGCATACGCTCCCCCCATGCGCCGAGCGAAAATCGTATGTACCCTGGGCCCCGCCACCGACTCGTACGACCAGATCAAAGCCCTGGTCGAAGCCGGAATGGACATCGCCCGCCTCAACCTCAGCCACGGCACCTACGCCGAACACGAGGAGCGCTACCAGCGCGTACGCAAGGCCTCCGACGAAACCGGCCGCAGCGTCGGCATCCTCGCCGACCTTCAAGGCCCGAAGATCCGCCTCGGCCGCTTCCGCGAAGGCCCCGTACTCCTTGAACGCGGGGACGACTTCACCATCACCGTCGAAGACCACGAAGGCGACCGCCACACCTGCGGCACCACCTACAAGGGCCTCGCCGCCGACGTCACCACCGGCGAACGCATCCTCGTCGACGACGGCCGCGTCACCCTCGAAGTCACCGCCGTCGACGGCCCCCGCGTCCACACCCGCGTCATCGAAGGCGGCATGGTCTCCGACCACAAGGGCCTCAACCTCCCCGGCGTCGCCGTCTCCGTCCCCGCCCTCTCCGACAAGGACATCGAAGACCTCCGCTGGGCCCTGCGCACCGGCGCCGACGTCATCGCCCTCTCCTTCGTCCGCACCGGCCGCGACATCGAGGACGTCCACCGCATCATGGACGAGGAAGGCGGACGCCTCCCCGTCATCGCGAAGATCGAAAAGCCCCAGGCCGTCGAGAACATCGACGACATCGTCGCCGCCTTCGACGGCATCATGGTCGCCCGCGGCGACCTCGGCGTCGAAATGCCCCTGGAACAGGTCCCCATCGTCCAGAAGCGCGCCATCAAACTCGCCAAGCGCAACGCCAAACCGGTCATCGTCGCCACCCAGATGCTCGACTCGATGATCGACAACTCCCGGCCCACCCGCGCCGAAGCCTCCGACGTCGCCAACGCCGTCATCGACGGCACCGACGCCGTCATGCTCTCCGGCGAGACCAGCGTCGGCAAACACCCCGTCGAAACCGTCCGCACCATGGCCCGCATCGTCGAAGCCGCCGAAGAGGACATCCTCGCCAAGGGCCTCCCGCCCCTCACCGACCGCAACAAGCCCCGCACCCAAGGCGGCGCCGTCGCCCGAGCCGCAGCCGAAATGGGCGACTTCCTCGACGCCAAATACCTCGTCGCCTTCACCCAGAGCGGCGACACCGTCCGCCGCCTCTCCCGCTACCGCTCACCCATCCCCCTCCTCGCCTTCACCCCCGACCCCGCCACCCGCTCCCAGCTCAACCTCACCTGGGGCGTCGAAACCTTCCTCGGCCCCCACGTCGACTCCACCGACGCCATGGTCGCCCAGGTCGAAGAGGAACTCCTGCGCATCGGACGCTGCCGGCCCGGCGACATCGTCGTCATCACCGCCGGATCACCCCCCGGCGTCAGCGGCAAGACCAACCTCGTCCGCATCCACCACATCGGCGACCCCGTCCGCTGACACCCGCACGCCCACGCCGCCGGAGCCCGCACGCAAGGGCCCCGGCGGCGCACCCGCACGCCCGCCGTCAGCCGCACAGGGCCCGGTCCACCAGCCCCTCCAGCCGCTGCGTCACCGTGTAGTCCGCCGGATCGGCCGTCACCGCGATGCTCACCGCGCGCCCGCCCACCTTCACCCCACCCCGGGTCTCGAACCCCGTGATGTCGCCCCCGTGCCCCCAGTACACCCCGCCGCACGACAACGGCCGGCTCATCAGCCCCAGCCCGTACCCCGCACCCGAATCCCCGACCGGCACGGTCCGCATCATCTCCGCCTGCTGTTCGGGCTCCAGCAGATCCCCCTCCAGCAGCGCACCGAAGAACCGGTTCAGATCGGAATTCGTGGACACCATCTGACCAGCCGCCCACGCCGCCGACGGATCGATCTCCGTCACGTCACGCAACGGCCCGCCCACCACGTCCTGGTGGTACGCCCGAGGATGCGCCTCCCGGATACCCCGGTCACGAGGCGCCGGGAAGTACGTGTGCCGCAGCCCGAGCTCCCGCACCACCCGCCGCTCGATCTCCTCCGCCAGCGGCCGCCGCGCCACTTCCTCCACGATCAGACCCGCCAGCACGTAGTTCGTGTTGCTGTAGCCGAACGTCTTCCCGTCCCGCGACGTCGCCGGATGCCGGAACGCGATCTCCAGCAGCTCCCGCGGCTCCACGTACCGCCCCTGCTCGATCGCCTCCCCGACCTCCGCCTCGTAGTCCGGGATCCCGCTCGTGTGCTGCAGCAGCTGCCGGACGGTGAGCGAACGCCCGTCGAACCCGTCGCCGCGCACCACCCCCGGCAGGTGCTCCTCCACCGTGTCGTCCAGCCCCAGCCGGCCCTCACCCACCAACTGCAGCAGCACCACGGCGGTGAACACCTTCGTGTTGCTCCCGATCCGCACCTGCCCGTCCCGCGGCACCCCCGCTCCCGTGCCGACATCACCCACCCCGGCGGTGTACGTCCGCGAACGCCCGTCCCGCTCCGTCACGGTCGCCAGCGCCCCCGGCACCCCGCCCTCCCGCACCAGCGCGTCCAGCCCCCGCTGCACCCCGTCCGGCCGGCCCGCCGACGCCGCCGCCGGCTGCGCGGCCACCCCCACCGCCAGAACCCCGACCGCCGCCGCAGCCGCCAGACCCCGACGCCTCCGCCTCAACCGCTCACCCATGGGCCAACTCCCGGAACACAGAAGGAACACCACCGATCGGTGGCGTATCCACCCTTTCCCGGAAGGGGCCGTCCACGGGATCCCGCTACCCACCCGACCCCAGGTGGGGCAAACCCCCCTACCCCCCTACCAGCCGAACCGCCGGTCCACCTCCGCCTCGAACTCCTCGAACGACAACACCTGGTCACCGTTCTTGTCCGCCGCATCGAACAGCGCCGACGACGCGTCCGCGTCCCCCACGCCCCAGAACGGCAGGTCCCCCTGAGCCGCCAGCGTCGGCCCCTTCGACCGCAGGGCCGAAATCACCTCCAGCCGCGTCAGCTCACCGTCATGGTTCAGATCCAACGCATCGAACAGCTTCCGAGCCTTCTCGCTCACCGCAACATCCCTCCATCACCAACGGACACCCCAACCTAGGGCACCCACCCCGGCACCACCTCCCACCCGTTCACCACCCACACCAGCCGCCAATACCGCTCCACCCGCGGATCCACCGGCCCCTCCACCCCCGGAGACCGCCGGAACACCTCCCCGAACCCCTCGTCCCCCATCAACTCCACCAACTCCGCCCACGCCGCCACCTGCTCCACCGACGGATCCTCCGGCAGATCCGGCGCGGCCACCCGCACCATCGCCGCCACCGACTCGTCCGCCCCCTCCACCAGCTTCTCCACCAACCGCCGCCGCTCCTGCGCCGACAACCGCGTCACCCTGTGCATCAACCGAACCTCCTCCGGACTCGACCCGCGCTCCGCCACCAGCCGCAACACCGCCCGACGCAACCGCAACACCCGGATCTGCACCTCCACCGCATCGGCGTGCACGGCGGCCACCTCGGCCACCGACGACTCCCGATCCAGCACCCGCCGCACGGCGGGCAGACCCACGCCCAGCTCGCGCAACGTCCGCACCAGCTCCAGACGCACCAGCGCCCCGACGTCGTACAACCGGTACCCGGCACGACTACGACCGGCCGGCACGACGATCCCCTCGTCGGAGTAGAAGCGGATCGTCCGCACCGCCAACCCGGACCTCCGGGCCAGCTCCCCGATCGAAAACCACTCCGTCGCGCCGTCCATGCCCCCACCCTGAGGTCTCCACCCACTGGAGACTCAAGGCTAGGTCCGGCGGCCGGACTGGACGCGGGACCCCATGTCGTAACAGAATCAGTTGCGACAGCGAGACGGGAGACCCCGATGGGCGCGAACAGCAGCCGCATGACCGTGGCCACGCACACCCTCACCTGGATGGCCCTCGTCTGCCCCAGGCGCCCCGACGGCATCGTCACCTCGGACCAGATCGCCGACAGCGTCAACACGAACCCCGTCGTCATCCGCCGCACCCTCGGAAGCCTGCGCGACGCCGGCCTCGTGGAATCGCGGCGCGGCGCGGGCGCAGGCTGGATGCTGGCCCGCGCACCGGAGGAGATCACCCTCAGGGACGTCTACCTCGCCGTCGAACCCGACCCCCTCCTCGCCCTGCACGCCTCCACCCCCAACCAGAAGTGCCCCGTCGGCACCGGCATCCCGCCCGTGCTGCGCGAGGTGTACGACCGCGCGCAGGAGGCGATGGTGCGGGAGCTGTCCTCCGTCACCGTCGCCGACGTACTGAGGGAAACCGTCACCTCCCCGTCCTGACACCGGCCGGCCCCCACAGGCCGGCCCCTTTTCAGGCCGCTGTCGTAACTGGATTTGTTACATCAACGACCCCGGAGACCCCACCACCGTGCACCGACCACTCCTCGCCCTCGCCACCGCCATGTTCGCCATCGGCACCGACAGCTTCGTCATCGCCGGCATCCTCCCCGACGCAGCCCACTCGCTCCACGTCCCCCTCGGCACCGCCGGCTGGCTCCTCACCGCCTACGCCCTCACCTACGCCCTCCTCGGCCCCGTCATGGCCGCACTCACCACCCGATGGCCCCGCCGCACCCTCTTCCTCACCGGATTCGCGATCTTCACCACGGGCAACCTCCTCACCGCCCTCGTCCCCGTCTTCGGCATCACCCTCGCCGCACGCGCCCTCGCGGGACTCGGCGGCGCCATGATCACCCCCGCCGCCGTCGCCGCAGCAGCAGCCCTCGCACCACCAGAACGCCGCGGCCGCGCCATCGCCACCGTCATGACCGGCCTCAGCGCCGCCACCGCCCTCGGCGCACCCCTCGGCACCGCCCTCGCCGGCCTCACCGACGACTGGCGCACCACCATCCTCTTCGTCTCCGCCCTCGGCCTCCTCGCCGCCGCAGGCACCACCCTCCTCCTCCCCACCCTCCCCACACCGCCCACCGTCCCGCTCCGCACCCGCATCGCCCCCCTCGCCGACCGCCGCATCGGCCTCACCCTCCTGACCACCCTCCTCGCCTACACCGGCCTCTACACCGTCTACTCCTTCATCGGCCCCTCCCTCGACCGCGCCACCGGCGGCAACAGCGCCACCCTCGCCGCCCTGCTCTTCATCTGGGGCCTCGCCGCCACCGCCGGAACCCTCAGCTCCGGCCCCCTCGTCGACCGCTACGGCACCCGCCGCGTCATCAACACCGCCCTCACCCTCGCCGCCCTCGACTTCGCCCTCCTGCCCTGGACCACCGCCCACCTCCCCACCACCCTCGCCGCCCTCCTCGTCTGGGGCGCCTGCGGATGGGGACTCCTCGCACCACAGACCCACCGCCTCATCACCGCCCTGCCCACCGCGGCCCCCCTCCTCACCGGCCTCGCCTCCGCAGCCGTCTACACCGGCGTCTCCGCCGCACCCCTGGTCGCCCAGGCCGCGATGACCCCCCTCGGACCCCACTGGCTCGGCCCCGTCGGCGCGACCTTCCTCATCCTCGGTCTCGGCACCGCGGAAACGGCCCACGCCCTCATCCGCAGACCCCTGCCGCAACCCGCATCCGACAGGGGCCCCCAACCGTCCTCGATCAAGTAGCCCAGGCCTCCCCACACCCACGGAAAGCGAGACCCGAACCACAGTGATCACCACCGAACGCCTCCACCTGCGCCCCCTCACCGAGAACGACGCAGACTGGTGGGTACGCCTCCACGCCGACGAAGAAGTCGCACGCTTCGTCGGCAGCTACACCCCCGAGCAGGCCGAGGTACGCCTGCGCCAGATACGGCAGCAGTGGACCGAACGCGGCCACGGCCTCTGCGCCGTCCAACTGCGCGCCACCGGCGAGGTGATCGGCCGCTGCGGCCTGAACTGGTGGGAACAGTTCGACGAGACCGAGATCGGCTGGACCTTCGCCCGCGCCCACTGGGGCCACGGCTACGCGACGGAGGCAGCCCGGGCGGTCCTGGAGTGGGGCTTCGGCCCCCTCGGCCTCGACCGCATCACCGCCATGATCCACCACGGCAACTCCGCCTCGACCGCCGTAGCCCAGCGCCTGGGCTTCACCCCCCTGCGCGAGGACACGGTCCTGGACCGCCCCTGCGTCGTCCACGCCCTGGACCGGTGAGGGGGATCGCCGACGCCGACGCCGACGCCGACGCCGACGCGGTCGAGGGCGCGGGTGAGGGGGGAGGTGCGGGTTTGCCAAGCGCGGATAGCCCGGGATATCCCGGTCTCTTTGCTGACAGAGTTCAGACTGCGTCCGTCCCTCAGGAGGATGAGCGCATGTCGACGGGGCGCCAGATCGCACATATGGCCGACATTGGGGAAAACCTGCCGCTCGCGCGTGCGTTTTTCGGTAGATTCCCCTGAAAGGGGGATGGCCCGCCAAACTCGCGTGACCTTGGAATTCAAGGAAGAGTGCCCCAGGTGGGATTCGAACCCACACTGTCCGCTGTTTGAGAGCGGCCTCTCTGACCAGTTGGAGTACTGGGGCCTAAGAAACAAAGGGATCAGGGATCCCTGCGTGGCACCACCTTACAGGAGCTGGGTAGGCTCGGGGGAGCTTGTTATGCCCCGCAAAGAGGAGCCTCCGTGACCGCCGAGCACGAGTCGACGCCCACGCCCGACGCCGACCAGTCGCACGTTCCGCCGCTGACGACCCGCGTCGTCATCGCCGAGGACGAGGCGCTCATCCGTCTCGACCTCAAAGAAATGCTCGAAGAGGAGGGCTACTCCGTGGTCGGCGAGGCCGGCGACGGGCAGACGGCCATCGAGCTGGCCCGGGAGCACCGGCCCGACCTCGTGATCCTCGACGTGAAGATGCCGGTCCTCGACGGCATCTCGGCCGCCGAGAAGATCGCCGGGGAGTCCATCGCCCCCGTCCTCATGCTCACCGCCTTCTCGCAGCGCGAGCTGGTCGAGCGGGCGCGGGACGCCGGCGCCATGGCGTACCTGGTCAAGCCGTTCAGCAAGAGCGACGTCGTGCCCGCCATCGAGATGGCGGTGTCCCGGTTCGCGGAGCTGAAGGCGTTGGAGAAGGAGGTCGCGGACCTCTCGGCGCGTCTGGAGACGCGCAAGCTGGTCGACCGTGCCAAGAGCATCCTCCAGACCCAGTACGGGCTGACCGAACCGGCCGCGTTCCGGTGGATCCAGAAGACGTCGATGGACCGCCGGATGTCCATGCAGCAGGTCGCCGAGGCCGTCATCGAGGACGCCGAGGAGAAGAAGCAGAACGCCGCCGGCAAGTAGGGCGGTACGTGCGTGAGGCCCGTCTCCCCCCGAGGGGAGGCGGGCCTCACGGCTTTGCGGGTGGGTGCGGTCAGTCCTCGCCGAGGTACGCCTTGCGGACGTCCTCGTTGACGAGCAGCTCGCGGCCCGGACCGGTCAGGACGACCTTGCCGATCTCCATGACGTGGCCCTGGTCGGCCAGCGACAGCGCGGCCTGGGCGTTCTGCTCGACGAGCAGGATCGTGGTGCCCGACGCCTTGAGCTCGGCGATGGTCGCCATGATCTTCTGCATCATGAGCGGCGAGAGGCCCATCGAGGGCTCGTCGAGCATGAGCAGCTTGGGCTGGGACATGAGGGCCCGGCCCATGGCGAGCATCTGCTGCTCGCCGCCGGAGAGGGTGCCGGCGGCCTGCTTGCGGCGCTCTCCCAGGATGGGGAAGAGGTCGTAGGCGCGCTGGACGTCCTTCTGGATGCCTTCCCTGTCGTTGCGCAGGAAGGCGCCGAGGAGGAGGTTGTCCTCGATGGTCATGCGCGGGAAGATGTGCCGGCCCTCGGGGGAGTGGGCGAGGCCGAGCGAGACGATGTTGTGTGCGGGGACCTTCTTGAGGGACTTGCCCTGGAACTTGATCTGGCCGCCCTTGGGCTTGATCAGTCCGGAGAGGGTGCGCAGGGTGGTCGTCTTGCCGGCGCCGTTCGTCCCGATGAGGGTGACGATCTGGCCTTCTTCGACGGAGAAGGAGATGCCCTTGACGGCCTCGATCTTGCCGTAGGCGACGCGGAGGTCTTCGACCTCAAGGAGTGCGGTCACTTGGCCTCTCCGTCCGTGCGGGTGGTGCTGGTGGTGCTGGGGGCCTCGGCCGTGGTGTCCGCCTCGGTGGCCTCGTCCGCTCCGGTGGCCGTTTCGGCGTCGGGGGCGTCGGTGGTCTCCTCGGCGTCGGCGGTGGCCTCGGCGTCGGTGGCCGCTTCGGCGTCGGCCGGGGTGGCGTCGGCGGTCTCGGTGGCCTCGGGGGCCTCGTCGGCCTCGGGGGCCTCGGTGGTCTCCTCGGCCGGGGTGGCCTCGGCGGCTTCCTCCGCCGGGGCGGCCTCGGGGGCCTCCTCGGTCTCGGTGGTCGCCTCGGCCGCGGCGACCGCGGCGGCGTCCTCGTCCTCGGGGGCGCCTTCGAAGGGCTCGCCGAGGTAGGCGGCGACGACGCGTTCGTCGCTCTGGACCTCGCCGGCGGAGCCCTCGATGAGCTTTTCGCCCTGGACGAGGCAGGCGACGCGGTCGCAGAGGTTGAAGATGAAGCGCATGTCGTGCTCGATGACGAGGACGGCGATGCCCTTGTCCCGGATGGCGAAGATGAGTTCTTCGGTGGCCCGGGTCTCCTGCGGGTTCATGCCGGCGGTGGGCTCGTCCAGGAGGATGAGGCCCGGGTCGCTGGCGAGGGCGCGGGCGATCTCCAGCTTGCGCTGCTCGCCGTAGGGGAGGTTGCGGGCGAGGTGCTCGGCCTTGTGGTCGAGGCCGATGAACGCGAGCAGCTCCATGGCCTTTTCGCGGCTCGCCTGCTCCTCCCGGCCGAAGCTGGGCAGGCGCAGGAGGGCGGACCAGAGGCCTTCCTTGGTGCGGGTGTGCCGTCCGACGAGGACGTTTTCCAGGACCGTCATGTTGTTGAAGAGACGGATGTTCTGGAAGGTGCGGGCGATGCCGGCCGCGGTGACCTTGAAGGACTTGGGCGGCAGGACCGTGCCCTTGTACCGGACTTCGCCCTCGGTGGGGATGTAGAGGCCGGTGAGGCAGTTGAAGAAGGTGGTCTTGCCGGCGCCGTTGGGGCCGATGAGGCCGACGATTTCGCCGCTGTTGACGGTGAGGTCGACGTTCTTGACGGCGGTGAGGCCGCCGAAGCGCATCGTGACGCCGCGGGCGTCGAGGACCGTTTCGGTCGTGGTCGTCGTCATGGTCAGGCCCCTGCCTTGCTGAGGACTGCGGGCGCTTCGAGGTCCTTGTGGAGCTCGAGCTGGTTGCGCCGGTTGGGGATGAGGCCTTCGGGGCGCAGGCGCATCAGGATGACGAGTGCGATGCCGAAGACGAGGAGCTGGTACTCGCCCAGGAACTGGAGCTTGTTGGGGATCATGAAGAGGAGGGCGCCGCCGACGAGGGGGCCGGAGATGGTGCCCATGCCGCCGAGGACGACTGCCGCGAGGAGGAAGGCGGAGTTCGGGGGGACGGCGTTGGCGAAGACGTACTGGTCCGGGGTGACGGTGTAGTTCACGTGGGCCTGTACGGCGCCGGCGAGGCCGGCGAGGGTGGCGCCGAGGGCGAAGGCGATGAGCTTGACGCGGAAGCCGTTGATGCCCATGGCTTCGGCGGCGGTCTCGTCCTCGCGGATGGCGACCCAGGCGCGGCCGATGCGGGATTCGGCGCTGCGGCGGAAGACCATGATCACGATGAGGGTGACCAGGAGCATCAGCAGGAAGTAGTTGGCGAAGCGGCCGACGGCGAAGCCGGCGATGGTGTGGGTGGCGCCGAAGTCGAACCCGAAGAGGTTGACGTTGGGGACGCCGGCGACGCCGTTGGGGCCGTTGGTGAGGTCGGGGCCGGAGACGCCGTCGAGGTTGTTCATCGAGATGCGGAAGATCTCTCCGAAGCCCAGGGTGACGATGGCGAGGTAGTCGCCGCGCAGGCGCAGGGTCGGGGCGCCGATGAGAACGCCGAAGACCATGGAGGCGAGGGCGCCGAGGAGGATGGCGGCCCAGAAGGGGAGGTGGACTCCGAAGGGGGAGTTGGGGGAGCCGGAGACCAGGGCGGCGGTGTAGGCGCCGACGCCGAGGAAGGCGACGTATCCGAGGTCGAGGAGGCCGGTGAGGCCGACGACGATGTTGAGGCCGAGGGCGACGGTGGCGAAGATCAGGATGTTGACGCCGAGGGTCGCGTACTGGTCGTCGGTCTGGGTGAGCGGGAAGGCCGCGGCGGCGACGAAGGCGCCGACGAGGGCGACGTTGCGGTGCTTGGCGGTGAGTGCGGTGAAGCGGGCCACCAGGCCGGCCTTGTTGAGGGCGGCGAAGCCGAAGCCGGCGGTGATCAGGAAGCCGATGAAGAGTTCCTGGTAGGGGGTGGTGACGCCGTAGGTGAAGACGCCGAGGGCCACGGCCAGTACGGCGGTGATGACGAGGATCTCGGCGTAGGCCGGGAGGGCGCGGGCCGGGGCGGGGGTGCCGCCGGCGTGGGCGGCCTTGGTGACGGCCCAGCTGTTGCCGATGTTGTGCTTGGTCTGCTCCCACCAGCTGTCGTCGGGGTCGGCGAGCTCGGTGAGGGGGCGCTCGAAGGGGAGGGAGCGGGCGCCGAGGTAGGCGACGAGCGAGGTGGCGATGACGACGAAGCCGCCGGGCTCGAGGTTGACGAGGCCGCCGAGGGTGTTGCTGATGGCCCAGGCGGTGTAGGCGACGGTGAGGAGGGTGCCGAGGGCGCAGAGCTTGATCGCGGCGTCGGTTCCGGCGGGGGCGATCCAGCGCAGGCCCTTGATGCCGTAGGAGGAGAGGCCGAAGAGCGCGGTCAGGGCGCCGCCGACGAGGACGAGCCACTGGAGGCCGCCGGGGTACCCGTAGACGGTGAGGTCGCCGGGGAAGGCGGAGGTCCAGGTCCAGGCGAGGAAGCAGGCGATGACGGTGAGGGCGCCGCCGGCGGTGGCGAGGGCGCGGCCGGTCTTCTCGGGGAAGGAGATGCCGGCTCGGCCGGTGGCCGCCGTCTGGGGGGTGGTGTCGGTGGTGGTGGTCGTCATGGTTCTCACGCCCTGTCCGCCACGCGCTCGCCCATGAGGCCCTGGGGCCGGAAGAGGAGCACGAGGATGAGGAGTACGAACGCCCAGGTGTTGCCCCAGGACTGGCCGCCGAGCTGCTGCATGCCCGGCACGTCGGCGATGTAGGCGGTGGTGAGGGTTTCGGCGAGGCCGAGGACGATGCCGCCGATCATGGCGCCGTAGATGTTGCCGATGCCGCCGAGGACTGCCGCGGTGAAGGCCTTGAGGCCGAGGATGAAGCCCATGCGGTAGTTGACTTCGCCGTACTTGAGGCCGTAGGCGACGGCGCCGACGGCGGCGAAGGTGGCGCCGAGGGCGAAGGCGACCGTGATGATGCGGTCGGTGTTGATGCCCATGAGCTTGGCGGTGTCGGGGTCCTGGGCGGTGGCCTGCATGCCGCGGCCGGTGCGGGTCTTCTTGACGAAGAAGCCGAGGAAGGCCATGGAGATGGGGGCGGCGATCAGCAGGAAGACGTCACCGGTCTGGATGGTGATGCTGCCGATGTGGAAGGGGCCGCCGGGGAGTTCGGGGAACTTGACGGAGGACTTCGCGTCGGGGAACCAGGCCCAGACGACCTGCTGGAGGACGATGGAGAGGCCGATGGCGGTGATCAGTGGCGCGAGGCGCGGTGCGCTGCGCAGGGGCCGGTAGGCGAAGCGTTCGGCTCCCACGGCGATCAGGGTGGCGACGATGACCGCGCCTATGAGCATGAGGGGCAGGGCGATCCACATGGTGGTCCCGCCGGGGAGCATCAGCCAGACCGTGAGGGCTCCGAACCCGCCGGTCATGAAGATCTCGCCGTGGGCGAAGTTGATGAGCTGGACGATGCCATAGACCATCGTGTAGCCGATGGCGACGAGCCCGTACATGGATCCCAGTAGCAGGCCGTTGACCAGCTGTTGCGGCAGTTCGTGCACCGCAGGTCCTCCGAGTCTTTCGACGGATGTGACACCGCGCGGGGCGCTGTGGTGCGGCGCCCCGCGCGGCAGGTGAGGGGGTTGTGCCAGGGGACTGGCGGAGGGTCAGCCGGCGAGGGTGCCGGACTCGACGGTCTTGAAGTCGTCGCCGTCGACCTTGTAGACGGTGAGCTGCTTGTTGGTGGCGTCGCCGAACTCGTCGAAGGAGACCTTGCCGGTCACGCCGTCGAAGCTGACGCCCTGGACGGCCTCGAGGACCTTGGCGCGGGCGTCGGAGGGGAGCTTGCCGTTGTTGGCGTCGACGACCTTCTTGACGGCCTCGATGACGGCCCAGGCGGAGTCGTACGAGTAGCCGCCGTAGGCGGAGTAGTCGTCCTTGTAGCCGGCCTTCTTGTAGTTGTCGATGAACTCCTTGGCGGAGGGCAGGCTCTCGACGGGGGCGCCGACGGAGGTGCAGAGGTCGCCCTGGGCGCTGTCGCCGGCGAGCTCGACGTACTTCTTGTCCTTCATGCCGTCGCCGCCGACGAGCGGGATGTTGGTGCCGGAGGCCTTGATCTGCTTGCTGAGCGGGCCGGCCGCGGGGTACTCGCCGCCGTAGTAGACGACGTCGGCGCCCGAGCTCTTGACCTGGGTCACGATCGCGGAGAAGTCCTTGCTCTCCGGGTCGATGTGGCCCTCGCCGGCGACCTGGCCGCCGAGCTTGGTGAACTCGCCCTTGAAGGTTCCGGCGAGGCCGGCGCCGTAGGTCTTCTTGTCGTCGATGATGAAGACCTTCTTCTTGCCGGCCTTGTTGAAGAGGTACTGCGCCGCGTAGGGGCCCTGGATGGCGTCCGTGGTGGCGGTGCGGAAGTAGCTCTTGTAGGTGCGGCTCTTCTGGCCCTCGGCCCACTTGGGGCCCTGGGTCAGGGAGGGGCTGGTGTTGGCCGGCGAGATCTGGGTGAGCTTGGCGTCGTCGAAGACCTTCTGCATGGCTTCGGAGACGGAGGAGTTGAGCGGGCCGACGACGCCGAGGACGTCCTTGTTGGCCGTGAGCTTGGTGGCGTTCTGCTGGCCGGAGGAGGCCTGGGCCTGGTCGTCGAGGGCTTCGACCTTGAAGGTGACGCCCTTGACGTACTTCTTCTCGTTGGCCTGCTTGGCGGCGAGGTCGGCGGAGTTCTTGATGCCGAGGCCGAGGGCGGAGAGGTCGCCCGTCAGCGGGGCGTCGACGCCGATGACGACCGTGGTGCCGCCGTCGCCGCCGGCGGAGCCGCCGTTGTCGTTGCGCGAGCCGCAGGCGGTGAGGGTGAGAGCGCCCGCGGCGAGGGCGGCGGTCACGGCGATGAGCTGACGAGAGCGCACAAGCAGTCCTTTCCTGGCGCCGCGTCCCCCGTGGGACGCGTCGAGTCGAACGCGGGGAACCGAACTGAGGAAATCCGGCGGGTCGCGGTAACTGGCCGTGACTCTAGGCGGCTCATCGGGGGATATGGAGGGCTGAGGCCAATGATGTGACTCTCTTGTTATGCCACGGCGTAATACATAGCGGATGTGTGCGGGTGGAACGGGGGAATTCAGGCCGGTTCGTCTTGTCCGGATGCTGAGATGCGGCAGGACCATGTGGCCATTTGGGTCCTGACACGCCAGGACTCTAGGGGTTTTTGGTCATGACGGCGCCGCGGAGGCCTCGTCTCGGCCTTCGGGACATGCCCTGGTCAGTGCGACGGAAAGATCCCTGGCATATCGGTCACCGGGGATGTAACTGTGATCCTCTTTCTGGAATCCATTACTCAGGGTTACTTCCAGGAATGGCAGTCCGGAATTCCGTGCTACATGCACGCAGTCTTTCGTCCGAATCAGCACGAGGAGCTCGCGGACTTCCCCCGCCGCGACCGCGGCCGGGAGGGATGGCCGGATCGTCACGCTCAGGGCCGGTGACGGCTGATCGATCCGCTCCACCGAGACCGCAGGTCCGGACGAGGTCCGCACACGGACAGTGAACGCGAAGGCGGCCCCGTCGGGGGCCGGCTCCACCGGATCCCCGTAGGTGAGGGAGAGGGTCTGGGAGGGGGCGGGCGGCGGCGCCGGAGGCGGCGGCGGTGCGGGGCGGGTGGCCTGGATCCGCAGGGCGGCGGCGGCCAGGACGGTCACCGAGGCGGCGGTCAGGACGGCGCGGCGGTGGCGGGCGCAGAAGGCGCGCGGGCGGCCGCTCCAGCGGGGAGGAGGGGGCCCGTGGGGCCGCGTGCGGGCGTCCTCGCGGGCCCAGGTGCCCTCACCGGGCTCCAGGGGGCCTATGCCCCCGCCGCTCACCGCGGGCCGCCGGGGAGGGGCGTGATGCGCCGAGGCGCCGGTCCGGTTCCCATGCGGGAACGCTAGACCGGCGCCGGGGGCCGCACAACGGCCCGTCCCGTCCCCGTCGTCGGGGCTCCGTGTCGTCCTCGCAGCCGGAGGTCAGGACTCCGTGTCGCGCAGGAGGCAGGTGAGGCGGGCGGTGCAGACGCGGCGGTCCTGCTCGTCGGCGATGACGATCTCGTACGTGGCGGTGGAGCGGCCCCGGTGGACGGGGGTGGCGGTGCCCGTGACGATCCCCTCGCGGGCGCCCCGGTGGTGGGTGCAGTTGAGGTCGACGCCGACGGCGATCTTCCTGCTGCCGCCGTGCAGCATGGCGCCGACCGAGCCGAGGGTCTCGGCCAGGACGGCGGAGGCGCCGCCGTGCAGCAGTCCGTAGGGCTGGGTGTTGCCCTTGACCGGCATCGTGGCCACGACGCGGTCGGCGGAGGCCTCCAGGATCCTGATCTCCATGCGTTCGCCGAGGGCGCCCGCCGAGAACAGGGCGGGCAGGTCTATGCCCAGGGCCGCGTACTCGTCGAGGACTTCCTGGGGGAACTTCACGGCGTGCTGCTGCTCGTCGGCCATGGGCCTGCTCCGTTCGTCAACGATCGTTAACCATCTGGTCCTGGGGTGGTTCTATCAGGCCGGTTCGAAGCGCACGACGACGGACTTGCTGGCGGGGGTGTTGCTGGTGTCGGCGGTGGAGTCGAGGGGGACCAGGACGTTGGTCTCCGGGTAGTAGGCGGCGGCGCAGCCGCGTGCGGTGGGGTAGTGGACGACGCGGAAGCCGGGGGCGCGGCGCTCGACGCCGTCCTTCCACTCGCCGACGAGGTCGGTGTAGGAGCCGTCGGCGAGGCCGAGCTCGGCGGCGTCGTCGGGGTGGACCATGACGACCCGGCGTCCGCCGGTGATGCCGCGGTAGCGGTCGTCGAGCCCGTAGATGGTGGTGTTGTACTGGTCGTGGCTGCGCAGGGTCTGCAGGAGCAGGCGCCCGGCGGGGACCTCGGGGTACTCGACGGGGGCGGCGGTGAAGTTCGCCTTGCCGGTCTTGGTGGGGAAGCGGCGTTCGTCGCGGGGGGCGTGGGGCAGCTGGAAGCCGCCGGGGCGGGCGACGCGGGCGTTGAAGTCCTCGAAGCCGGGGACGACGCGGGCGATGCGGTCGCGGATGACGGCGTAGTCGCGCTCGAAGTCCTCCCAGGGGGTCTTCGAGGCGGCGCCGAGGACGGCGCGGGCCGTGCGGGCGACGATGGCGGGCTCGGAGAGCAGGTGCGGGGAGGCGGGGGCGAGGTTGCCGCGGGAGGCGTGGACCATGCCCATGGAGTCCTCGACGGTGACGAACTGCTTGCCGCCCGCCTGGACGTCCTTGTCGGTGCGGCCGAGGGTGGGCAGGATCAGCGCGCGCCGGCCGGTGACGGCGTGGGAGCGGTTGAGCTTGGTCGAGACGTGGACGGTCAGGGAGGCCCGTCGCACCGCGGCCTCGGTGACGTCGGTGTCGGGGGTGGCGCCGACGAAGTTGCCGCCCATGGCGAAGAACACCTTGGCCCGCCCGTCGCGCAGGGCCTCGATGGCGCGGACGACGTCGTAGCCGTGGGCGCGCGGCGAGGTGATCCCGAATTCGCGGTCGAGGGCGTCGAGGAAGGCGGGTGCGGGGCGTTCGAAGATGCCCATGGTGCGGTCGCCCTGGACGTTGGAGTGGCCGCGGACGGGGCAGACGCCGGCGCCGGGGCGTCCGATGTTGCCGCGCAGGAGGAGGAGGTTGACGACCTCGCGGATGGTGGCGACGGCGTGCTTGTGCTGGGTGAGGCCCATGGCCCAGCAGACGATGGTGCGCTTCGAGGCGAGGACCATCGCGAGGGCGCGTTCGATCTCGGGGCGGGTGAGGCCGGTGGCCTTGAGGGTCTCGTCCCAGCCGGCGTCGCGGGCGGCGGCCGCGAGCTCCTCGTAGCCGTGGGTGTGCTCGCGGATGAAGTCCTCGTCGGTGGCCCCGTCCGTCTCGATGACGAGCTTGTTCAGGAGGCGGAAGAGGGCCTGGTCGCCGCCGATGCGGATCTGGAGGAACAGGTCGCTGAGGGGGGTGCCCCTGAGCATGCCGAGGGGGGTCTGCGGGTTCTTGAACCGCTCGGTGCCGGCCTCGGGCAGCGGGTTCACCGAGATGATCTTCGCGCCGGAGGTCTTGGCCTTCTCCAGGGCGGAGAGCATGCGGGGGTGGTTGGTGCCCGGGTTCTGGCCGGCGACGATGATCAGGTCGGCCTGGTGGAGGTCTTCGAGGGAGACGCTGCCCTTGCCGATGCCGATGGTCTCGACGAGCGCCGAGCCGGAGGACTCGTGGCACATGTTGGAGCAGTCCGGCAGGTTGTTGGTGCCGAACTCGCGGGCGAAGAGCTGGAAGAGGAACGCGGCCTCGTTGCTCGTGCGGCCGGAGGTGTAGAAGACGGCCTCGTCGGGGGAGGAGAGGGCCTTCAGCTCCTCGGCGATGATCTCGAAGGCCCGCTCCCAGGCGACCGGCTCGTAGCGGTCGCCGCCCTCGGGCAGGTACATCGGGTGGGTGATGCGGCCCTGCTGGCCCAGCCAGTAGCCGGAGCGCTCGGCGAGCTCGGCCAGGGGGTGCTCGGCGAAGAAGGCGGGGGTGACGCGGCGCAGGGTGGCCTCTTCGGCGACGGCCTTGGCGCCGTTCTCGCAGAACTCGGCGGTGTGCCGCTTGTCGCCCTCGGGCCAGGCGCAGCCGGGGCAGTCGAAGCCGTTCTTCTGGTTGACCTTCAGGAGGGTCTGCGCGGTGCGGAGCACGCCCATCTGGTCGTTCGCGATCTTGAGGGTGTGGCCGATGGCGGGCAGGCCGGCCGCGGCGCGCCGAGGGGGTCCGACGTGCGGAGCGTCCTGTACCGGATCACCTGCGGGCGGCTTGGTGGCCATGTCGCTCCCCTTCGAGCTGTCTGCGCGTATCCCCCCGATCCTGTCACGCTCCGCCGACATCGCCGACGACGGATTTGTCACTGCGGGCGCCTAGGATCGGGAGCGTGGCAGAGACAGCATCGAAGAAGACCGAGCAGACGACCGCAGCGGACCGTCCCCGCCTGATGCTCATGGACGGGCACTCCCTGGCGTACCGGGCGTTCTTCGCGCTGCCGGCGGAGAACTTCACGACGGCGACGGGCCAGCCGACCAATGCCATCTACGGCTTCGCGTCGATGCTGGCGAACACGCTGCGCGACGAGGCGCCCACGCACTTCGCGGTGGCGTTCGACGTGTCCCGCAAGACCTGGCGCTCGACGGAGTTCCCCGAGTACAAGGCGAACCGCTCCAAGACCCCCGACGAGTTCAAGGGGCAGGTCGAGCTGATCGGCGAGCTCCTGGACGCGATGAAGGTGCCGCGGTTCGCGGTCGAGGGCTTCGAGGCCGACGACGTGATCGCGACGCTGGCGACGCAGGCGGAGGCCCTCGGCTTCGAGGTGCTGATCGTCACCGGCGACCGGGACTCCTTCCAGCTGGTCTCCGAGCACACGACCGTGCTGTACCCGACGAAGGGCGTCTCGGAGCTGACCCGGTTCACGCCGGAGAAGGTCGTGGAGAAGTACGGGCTCACCCCGCGCCAGTACCCGGACTTCGCGGCGCTGCGCGGCGACCCGTCCGACAACCTGCCGGGCATCCCGGGCGTCGGCGAGAAGACGGCCGCGAAGTGGATCAACCAGTTCGGTTCGTTCGCGGAGCTGGTGGAGCGCGCCGAGGAGGTCAAGGGCAAGGCCGGCCAGAACTTCCGCGACCACCTGGAGGCCGTGAAGCTCAACCGGGTCCTGACCGAGATGGTCAAGGACGTGGAGCTGCCGAAGACCCCCGCCGACCTGGGCCGCGCCCCCTACGACCGCTCCGCGGTCACGGGCGTGCTGGACGTGCTGGAGATCCGCAACGCCTCGCTGCGCGAGCGGCTTCTGGCCGTGGACCCGGGCGCCGCCGGGGAGGAGGCGCCGGCTCCGGCGGCCGGTGTGGAGCTGGACGGTTCGGTGCTGGGTGCGGGTGAGCTCGCGCCCTGGCTCGCGGCGCACGCGGGAGGCCCCCTCGGCGTCTCCACCGTGGACAGCTGGGCGCTGGGCCAGGGCAGCGTCGCCGAGGTGGCGCTGGCCGCGGCGGGCGGTGCGGCCGCCTGGTTCGACCCGTCCGCGCTGGACGAGGCGGACGACAAGGCCTTCGCCGCGTGGGCGGCCGACGCCTCCGCGCCGAAGGTGGTGCACAACGCCAAGGGCCTGATGCGGGTCTTCCCGGAGCACGGCTGGACCCTGGCGGGCGTCGTCATGGACACCGCGCTGGCCGCCTACCTGGTCAAGCCGGGCCGGCGCTCCTTCGCGCTGGACGTGCTGTCGGTGGAGTACCTGGGCCGCGAGCTCCAGCCGCCGGCCGCCGACGGGCAGCTGGCCTTCGGCGCGGACGAGACCGCCGAGGCGGACGCGCTGATGGCGCAGGCCCGCGCGGTCCTGGACCTGGGCGGCGCGTTCACCGCGAAGCTGCCCGAGGTCGGCGCCGTGGACCTGCTGCACGACATGGAGCTGCCCACCTCCGAGCTGCTGGCGCGCCTGGAGCGGGCCGGCATCGCCGCCGACCGGGACCACCTGGAGGGCATGGAGCAGCAGTTCGCCGGCGCCGTGCAGCAGGCGGTGAAGGAGGCGCACGCGGCCGTCGGGCACGAGTTCAACCTCGGCTCGCCCAAGCAGCTCCAGGAGGTGTTCTTCGGCGAGCTGGACCTGCCGAAGACGAAGAAGACCAAGACCGGGTACACGACGGACGCCGACGCGCTGGCCTGGCTGGCCACGCAGACCGACCACGAACTCCCGGTGATCATGCTGCGCCACCGGGAGCAGGCCAAGCTGCGGGTGACCGTGGAGGGCCTGGTCAAGTCGATCGCCGCCGACGGCCGGGTGCACACCAGCTTCAGCCAGACCACCGCCGCCACGGGCCGTCTGTCGTCCACGGACCCCAACCTGCAGAACGTGCCGGTGCGCACGGACGAGGGCCGGGCCATCCGCCGGGGCTTCGTCGTCGGCGAGGGCTACGAGTCGCTGATGACGGCCGACTACAGCCAGATCGAGCTGCGGGTCATGGCCCACCTCTCCGAGGACGAGGGCCTGATCGAGGCCTTCAACTCCGGTGAGGACCTGCACACCACGGTCGCCTCCCAGGTGTTCGGGGTGGAGCGCTCCCAGGTCGACGCCGAGATGCGCCGCAAGATCAAGGCCATGTCCTACGGCCTGGCGTACGGGCTCTCCGCCTTCGGTCTCGCCCAGCAGCTGAACATCGAGCCCGCCGAGGCGCGCGGCCTGATGGAGACCTTCTTCGAGCGGTTCGGCGGGGTCCGCGACTACCTCCAGCGCGTGGTGGACGAGGCCCGGGCCACCGGCTACACGGCGACGGTCTTCGGGCGCCGCCGCTACCTGCCCGACCTCAACAGCGACAACCGCCAGCGCCGCGAGGCCGCCGAGCGGATGGCGCTGAACGCCCCGATCCAGGGCACCGCCGCCGACATCGTCAAGGTCGCGATGCTCCGTGTGGACAGGGCCCTGGCCGAGGCCGGGCTGGCCTCGCGGATGCTGCTCCAGGTCCACGACGAAATCGTCCTGGAGATCGCTCCCGGCGAGCGGGAGCGCGTCGAGGAGCTGGTGCGCCGGGAGATGGGCGCGGCCGTGGAGCTGCGGGCCCCGCTGGACGTGTCCGTGGGCGTCGGCGGCGACTGGGAGTCCGCCGCGCACTGACCCCGCCCGTACGCCCGCGCGCCCGTCCCCGCCTACGCGGCGGGGACGGGCGTCCGCGTTTCCCGGTCCGGGCGGGGGCGGTCCCGGTCGCGGCGCCGTCGCAGCCGCACCAGGGCCCCGTAGAGCAGCAGGCCGACCACGAGGCCGCCGCCGGCTCCGAAGCAGAGGGTCGGGATGATGTCGAGGGGGCTGCGGATCCGGTCGTAGAAGGTGAAGAAGCGCAGCATCCGGAGCGTGGTCCCGGCCGCCACGCACGCGCCGACCAGGAGCAGTGCCCCCCACCGCTCCGCCCGGCCGAGCGCCGGCACCGACGGCGGCACGGGCCGGGCCGGCAGCCGGCGCAGGGCGCTGACGGTGAACCAGAGCAGGGCGCAGGCGGCGGCCGCGGAGGTGCCGTACTGGAGGAAGGTGTACGCCGGCAGGCCGAGGGCGAGGGGCCGGCCCAGCCACGGCAGCGCGTCCGTCCCCCAGCGGTGCCCGTGGGTGAAGCTGTCCCACACCACGTGGGTGAGCGAGCCGGCGACCGCCGAGAGGTAGAAGCGGAGCGCGAGCGCGGAGGGCCGCAGGCCGTGCCAGGGCTCGCCGCGGACGAGGGCGTGGACGCGGCCCCGCCAGGACTGCGGCAGCAGCGCGACCAGCGGCTCGCGCAGCAGCAGCCAGCACGCGGCGAGCAGGGCGGTGAGGACGGCGTCCGCGGTGACCACGCCCGTCAGCGAGTGCGTGAACCGGCCGTAGCCCATGACGCCGCCGACGACCGCGTCCGCGAAGAAGAAGGAGTCCGGCGCGAACGATCCCAGCACCAGCGCCGAGGCGACCAGCGGCCCCCGCGCACGCCCCGTGCGGCGGATGGCCGGAAGTACGGCAGCCGCATGGCTGAGAGTGAACGGCACGGGACCTCCCCGGGGTGTGGATGTCGGGACAGTATGCGTGACCTGCGCAGGCACGTGGGGATGTGGTGAATGTCGGGACCGTAGTGCGTGCCGTGTGCAGGGAGTTGACGTAGGGTCACGCGGACGTTCGGACGTCCAGTGGAGGGGACCCGCTCATGTCGGCACGAATATTCGGACGCGGCCTGCGCCGGGGCGCGGCCGCGGCACTGGTATCGGCACTGGTGGCCGCCGCGATGACGGCCTCCCAGGGGCCCGCGGTCGCGGGCCCCGAGCGGATCGCGGCGGCCGGGGAGGACGCCGCCCGCCCGCCCGTCGCCGCACCGGGCTCCGGCGGGGACTCGTCCTACTTCACCGAACTGCCGCCGCTGGACAGCCCCGCACCGCCGGCCGCCCTCCTGCCGGACGGCGGGGCCGCGGCCGCCGGCGGGCGGCCGGAGCCCGCGCCCGCACCGGAGGCCGCGCAGCCGGCGGGGGAGGGCGCACAGGGCATACCGGCCAGCGTGCTCGCCGCGTACCGCGGGGCCGAGCGGCGGGTGGGGGCGGACGACCCCGGGTGCGGGCTGCGCTGGGAGCTGCTCGCGGCGATCGGCAAGGTCGAGTCGGGGCAGGCCGGCGGCGGCCGGGTCGACGCGAACGGGACCACCCTGCGGCCGATCCTGGGCCCCGTGCTCGACGGCAACGGCTTCGCGAACATCCCCGACACCGACGGCGGGGCCTACGACGGCGACGCCCGCCACGACCGGGCCGTCGGCCCGATGCAGTTCATCCCCTCCACCTGGGCCGCCTGGGGCCAGGACGGCAACGGCGACGGCCGGCGCGACCCCAACAACGTCCATGACGCGGCCCTGGCGGCCGGACGCTACCTGTGCGCGGGCAGCCGCGACCTGAGGACCGGCGCCGGCCTGGACCGGGCCGTGCTCTCCTACAACCAGTCCGCGGAGTACCTGCGGACGGTGCGGTCCTGGTTCGCGTACTACCTCAGGGGCGCGCACGAGGTCCCGGACGGCACCGGCCCGGGCCCGCTGCCCGCCCCCGGCACGCCGAGCCCGAAGCCGACGCCGACGCCGAGCCCGACGCCGAGCCCGAAGCCGACGCCGAGCCCCACCCCCACGCCGAGCCCCACGCCCACCCCCACGCCGACGCCGAGCCCCACACCCACGCCGACCCCGAAGCCGACGCCGAGCCCCACGCCCACCCCGACCCCGAAGCCGACCCCCACGCCGAGCGGGACGCCGGGCCCCACGCCCACGCCGGGCGGGACCCCGGGCCCGTCCGCTTCCCCGAAGCCGACGGCCGCCCCCCGGCCGACGGCCTCGCCCTCGGCCCCCGCCCCGTCCGTCTCCGCCCCGGCCTCCGCCTCCGCCTCCGCGAAGGCGACTTCCCCCGCCGCTCCTTAGGGCCTGTCGTCACACTCCCGTCCGCCCTGCGGCGCATGGCACGCGCTCGCGCGGCACGCCGAGAGCACGCACCATGCGCCGCGGGGCCGCCCCGCGGGCGGCGCCGGGACTCGGACGACAGGGCCTGGGCCGCCGCGCGGGGGTCCGGCCCGGACGGTTCCCGACGGTTCTCATCTGACCCCCGCGTTGCTACGGTACGCCTCCCTGACGACCCATCAGATCCAGGGAGGCCCCGCCGTGCGCGCACTCGTCGCCGCCGCCATCGGGCTGGCCGCCGCACTGGCCCTCGTCCTCGCCGTCACGGCGTTCGGGGTGCCCGAAGGCAGGACCTCGCCCAAGCCCCTGCTCACCACCGCGCCCCCCGCGCCCGGACAGGAGTAAGGAGGTCCGGCCGTGCGACGCAGAGCGAGCCTCGTCCTGCTGGCCCTCGCCGTGTTCTGCGCAGCCCTCGCACCGCTGCTGCGCTGGTACGCGTACCCCCGCCTGGCCAAGATCCCGCCGAACCAGTACCAGGCGGTCGTCCTGGAGGCCAAGGACGCCACCCTCCTCGACTACACCGGCGGCATGCAGCCCAGGAAGGTCGACAAGGTCACCATCGTCCAGACCCTCAAGGGCGACGTCGAGGCCTCCCGCGAGATCGAGGCCGACGCGGGCAAGGACGTCGTCGTCTGGGACACGCTCACCTACATCATCGGCCCGGACGGCAAGATGGTCTCCCGGATCCCCGAGCGCTACATCTTCGACGCCCACACCCAGGACCCCGTGCACGCCACCGGCGAGACGGTCGACGGCGACCCCGTCAAACGCGAGGGCATCGAGTTCAAGTGGCCCTTCTTCACCGAGCCGCGCGACTACCTCTACTTCGACGCGCAGACCCGGACCTCCTCGCCGATCCACTACGTCGGCCCCCGCACCTACCGGGGCATGGACGTCTACTACTTCGAGCAGACCGTCCCCTGGACCAAGGTCCCCATGCCCAAGAAGATGCCGATCGAGGGCATCGACCCGGCGACCATCGAGCAGACCACCGGGACCACCCTCTGGTACACGGCCGAGGTCCGCTTCTGGGTCGACCCGGTCACCGGCGCGCCCGTCAACGCCGAGCAGGACATCCGGCAGGAGATGCGCGGCGGCATCGCGGCCGGTGCCCCCGAGGGGCGGCTCACCGCCTTCGCCGGGCACGTGACGATGCGCGAGGACTACGCGGAGCACACCCGCGCCCTCGTCGCCGCCAACCGTACGAAGATCCTCGCGCTCCACACCTACGCCCCGGCCGGCCTCGCCCTCGGCGGCCTGGCCCTCTTCGCGGCCGCCCTCTGGCTGGAGGCCCGGGGCCGCCGGGTCCAGGCCTCCCCGGTCAGCGGCCCCTGAGCCGGGCGTTGGTGTGGCGGGTGGGCTCGGCCGTCGCCGGGTCCTCCGGCCACGGGTGCTTCGGGTAGCGCCCGCGCAGCTCGGCGCGCACCGCGCGGTAGCCGCCCTGCCAGAAGGAGGCCAGGTCGGCGGTGACGGCGGCGGGCCGCCCGGCGGGCGACAGCAGGTGCACGAGGACCGGCACACCCGCCACCCGGGGCGTCTGCGCCAGTCCGAACAGCTCCTGGAGCTTCACCGCCAGCACCGGCTGCTCGCCCGTGTAGTCCACGCGGATCCGGGAGCCGCTCGGCACCTCGATCCGCTCCGGGGCCAGCTCGTCGAGCCGGACCGCCTCGCCGGTGGCCCAGGGCAGCAGCCGGTTCAGGGCCTGCCCGGCGTCGATCCGGCCCAGGTCGCCGCGGCGCCGGGCCCGCGACAGCTCCGGCTCCAGCCAGTCGTCCGCCCGCTCCAGCAGCGCCGCGTCGTCCGCCACGTCGGGCCAGGCGCCGCCGAGCGTACGGTGCAGGAAGCCGAGGCGGGCGCGGAGCGCCACCGCGTCGGGGGACCAGCGCAGCAGGCCGAGCCCCTCGCCGCGCAGCCCGTCCAGCAGGGCGGCCCGCACCAGCGCCGGGTCGGGATCCCGCAGCGGCCGGACCACCAGCTCGATCGCCCCGAGCCGCTCGGCAGCCCGCGCGACCACGTCACCGTCCTCCCAGCGCACCTCCTCGCCCGAGGCCAGCAGGTGCGCGGCGGCGGCCCTGGCGGTCTCCTCGTCCAGGACGGCGGCCAGCCGCACCCGTGCGGACGCGGAATGCGGGGCCCGGTCGGCGACGGCCACCGCCAGCCAGTCCGCTTGCCGCAGCGAGGACCCCTCCGCGAGCTCGGCCCCGGTCCCGGAGACCATCAGGAAGGACCCCGAGCCCTTGGCCCGAGCCACCCGCTCGGGAAACGCCAGCGCCGCGACGAGCCCGGCGGCACGGTCGTCGGACGGGGCGGCGCGGCCGCCGCCGGAGGAGGGATCCGCCACCCGCCCTCCGCCCGTTCCCCGGGGCTGCGCCCCGGACCCCCCGGAGGCTCCGCCCCCAGACCCTTCCCCAGCCGAATCCAGCCCCTCCGGCGTTCGAGGAGCGGGGTCCGGGACGGAGCCCCGCGCGGCGGCGCCGACGCCGGACCCGCCGACGGCGGCGGGGGCTTCGGCCTCCACCGCCCGCCGCAGGCGGCCCGCCTCCGCCCGCCAGCGGGCCGCGTACGCGTCCTCCCCCCGCCGGGCCCGCCGCCACGCGGCGGCCAGGTCGTCCCCGTACTCCCGCGGGGCCTCCTCGCTCAGCAGCGCCACCAGCTCCGCCGCCCGCCGCGCGCCCAGCGCACCGGCGCCGTCCAGCAGCGCCCGCGCCGGCCGCGGGTGCAGGCCCAGACGGGCCATCCGCAGCCCGCGCGCGGTCGGCCGGCCGGCCGCGTCCACCGCGCCGACGGCCGACAGCACCTCCCGGGCCGCGGCCATCGCCCCGGCCGGCGGCGGGTCCAGCAGCGCGAGCCCCGACGCGTCCGGGTCGCCCCAGCAGGCGGCCTGGAGCGCGAACGGCGCCAGGTCCGCGATCCTGATCTCGGGGGAGGGGAAGGCCGGCAGCCGCCCGTCCTCCGCCTCCGCCCAGCACCGGTACACCACGCCCGGCGCCTCCCGCCCGGCCCGGCCCGCCCGCTGGCGGCCCGCCGCCCGGGAGGCGCGTACGGTCGCCAGCGCGCCCAGCCCCCGGGCATGGTCCACCCGCGGCTCGCGGGCCAGCCCCGAGTCCACGACCACCCGGACGCCCGGCACGGTCAGGCTCGACTCCGCGACCGACGTCGACAGGATCACCCGCCGGTGCGCCGACGCCGTCAGCGCCGCGTCCTGCACCGCGGCGGCCGCCCGGCCGTGGACCTGGAGCACCTCCGCGTCCACCCTGCCCAGCTGCCCGGCGACCCGGGCGATCTCGCCGACACCGGGCAGGAAGCACAGCACGTCGCCGGAACGTTCCGCCAGTGCCCGGCGCACCACCGAGGCCACGTGCGCCAGCTGCGCCGGATCCACCCGCATCCCGTGCGGCGGCCGCACCGGCCGGGCGGGCGGCGCCCACACCGTCTCCACCGGGTACGAGACCCCCGCGGCCTCCACCACGGGCGCGTCCCCCAGCAGCCGGGCCCAGCCGGCCGCGTCGGTCGTCGCCGAGGCCGCGACCAGCCGCAGCTCCGGGCGCAGGGCCGCGCGGACGTCCAGCAGGAAGGCGGCGACGGTGTCGGCGTCCAGGTGCCGCTCGTGGCACTCGTCCAGGACCACCACGTCCACGCCGGCCAGCTCCTGGTCGCGCTGGAGCCGCTGGAGCAGCACGCCGGTGGTCACCACCTCCACGACGGTGGAGCGCCCGGCGAGCCGCTCCCCGCGCACGGTGAAGCCCACCGAGTCCCCGACGGCCTCGCCCAGCAGCCAGGCCATCCGCCGGGCCGCCGCCCGGGCGGCGATCCGCCGGGGCTCGGCGACCACCACCCGGCGCCGCGGGCCCCCGCCGACCAGCCCGGCCAGCACCAGCGGGACCAGCGTGGTCTTGCCCGTGCCCGGCGGGGCGCACAGCACGGCCGCGCCGTGGCCGTCCAGGGCCCGGGTGAGGGCCGGCAGGGCTTGGCGTACGGGGAGGGCGTCGAGGGCGGACCGGCGGATCAAGGGCTCAGTCCCGCTCGCACACGAAGACGGCCGTGCCCGGGATCAGGCTGCCGCGCAGCGGGGACCAGCCGCCCCACTCCTGGGCGTTCCACTCCGGCCACTCCGGCTCCACCAGGTCCAGCAGCCGGAAGCCGCCGGCGACCACGTCCCGGACGCGGTCGCCGAGGGTGCGGTGGTGCTCGACGTAGACGGCGCGGCCCTGCTCGTCCTGCTCGACGTACGGGGTCCGGTCGAAGTAGGAGGCGGACACGGACAGCCCCTCGGGGCCGGGCTCGTCGGGGAAGGCCCAGCGGATCGGGTGGGTGACGGAGAAGACCCAGCGCCCGCCGGGGCGCAGCACGCGGTGCACCTCGCGCATGACGTTGACCGGGTCGGCGACGAAGGGGACGGCCCCGTACGCGGAGCAGGCCAGGTCGAAGGAGCCGTCGCGGAAGGGCAGCCGGCCCGCGTCGGCCTCCACGAGGGGGACCTCGCCGCCGATGCGCAGGGCGTGCTGGAGCTGGCGGTGCGAGAGGTCCAGGGCCACCGGGCGGGCGCCCCGCGCGGCGAGCCAGCGCGAGCACTGGGCGGCGCCGGCGCCGATCTCCAGGACGTCCTTGCCCTTGAGGGAGGCGGCGGGGCCCAGGAGCGCGGCCTCCTCCTCGTCCAGGCCCTCGGGCCCCCAGACGAAGCGGTCGTCGCCCAGGAACGCGCCGTGCTCGCTCTGGTACTCGTCGGCGTTGCGGTCCCACCAGCCGCGGCTCGCGCGGCTGCTCTCCGCCTCCCCGGCCTCGCGCCGGGTGGCCTCGGCGTCGTCCTCGTACGCGTCCTCGCCCTCGGGCGCGTCTTCGGGGGCGTAGTCCTCTTGGTTCATGGGGCCCGTCGTCGTAGTCTGCGGATGGCTGGTAGTGCACCCGGACGGCTGAAAATTCGTGCGGATCGCTCATCAGGGCGTTCCCGCCCACGAATTGTGCCGGTTATGAGGTGATCCGCCCGCGGTGTGCGCCTTCGCGCATTGACCCTGTCCGGCTGCCCCCGTATGCTACAAGTTGCGCTGCGAGCCTGTGCTCCTCAGACATAGCAGGCTGCGCTTGCATCTGTTGAATGTCCCCTCGGTTTTCGAGGCCCCTACCCCTTGCGGGGATGGGCTTCCTTGGCTGTCCGGCTTCATCGGCAGATGCCGATAAGGGCTCCCGGCGTAGCAGTACCTACGACTTTCTGTCCGTAACCGGAGCCCTTTCCCACATGACGAGCAGCACCGAGACCACCGCCACCACCACTCCGCAGGTAGCGGTCAACGACATCGGTAACGCGGAAGCCTTCCTGGCCGCGATCGACGAGACGATCAAGTACTTCAACGACGGCGACATCGTCGACGGCGTCATCGTGAAGGTCGACCGGGACGAGGTCCTGCTCGACATCGGTTACAAGACGGAAGGCGTGATCCCGAGCCGCGAGCTCTCGATCAAGCACGACGTCGACCCGAACGAGGTCGTCAAGGTCGGTGACGAGATCGAGGCCCTGGTTCTCCAGAAGGAGGACAAGGAAGGCCGCCTGATCCTGTCCAAGAAGCGCGCTCAGTACGAGCGTGCCTGGGGCACGATCGAGAAGATCAAGGAAGAGGACGGCATCGTCACCGGTACCGTCATCGAGGTCGTCAAGGGTGGTCTCATCCTCGACATCGGCCTCCGCGGCTTCCTCCCGGCCTCCCTGGTCGAGATGCGTCGCGTCCGCGACCTCCAGCCCTACGTGGGCAAGGAGCTCGAGGCGAAGATCATCGAGCTGGACAAGAACCGCAACAACGTGGTCCTGTCCCGCCGTGCCTGGCTCGAGCAGACCCAGTCCGAGGTCCGCCAGACGTTCCTCACCACCCTGCAGAAGGGTCAGGTCCGCTCCGGCGTCGTCTCCTCGATCGTCAACTTCGGTGCCTTCGTGGACCTGGGCGGCGTCGACGGCCTCGTCCACGTCTCCGAGCTGTCCTGGAAGCACATCGACCACCCGTCCGAGGTCGTCGAGGTCGGTCAGGAAGTCACCGTCGAGGTCCTCGACGTGGACATGGACCGCGAGCGCGTCTCCCTGTCGCTGAAGGCGACCCAGGAGGACCCGTGGCAGCAGTTCGCCCGTACGCACCAGATCGGCCAGGTCGTCCCGGGTAAGGTCACCAAGCTGGTTCCGTTCGGTGCGTTCGTCCGCGTGGACGAGGGCATCGAGGGTCTGGTCCACATCTCCGAGCTGGCCGAGCGCCACGTGGAGATCCCGGAGCAGGTCGTCCAGGTCAACGACGAGATCTTCGTCAAGGTCATCGACATCGACCTCGAGCGTCGCCGGATCTCGCTGTCCCTCAAGCAGGCCAACGAGTCCTTCGGTGCCGACCCGGCGTCGGTCGAGTTCGACCCGACCCTGTACGGCATGGCCGCGTCCTACGACGACCAGGGCAACTACATCTACCCCGAGGGCTTCGACCCCGAGACCAACGACTGGCTCGAGGGCTACGAGACCCAGCGCGAGACGTGGGAGCGCCAGTACGCCGAGGCGCAGGTCCGCTTCGAGCAGCACCAGGCGCAGGTCATCAAGAGCCGCGAGGCCGACGAGGCCGCTGCCGCCGCGGGCGAGACCGCCCCGGCCGCCGGTGGCAACGCCGGTGCGGGCATCTCCGGTGGCTCCTACTCCTCCGAGGGTGCGGACGAGACCTCCGGCGCCCTGGCGTCCGACGAGGCCCTGGCCGCGCTCCGCGAGAAGCTGGCCGGCGGCCAGAGCTGATCGCAGCGCAGCGTGCACCACGCTCCGGCGTGAGGTGAGCTGAACGGCGAGGCCCGTCCCCTTCGGGGGGCGGGCCTCGTCGCATTGCCGGAACCTCCCCGTCGGGGAAGGGGGCCCTTCCGGGGAGGGGCCCGTTCGGGATGGGGCCCGTCCGGGGAGGGGGGCTTGTCGCATTCCCGTGAATCCGGCCAACTGGGGAATGGCGGGGCGTCCTTGGACGTTCCCAGCAGAGAACACGGCGAGAGGGAGGAGTGGTGACGGTGCTTGATCCACAGGGTCTGTACGAATGGGACGCCAAGGGTCTGGCGGTGGCCGACGTGGCGCTCGCCCAGGACTCGGCCGGACTGGTCATGCTCTACCACTTCGAGGGGTACATCGACGCCGGCGAGACCGGGGAGCAGATCGTCGAACGGCTCCTGGACACCCTGCCCCACCAGGTGGTGGCCCGCTTCGACGCCGACCGGCTGGTCGACTACCGCGCCCGCCGCCCGCTGCTGACCTTCCAGCGCGACCACTGGTCGGAGTTCGAGGAGCCCCGGCTGGAGGTCCGCCTCGTCCAGGACGCCACGGGCGCGCCCTTCCTGCTGCTGTCGGGTCCCGAGCCGGACGTGGAGTGGGAGCGCTTCGCCGTCGCCGTCCGCCAGATCGTCGAACGGCTCGGCGTGCGCCTCTCGGTCAACTTCCACGGCATCCCCATGGGCGTCCCGCACACCCGGCCCGTCGGCATCACCCCGCACGGCAACCGCACCGACCTCATGCCCGGCCACCGCAGCCCCTTCGACGAGGCGCAGGTCCCGGGCAGCGCGGAGTCGCTGGTCGAGTTCCGCCTCGGCCAGGCCGGGCACGACGTGCTCGGCGTCGCGGCGCACGTCCCGCACTACGTCGCCCGCTCCCCGTACCCCGACGCGGCGCTCACCGCGCTGGAGGCGATCACGGCCGCGACCGGACTGGTCCTGCCGGCCGTCGCCCACGCCCTGCGCACCGAGGCGCACCGCACGCAGACGGAGATCGACCGGCAGATCCGCGAGGGCGACGAGGAGCTCGTCAGCCTGGTCCAGGGTCTGGAGCACCAGTACGACGCCGCCGCCGGGGCCGAGACCCGCGGCAACATGATCGCCGAACCGGCCGAGATCCCGACGGCGGACGAGATCGGCCGCGAGTTCGAGCGGTTCCTCGCCGAGCGCGAGGGCGAGGCGTAGCAGGACCGGGGGATGCGGCCGGAGCCGTCCGGGGGAGGGGCGCTAGGGTGCTGGGTATGCTGAAGGTGGGCCTGACAGGCGGAATCGGTGCCGGCAAGAGCGAGGTCTCGCGGCTGCTGGCGGGGTACGGGGCGGTCGTCGTGGACGCCGACCGGATCGCGCGGGAGGTCGTGGAGCCCGGTACGCCCGGCCTCGCGGCCGTGGTGGAGGCCTTCGGGGACGCCGTCCTGACCGCCGACGGAACGCTCGACCGGCCGAAGCTGGGGGCGATCGTCTTCGCGGACCAGGAGAAGCTCCGGACCCTGAACGCGATCGTGCACCCGCTGGTCGGGGCCCGGTCCGCCGAGCTGGAGCGGGCGGCGGGAGCCGGCGCGATCGTGGTCCACGACGTACCTCTCCTCACCGAGAACGGCCTCGCGCCGCTGTACGACCTGGTCGTCGTCGTGGACGCCGCCCCCGGGACGCAGCTGGCCCGGCTGACCGCCCTGCGCGGGATGACCGAGGAGGAGGCCCGGGCCCGGATGGCCGCCCAGGCCACCCGGGAGCAGCGGCTGGCCGTGGCCACGCTGGTGATCGACAACGACGGCCCGCTGGAGGCGCTGGAGCCCCAGGTCCGCCGGGTGTGGGAGCAGCTCACCGCCCGGGCCGCCGCGCACGCGGAGTCCGGGGCTCCGGCGGAGTAGCCGGGCGGCGCCCCCGGGTGACGGGGAACAACCGCGGAGCGCAAGCGCGTTGAGGGCGTGCGCAGAGGGAAGGAGACACACTGTGCCCGACACCACGCCCACGCCGCCGTCCCCGCCGGAGTCCTCCGGCCCCCCGAGCCCCGAGACCCACGTCATCGACTACAGGGCCGCCGAGCAGCTGCTCGCCGCCCGCGACCCGCGCGGCGCGGTCCGGCTGCTGGACTCCGTCATAGCCGCCCACCCGGAGAACACCGCGGCCCGGCTGCTGCGGGCCCGGGCCTACTTCCTGGCGGCCCAGCTGCGGCCCGCGCAGCTGGAGTTCGAGCTGGTCCTGGAGCGGGAGCCGGACAACGCCTTCGCCCACTTCGCGCTGGCCCGCACCCACCAGCGATCCGGCCGGCACGAGCAGGCCCGCCGCCACTTCCGGCTCGCCGCCGCCCTCGACCCCCGGCCGGAGTACCTGGCCGCGGCCGGCTTCGAGGGCTGAGACACCGGGCGCCGCGGATCCGCCGGGAGCCTGCGGCCCGGCGCCGCGGCGGGTCGGGACCGGTGCCCCGGCCCGTGCGGGCCTCACGCGGAGCGGTCCGGTGCCGCGGTGGCCGGTGCGGGCGCTCGGCCCGTGCGGGCTTCACGTGCAGCGGTCCGGCGGGGGCGGTCGTCGGCGGTGGGGCGGCGGTCCGGCGGGGCCTGCCGTCCGCGGTGGGGCCGGGTTCCTGGGCGCCCCTGTCCGGAGCCGCCCGCCCCGAGGCCGGGCTGTCGCTCGTCAGCGGCTGCGCGGGGGTTCGTACGGGGGGACGTCCCGGCCCGGCTGGTAGTGCGGTCCCTGGTGGATGTGCCGCACCACGACCGCCAGGTCCACGGCGGCCAGCACCGCCAGCGCCGCGCAGGCCGCGGCCCACCCGGGCCGTTCGGCCAGCGAGAACACGGCCGCCCCGGCGGCGGCCCAGACCAGCCCCCACAGACTCAGCCAGAACCGCAGCCGCAGCGGACTGCGGGCGGTCAGGGGTTCGTTTCCGGTGCGCATGGTCGTCCCTCACCCGACGGAGACCTCCCTTCCATGGTCGCACGCCCTGCGTGCCCCGCGTATGCCCAGGTCAGCGGCGTTGTCAGTGGCCACGCCTAGACTCGGCGGCAGTGGATCCGCGATGACCGGGCGGAGCCGAGCACCAGGGAGGGGGACCCCGTGACCACGCAGCCGCCGCCGCAGCCCCTGCTGCGCCGGGCCGCCGTGTTCCTGCCCGCGGCCGTCCCCCGCGAGGGGCGGATCGCCTTCTGGTGCCCCGAGGGAGAGCCGCTGCCCGAGGGCGCCGGGACCGCGCATCCGCTCCAGGTGGTGCGGCCGCACGGCTCCGGGATCCGCACCCGTACCGTGCCCGCCGTGTCCCTGCCCGTGGCCGAGGCCCTGCCCCTGCTGGTACGGGCCGCCCGCAGCCCGGCCGCCCATCCCGCCACCCGCGCCTGGGGCACCGCCGCCGTCCAGGCACTGGTGCTCGCCGCCCGGGGCCGCCTGCTGCCCGGGCTCACCCCCGACGGGGTCGACGCATGGCGCGCGGGGCCGCTCGACGCCGATGACGTCGGGTACCTGCGCGCCGTCGCCGCCGCCCTGCCGTACGAGGGGTACGCCACCCCGCTCGCCGGGCGCCGCCCGCTGGCGCTGCCCGAACCGCAGGCCCTGGTCCGGGCCTTCCTCGACGCCGTCGCCGACACCCTGCCCCGCACTCCCGCCGCGCCGTTCGCGGCCGGCCCGCCCTTCGCCGCGGCGGAGCCGCAGCCCGTGCCCGGGATACAGGAGTGGGCCGCGCAGGTCGCGGCCGGCGCCGATGCCGGGGTGGGGATCTCGCTGCGCCTCGACCTGTCCGCCTTCCGCCTGTTCGACGAGGCCGCGCCGGAGGACGTCCGCCGCGCCGGGGCCGCCGTGGTCCAGGTGCACAGCCTCGCCGACCCGACCCTGGTGACCGACGCCGCGCAGCTGTGGGCGGGGGCCGCCGCGTCCGGGTTCGGGCCGCGCGCCCGGATCGACGCCGTGCTCGCGCTGCGCCGGGCCGGCCGGGTCTGGCCGCCGCTGCTGCGCCTGCTCGACCAGCCCGTGCCCGACGCCCTGGCCCTGTCCGACCCGGAGCTCGAAGACCTGCTGGGCGCCGCCGCGACCCGGCTGGAGCGGGTCGGGGTCGTGGTCCACTGGCCGCGCGAGCTGGCCCGTACCCTGACCGCGACCGCCGCCGTCCGGCAGGCCGCGCCCGGCTCCGCCATCGACGGCACCGCCTTCTTCGACGCCGCCGGGCTGTTCGCGTTCTCCTGGGAGCTCGCCCTGGGCGGGGACCGGCTCACCCCGTCGGAGATGGACGCCCTCGCCCAGGCCCACCGGCCGGTGGTGCGGCTGCGCGACCAGTGGGTGCGGGTCGATCCCGAACTGGTGCGCAAGGCGCGCAAGCGGGAGCTGGGACTGCTGGACCCGGTGGACGCGCTGGCCACCGTACTGACGGGGACGGCCGAGGTCGACGGGGAGACGGTGGAGGCCGTCCCGGTGGGGGCCCTGGCCGCGCTGCGGGACCGGCTGGCGGGCGAGCCCGGCCCGATGGTGGCGCCGGCGGGGCTGAAGGCGGTGCTGCGGGACTACCAGCTGCGCGGTCTGGCCTGGCTGGACCTGATGACCTCGCTCGGACTGGGCGGGTGCCTGGCCGACGACATGGGCCTGGGCAAGACCGTCACGCTGATCGCGCTGCACCTGCACCGGGCCCGTCCGGAACCCACGCTGGTGGTGTGCCCGGCCTCGCTGCTGGGGAACTGGCAGCGGGAGATCGAGAAGTTCGCGCCGGGCACGCCCGTGCGCCGCTTCCACGGCGGGGACCGCAGCCTGGACTCCCTCGGGGGCGGCTTCGTCCTCACCACCTACGGGACCATGCGGGCCTCGGCCGCGCGGCTGGCCGCCCAGGGCTGGGGACTGGTCGTCGCCGACGAGGCGCAGCACGTCAAGAACCCGCACTCGGCGACCGCGAAGGCGCTGCGCACGATCCCGGCCCCGGCGCGGGTGGCCCTCACCGGCACCCCCGTCGAGAACAACCTCTCCGAGCTGTGGGCCCTGCTCGACTGGACCACGCCCGGGCTGCTCGGTCCGCTCACCACCTTCCGCGCCCGGCACGCCCGCCCGGTGGAGCACCAGGCCGAGGAGGACGGGGGCAACGAGGCCGCCGTCGCCCGGCTGGCGGCGCTGGTGCGGCCGTTCCTGCTGCGCCGCAGGAAGTCCGACCCCGGCATCGCGCCCGAGCTGCCGCCGAAGACCGAGACCGACCATCCGGTGTCCCTGACCCGGGAGCAGGTCTCGCTCTACCAGGCGGCGGTGGAGGAGGCGATGGCCGTGATCGAGGGGAGCGAGGGCATCGAGCGGCGCGGCATGATCATGAAGCTGCTGGCCTCGCTCAAGCAGATCTGCAACCACCCCGCCCAGTACCTGCGGGAGGCCGATCCGCGCATCCCGCACCGCTCGGGCAAGCTCGCCCTGCTCGACGAGCTCCTGGACACCATCCTGGCCGAGGGCGGCTCGGTCCTGGTCTTCACCCAGTACGTGACGATGGCCCGCATCCTCGAACGCCACCTCGCCGCCCGCGGCGTCCCCACCCAGCTGCTGCACGGAGGCACCCCCGTACCCCGCCGCGAGGAACTCGTCGACCGCTTCCAGTCCGGCGAGGTCCCCGTCTTCCTGCTCTCCCTCAAGGCCGCCGGGACCGGCCTCAACCTCACTCGGGCCGGCCACGTCGTCCACTACGACCGCTGGTGGAACCCGGCCGTCGAGGAGCAGGCCACCGACCGCGCCTACCGCATCGGCCAGACCCAGCCCGTCCAGGTCCACCGCATCATCGCCGAAGGCACCGTCGAGGACCGCATCGCCGAACTCCTCGAAACCAAGCGCGCCCTCGCCGACGCCGTCCTCGGCTCCGGCGAGGCCGCCCTCACCGAGCTCGGCGACCGGGAGCTGGCCGACCTCGTCTCCCTGCGGAGGCCGGCATGATCACCGCGCGGGAGGACCGCCGCCGCACCTTCGAGACCGTGCCCGCCGGGGCCGAGGCCGCCACCTGGTGGGGCCGGGCCTGGGTGCGCGCCCTGGAGGAGCGCGCCCCGGACGCGGCCCGCCTCGCGCGCGGCCGCGCCTACGCCGCCGAGGGCCACGTCGACGCGGTCACGGTCACCCCCGGCCGGATCGTGGCCTACGTCCGCGGCAGCAAGGCCCGCCCGTACCGCACGGAGCTGGCCCTGGCCGCCTTCACCGACGCCGAGTGGGCCGAGGTGCTGGAGGACGTGGCGGCCGATCCCGCCGCCCTGGCGGCGCTGCTGGAGCGGGAGGTCCCGCAGTCCCTCGCCGGGCGGATCCTGCCCGGCGCGGGCGAACTCACCGCCCGCTGCTCCTGCCCGGACCCCGCCCGCCCGCCCTGCAAGCACGCCGCGGCCCTCTGCTACCGGGCGGCCCGCCTCCTCGACACCGACCCGTTCGTCCTGCTGCTCCTGCGCGGCCGGGGCGAGCGGGAGCTCCTCGACGACCTCGCCCGCCGCAACGCCGCCCATGCCGCGCGGGAACGGCCCGACGCCGTACCGGACTTCCCCGGCGTCCCGGCCCGCGCGGCGGCGGCCCGTACCTTCCTGCCCCCGCTGCCCGCCCCGCTCGCCGCACCCGCCGTGGCGGGCCAGCCGCCCGTCTATCCCGCCGACCCGGCGGCCCCGGACCCGCTGGCGCTGGAGCAGCTCGCCGGCGACGCCGCCGCCCGCGCCCTGGCCCTGCTCACCACGGGCGAGGACCCGATCGGCGGGCTCGGCCTCTGGCAGGACGCCGTCCGGCTGGCCTCCGCGCACCCCACGGCCGGCCTCACCGGAGCCGCCCGCGCCCTCTACCGGGACCTGGCCCGGGCCACCGGGCGGACCACCACCGACCTGGCCCGGGCCGCCGCGGCCTGGCGGCAGGGGGGCCTGCCCGCGCTCACCGTCCTCGACGAGCCGTGGGACCCGCCGGCCGGCCCCTTCGACCGGGCCCGTCCCAGCCTGCTCGCGGCCGGCCTGGGCTCCTTCCGTCCCGAGCGCAACCGCCTCACGGACCGCACCCGCCAGCTGCGGCTGGGTCGCGAGGGCCTCTGGTACGCGTACGAGTGCCGCCCGGGGACGGACGACTGGTGGCCCACCGGCCGGCCGTCCCCGGACCCGGTCAGCGCCCTGCGGGGGTGAGCCCGGCCGCCCAGGAGGACAGGGCGGTGAAGTCCCGGTCGCGCAGGCCGTGACGCGGGTGGACGCGCAGCAGGAGGGCCGGGGCCGGATGGTGCGCGCGGACCCAGGCCCGGTCCTGCGGGGTGATCATGTCGTCGACCCAGGCGAAGGGCCGGCCGGCCGCCCAGTCGAGCAGGTGCCGGGTCTTCCAGGAGAGGCCGTCCGGGTCGCGGGCGAAGAGCTCGGGCCAGTCGACGACGGGGAGGTCGGCGGGCAGCCCGATGTGCGGGGCGATCAGGGTGTTGGCCTGGTGCGTCCAGGCGGTGGCCCAGGCGAGTTCGAAGGGCAGGGCCAGCAGCCGGGCGCCGTGCGCGGGGTGGAGGCGTACCCGCACGCCGCGCCGCGCCCGCCGGGACTCCGGGTCGCGGTAGGAGAGCCAGACGTCCGGGCGCATCCGGTGGCTGGTGTAGCCGCGCAGACCCGCGGAGAGGGACCGGAAGGGGTTGAGCGGGCCGTCCACGTCCAGCAGGAGCAGGGGGCGTTCAGTCATGAAGTAGGCACTACCCAGTACACAATGGAGTGAAATGCCTACCGGCTCTATAACCCGAACGGGTCTACCGCGTTGTCTCCGGTACGGGCGCGACGCCCTGAAACCCTCCGGAAGGCAGGAAAACTGATGCGTCACAGTCGTCGGAACGGCTTGATCGCGGCGATGGTCGCGGGCGGCGGCCTGGCGGTGGCGGGGGTGGGCCTCGCCCACGCCGACGCCGACGCGGGCGGATCCGCCGAGCGGTCGCCGGGGCTGCTCTCGGGGAACCTGGTGCAGCTGCCGGTGCACGTCCCGGTCAACGCGTGCGGGAACACCGTGAACGTGGCCGGAGTCCTCAACCCCGCCGCGGGCAACCGCTGTACCAACGCGGCCCCGGACGGCGGCCGCCCCGGTCCGGGGCCCGCCCGTCCGGCCAGCCCCGGATCCGTCCAGGGGGGAGGGGCCGTCGCGCAGGGCGGTGCGAAGGGATCGCCGGGGCTGCTGTCGGGCAACGGCATCCAGCTCCCCGTGGACCTCCCGCTCAACGTCAGCGGGAACTCGGTCAACGTCGTCGGCGTCGGCAACGCCTCCCACGGGAACAGCTCCGTGAACGTCGAGACCCCCACCGGAGCCAAGCCGCCCCAGCCCGTGCCGCCGGTGACCGAGCGGCCGGCCACCCCGCCCCCGACCGCGCCGGCCGCCCCGTCCCTGCCGCCCGGCGACACCTCGGCCCTCGCCCACACCGGCTCCGACGGCCTCGGCTACCTGCTGCCCGGCAGCGGCGCCCTCCTCCTCGGCGGAGTGCTCCTCTACCGCCGCTTCCGCGTCAGCTGACGGGGCCCGCGCGCCAGCCGTCGAGGATCGCATCGATCCGCGCCGCCAGCCGGGCACGGGCCTCGAACCGGTGCACCCCGGCCATCAGCAGCGCGTCGTACTCGGTGTCGGTGTGCCGCACGGCCGCGCGGACCGCCATCGACACCGCCTGCCCGTCCAGGGCCCGGCCGGCCGCGGTACGCCCCACCCGCCCGCTGCCGCGCACCGAGGCGTGGGCGGCGATCGCCCGCGCCCGCTCGGGCGGACAGCCGGGGAACAGGCGGAGTATCTCGGCGGCGAAGGCCGCCGTGAACCGTACGTCCTCGGCCGCGCGGCGGCGGCGGTCGCGCTCCCTGCGCCGGGCCCTGGCGTCGGCGTCGGCGAGGCAGGCCCGCTCGGCGCGGGCCAGCGCGGCGTCCTCGACCAGCAGGCCCTGGCGCTCGTAGCGGCGACGTCCCCGGTGCCGGCGCACCACGACGGCCGACAGCGAACTCGCCTCCCGCGCCCTGCGGGTGAGCGCCGCGTCGCCGCGCGGCAGGTACACGAGGTGCCCGAGATCGGCGCAGTCCAGGCAGCGCGGCACACCGGCCTCGCGGACGAGGCGGCGCAGGGGGCCCTGTCGGCACTCGGCGCAGTGGATCGGCTTCTGTGACTCGAAGACGACGAGACTCATGCCGTTGTGATACCGCCGACCGGGTCCTCTATCACCTTGCGGGGATGGGTTGTTGGTTATTCCGAAAATCTGTCCCGACCTTGTGACCTCGGCCTAGCGTCACCCGGTGCGGGCCGTGGTGAGCCCGTGGAGGAGAGCGCAGGGAGGACAGCGCATGGGCGGACGGCAGGCCACGGCGGAACGGCGCCCGAGAACCGGGTTCCCGGCGGACCTCACGGGCCGGGAGGTCGTCATCGCACCCGGCGGCTGTACGGGCTGGCACTACCACCTCGTCCCGCTGATCGCGGTCGTCGCCTCGGGCACCCTCACCCGGATCCTGTCCGACGGCACCGTCGAGGTCCACCCCGCAGGGGCCGCCTTCGTCGAACCCGAAGGCCACGACCACGTCCACCTCGGCCGCAACCTCGGCACCGCACCCGTCGTCCTCCACATCACCTGCGGTCTCGCCGACGACCAGCCCTGGGCCGTACCCGCGCCGACCCCGCCCGGCGCCACCCCCTGCGACTGCCCGGACCACACCTCCGCGACGGCCCCCGCGCACCCGCGGGCCGTGCCGTGGAGACCCCCGTCCACCACGACACCGCCCGCGGGCCGCGGGCCCGGCGGCCCGACGGGTCAGACCAGCCGGCGTATCTCCCCGCGCACCCGGTAGAAGCCACCGGTCGCCGCGTGCAGGCCGTCCACCACGTACCGGGCCCCGGCCTCCCGTATCCCGCGCGGGAACTGCACGTTCCAGCTCGGTTCGAAGCCGTCCGACACCACCTGCACCCGCATCCGCCCGCCCACCTGCACGCACTCGACCACGACACCGCCCGAGGGGACCGAGGCGACCGAGACCGTCGCCACCGCAGCCGCCGAGGCCGCCGGGGTGAAGACCGGCAGCGCCGCGGCGGACTTCACGTCCACCGCCGCCGGCACGGACCCCTGCTGGGCCGCCGCGATCGCCGCCTCGCTCGCGTCCACGCACACCAGCGAACCGTCCGTCGTGACCAGGTAGAGCCGCTCGTCGAGGTACTGCATCGACAGCGCGGACCCGCCGCCGGTGCCCAGCTTCCACAGCCGCCGCCCGTCGGCGTCGAAGCAGTACACCGAGGACGAGGAGTCACCGGCGAACACGTGGCGGCCGTCCGGCGAGGTGGCGCACGAGTACACGGCCGCGTCGCACGGGTACGAGGCCTCGACCGCGCCCGTCGCCTTCGACAGGCGCTGCACGGTGTTGCGCACCGTGCCCGCGTACACCGCGTCCTGCTCCTGCCAGCCGAACAGCACCCCGCCGGGCGTCCTGGTGTGCCACAACTGGCCCGTGCCGTCGGCCGCGTAGGCCGTCACACCGCCGCTGTGGCCGTGGTACACCGCCCGCTCGTCCGCCCGGACCATCCAGGCGCCCGCGCCGGCGGACCTGCGCGACCACTGGTGCTCGTCCTCGTGGTCGATGACCGTCAGGCCGCCGTTCGCGTCGGAGACGTTGAGCACGCCCTCGTGGATGTCGAGCCAGTAGATGTCGACATCGGCCGCTATCCCGTACGCCGCGAACGGCACCTTCGACGACAGGTCGTACACCGTGCCGTCGTCGCAGCCCGCGTAGATCCAGAACTCGTCCGCGACCAGGCACTTCACCCCGTCCGGCAGCGAGTAGCGGGCGAGCACCTCGCCGCCGTGGCTCACCGTGTAGACGTCTCCGGCCTGGTTGCCGACCCAGCAGCGGTCCTCGTCCACGTGGATGCCGAAGGCCGCGGAGCCGGTGCGGAAGCGCCACAGCACCGGCGCCACCGCGCGGGCCGTCGACGGCGCCGAGGCCACCTGGCGGCGGGTCACCGGCCGCGCGGCCCGAGCCCCCCGCACCGCCGGGGCGTACCCCTTGCGGACCTTCTCGCCGACCTTCTTGGCCGCGGCCGCCCGGGCCTTCTCCACGGTCGGGAACGACGAGCTCTGGAGCTGCCCGGCCGCGCCGATGCGGCCGTAGCGCACGGAGACGAGGACGCCGTCCACCGTCACCTCGTAGAACTTGTGCGCCGCGCCGTCCTCCTGCGACAGCTCCAGGTACGTCGTCTCCCGAGCCATGACAGACCCCTCCCCAAAGAGTCGGGCCGCCGGCTCCTGTTCACCGGTGATCCCTCGTGAAAAACGCTAAGCGCGACCACTGACAATGGGCCCGTGAAGCTCGAAGCGATCACCTGGCAGCGGATGGCCGAGCGGCTCGCCGGCCACCTCGGCGCGCCCCCGGAGGGCGGTGCGTGGCACCGCGTGGGCATCGACGGTGCGCCGGCGGCCGACACCGGGGTCCTGGCCGGTGAACTGGCCGACGCCCTGCGGCTGCGCGGCCGGTCGGTGCAGGTGGTGGCGGCCGGGGGGTTCCTGCGGCCGGCGTCCCTGCGGTTCGAGTTCGGCCGGGAGGACGTGGACGCCTACCTCGGCGGCTGGTACGACACCGGCGCGCTGTGGCGCGAGGTCTTCGCGCCGACGGACCCGGGCGGCAGCGGCCGGGTCCTGCCGGACCTGTGGGACCCGGTGACCGACCGCGCGACCCGCAGCCCGTACGCCGAACTCCCCCCGGGCGGGGCCCTGATCGTGCACGGCCCGCTGCTGCTGGGCCACTGGTTCCCCTTCGACCTGAGCGTGCACGTCAGCCTCTCGGAGGGGGCGCTGGCCCGGCGCACGCCCCCCTCCGAGCGCTGGACCCTGCCGGCGTTCGCCCGCTACGCACGGGAGACGGACCCGGCGTCGGCGGCGGACGTCCTGGTCCGCGCGGATGACCCCCGCCACCCGGCCTGGACCGGCCTCCCCGACGGCTAGGCCGTGTCTTTCGCGTCAGCCCGGATCGGCCCCCTGCGGCCGGCGGGGCCGGGAGGGGCTCAGGGGCGGCCGCCCAGGCGGGTCACCGCGCGGGCCGCCGCGCGGCAGCCCGCGCGGGTGGCCTCCGCCGGGGCGGCGCCCGACAGGCGGGCGGCCAGGAAGCCTCCGGTGAACGCGTCGCCCGCCCCCGTGGTGTCCACCGCGTCCGCGGGCTCCGCCTCGACCTCCGCCGTGATCCGCCCGCCCTCGGCGACGAGCGCACCGCCCGTGCCCCGCGTCACCACCACCAGCGGCACCCGCCGGCTGAGGGCCTCCGCGGCCCGGGCCGTGTCCGCCGAGCCGGCCAGCAGCCGGGCCTCGTCCTCGTTCGGCAGGAGGATCCCGGCCCCCGCCACCGCCGTCAGGAAGGCCTCGGGGCCCAGTTCGGCGAGGAACCCCGCCGACGCCGGGTCCACGCTGACCGGCACCCCCCGCGTCCGGGCGGCCCGCAGCGCGACCAGGGCCAGCTCCCGGCTCGGTTCGGCGAAGAACAGGTAGCCGGACAGGTGGAGGTGGGCCGCGCCGTCCAGCAGCGCGGGCGCCCAGTCGGCGGGGCACAGCCGCAGGGAGGCCCCGCTGTCGGTCAGGAACGTCCGCTCCGCGTCCTCCCCGACCAGCGCCACGACCGTTCCGGTGGGCTCGGCCGGGTCCACCACCAGCCGGGGCCGTACCCCGGCGTCGACCAGTGCCCGCTCGTGCCAGCGCGCGGACTCGCAGCCCACGCGGGCGAGGAGCCGCACCTCGGCGGTGCCCGTACGGGCCGCCCAGCAGGCCGCGTTGGCGCCGGCGCCGCCGGGCAGGGTGCGGATGCGGGCGGCGGTGTCGGTGGCCGGGGCGAGGGGCTCCCGGTGCACCGCCACCACGTCCGTGACCACGTCCCCGACGACCAGCAGCGCACCCGGTGCCCCCGTCACGCCCGGTCCGCCCAGGCCCCGGCGATCCGGGCCCCGAGGCGCACGTTGCCCCGTACCGCCGCCAGGTTCGCCTCCAGCGAGGCCCCGCCGGTCGCCCGTACCAGGAACCCCAGCAGGAACGGGGTCACCGCCTGTCCCGTGATCCCGCGCTCCCGGCACTCGGCCAGCGCCTGCGCCAGGACGCGGTCGTGGAGGCCGGGGTCCAACTGCTCCTCCACCGGGACGGGGTTGGCCACCACCAGGGCGGATCCGGGCCCGCCCACGGCGTCCTGGGCGGCCATCACCTCCGCCACCTCCTCCGGGCGCTCCACCGTCCAGTCCACCGGCTCGCCGGAGTCGGCCAGGTAGAACCCGGGGAAGCGGTCCGTCCGGTAGCCGACGACCCCGACGCCGAGCGTCTCCAGCCGCTGGAGCGTGGCGGGGACGTCCAGGATCGACTTCACCCCCGCGCACACCACCGTGATCCGGGTGCGCGCCAGCAGCGACAGGTCCGCCGACTCGTCCTGGGTCTGCGTGAACTCCCGGTGCACGCCGCCCAGTCCGCCCGTGGCGAAGACCCGCAGGCCGGCCCGCGCGGCCAGGAGGGCCGTCGCCGAGACCGTCGTCGCGCCCGTGGCACCCGCCGCGAGGGCCGGGGCGAGGTCGCGGTGGCCGAGCTTGCGCACGCCCCCGCCCGCCGCGATCCGTTCCAGGCGGGCCTTGTCCAGGCCCGCGTACGCCACCCCGTCGAGGACCGCCACCGTCGCGGGGACCGCACCCTCCGCCCGTACGAGGTCCTCCAGTTCCAGGCCCACCTCGAGGTTGCGGGGCCGGGGCAGGCCGTGCGCGATGATCGTCGACTCCAGGGCGACGACGGGCCGGCGCGCGGCGAGCGCCTCGCGCACCTCGTCCGACAGGACCGGGACCTCGGATGCTCTGTGCTGTGGCATGTCCCCATCCATGGCACGGGAGGCGGACCCCCAAACGCGCCCCTCCCCACGTCGGCGCGAAGCCGCCCTCATGGCTCGACGGAGTGACGTGTGTGCCGCGTCCGCGCTGGACGCTCTGATCACCCCGCAGCGGGTGCGGCCGCCCTAGGCTGGCGCACCATGAGCACCAGTGACCACAACGCCCCCGCCTCCTTCGCCCTTTCCGTCGCGGACGTCCCCGACGGCGAGCTGGAGGCCGAGGACCTCGACCCCGCGCAGATCGTCTCCGGCAGCCCGGTGGTGACGGGGAAGGTGCTCTGGGAGTCCGAGGACGGCTCCCAGATCCGGGGCATCTGGCAGATCACCCCCGGGGTGGTCACCGACACCGAGGCCGACGAGCTGTTCGTGGTCGTCAGCGGCCGCGCCACCGTCGAGGTCGAGGGCGGGGCGACGCTGGAGCTGGCCCCCGGATCGGCCTGCGTGCTGCGCGAGGGCGACCGGACCACCTGGACGGTCCACGAGACGCTGCGCAAGGCCTACCACATCAACCTCTGACGTCCCCCTGCGGCGCGGCGGCCACCGGGTGGCGCCGGGCGGTGAACAGGGCCAGCGCCGCCATCGGCAGCAGCAGCGAGGCACCGATGGCGTTGAGCCACCCGTAGCCGGCCCGGGACATGACCAGGCCGGCGGCCGCACCGCCGAGGCCGGCCGCCGCGTTCATCGTCAGGTCGCTCAGACCCTGTACGGCGGCCCGCGAGGGCTGCGGCACCGAGTCGGTCAGCAGCGCCGAGCCGGAGACCATGCCGGCCGACCAGCCCAGGCCGAGCAGGAAGAGGCCGGCGGCGCTCTGCGCGTGGTTGCCGGCGGCGGTGCCGGCCAGCAGGGCGGCGAGCGAGAGCAGCCCGGCGGCGAGGCCGATCACGGAGAACCTGCCGAGCCGGTCGGCGAGCCAGCCCATGACGGGCGAGAAGGCGAACATGCCCGCGATGTGCCCGCTGATCACCAGCCCGACCAGCTTCAGGCCGGCGCCGTGGTGGCCGAGGTCGACCGGGGTCATCACCATGATCGAGACCATGGTGGTGTGCGACACCGCGACGGTGAGCAGCGCCAGCCGCGCCCGCGGCGAGGCCTTGACGGCCGCGAGCCCGGCGCGCAGCGAGCGGCTCTGGCGGGTCTCCTCGCCGGGCGCCGCCAGCGCCCGGGCGGTCAGCAGCGGGTCCGGACGCAGCAGGGCGGCGAGCAGGGTGCCGGTGAGGACGAAGACGGCGGCGGCCCAGACGAAGGGCCCCGCCGTCTGGGGTATGGAGGTGCCGGCGAAGCTGTCGCTGGCCGGGGCGGAGAGGTTGGGGCCGAGCACCGCGCCGATCGTGGAGGCCCAGACCACCACCGAGATCGCGCGGGCCCGCCGGTCGGGGGCGGCGAGGTCGGCCGCCGCGAAGCGGGCCTGGAGGTTGGCGGAGGAGGCGGCGCCGAAGGCGGCCATGCCGAGCATGAGCAGCGGGAAGCTCTTCACCGAGGCGGCCAGGACGACGAGGCCCGCCCCGAGCGTGCCGATCGCGTAGCCCGCCGTCAGCCCCGCCCGGCGCCCGCGGGCGGTCGTCAGGGCGGCGAGGGGCAGGGAGACCAGGGCGGTACCGATCACCGCGGCGGTGGAGGCGAAGCCGGACAGGGCCTCGGTGCCGCTGATCTCGGTGGCCAGCACGGGGGCCAGGGCGATGCTGATCGGCACGCCCAGGCCGCCCAGCATCTGCCCGGCGATCAGGACCGTGGAGATCCGGCGCTGGATGCGGGGCAGCTCCGCCGCGGAGACGGGCGGGGCGGCCTGCGCCGTGGCGGAGGACGCCGCGGGCGGGGATCCGGGGGAGGCCGTCACGCCGGACACCCCCGTCGCGGGCGTGCGGGCGGGACGGGTCGGGCGGGACCGTACGCGGTGGGGCCGCAGGCGGCAGCAGTAGTCACCGCCGCAGTGTCCCACCCCTTACCGCCCGGGGGAACCGGGTAAAGCCGGACGGCGGGGACCCCGACGGAAGGGCCCGCCGGCGGAGCCGGGAGCAGGGTCCGGAGGGGACGGCCTAGAACAGGGGCCGCGGGAGGACGCCCTCCAGTGCGAGGAGGGTCCGCTTGGCCTCCAGCCCGCCCCCGAAGCCCCCGATGCCGCCGTCGTTCTCCACCACGCGGTGGCAGGCCACCACCAGCGGCAGCGGATTGGAACCCATGGCGTTGCCCACGGCCTGGGCCGCCCCCGGCTGCCCGACCCGGGCGGCCAGCTCGCCGTACCCGACCACCGACCCGTAGGGCACCGACCGGTCGAGCTCCAGCAGCACCTGGCGGTTGAACCCGGAGCTGAGCCGCCAGTCCAGGGGCAGGTCGAAGCGGCGCAGCGTCCCGGCGAAGTACGCCTCCAGCTGGCGTATCGGCTCCGCCAGCAGCACCTCCCGGCCCGGGTCCGGCCGCCAGGCGTCCGCGCCGAGCCGGGAGACCAGCGCTTCGACCATCCGGCCGACCCGGTCGGGCCCGGCGTGGAACTCCACCCGGACCAGACCCTCGGGGGTCGCGGCCAGGAGCAGGGGACCGATCTCGCTGGGGAGGACGGTCCATTCGAGGTGCGGCCCGCGGGGCCGCTGGGTGCTGTCCACGCCTCCACGGTACGGCTCCCCGCCGACAGCCCCGCACGCCGAGGCGTCGGCCTAGTAGCCGCCCACCGCCCCCTGTACGACGTCCGGGGCGTTCGTGATGATGCCGTCCACCCCCATCTCCCGGACCTTCCGGGCCGTGGGCGCGTCGTCCACGATCCAGGTGTCCACCTCCATCGCCTTGCCGTGCGCCCCCCGCAGCCGGTGCACCGCCGCCACCCAGTCGGCCGAGATCGTCGTGTGCCACGGGTTGATCCGGTCGGTGAACTCGGCGTACCGGGGCAGGTCGGCCACGGCCGGGGTGCCCAGGAAGGCCGTGACCAGGTCGGGGCGCAGGCGGTGCACGGTGCGCACGGAGTCCGCGCTGAAGCTCTGCACCACCAGCCGGCGCGCGACGTGCTGCGCGTCCAGCCAGCCGGTCTCCTCCAGGACCTTCAGGGTCTGCTCCTCGATCCCCGGATAGAGCTCCGGCTTCTTGATCTCCAGCAGCAGCCGCTGGCGGTTGTCCTGGACCCGCTCCATGTACTGGCGCAGGGTCGGCACCCGGGCGCCGGCGAAGCGCGGGGAGAACCAGCTGCCCGCGTCCAGCCGGGCGATCTCCGCCGCCGTGAAGTCCTTGACCCGCCAGGGCTTGCGGTCGGGGAAGACCTGCTCGGCGTCGGTGGTGCGGGCCAGGGTGTCGTCGTGGATCACCACCAGCTCGCCGTCCCTGGTCCGCTGGACGTCGTTCTCGACCCAGTCGAAGCCCAGCCGCATCGCCAGGTCGATCGCTTCGAGGGTGTTCTCCGGGGCGTACGCGGAGGCCCCCCGGTGGGCGTACACGGTGGGGCCCAGGAGCCCCGCCGAGCCCGGCGCGGATCCGGGACCGGCGGAGGCCGGCGCCGTCCCGCCCAGCACGGTCAGGGTGAGGCCCAGGAAGGCGGCGGCTGCCGCGGCGGCGGCGGATCGGACGTACATGTGCGTTCTCCTCGGGTCGTGAGCCCTGTTCCCGCGTCAGACGGATGCGGAGCGGCAGATGTTGTGGCTGTGCACTTCACGGCGGAGCGTTCACCGCGATCATGGGCTCGAAGATCACACGGACGCCACCGAACTACGACAAACGGACCAGAAAGGAGGAGGCCGCTCCGTCCGACGGGCCCGCCGGCTCCCGGGGGGGGCTCCCCGGAGGGGCGCGGGGCGTCGTGCGGGCGCCCGAGTGTCAGTGGGGGGCCGTACGGTGGAGTCATGCGGCCCGTATCGAAGATCGAACGAACGGTGGCGCCTTTCGAGGTCGTCAGCCCCTACCAGCCCAGCGGCGACCAGCCGGCGGCCATCGCCGAGCTGGAGAAGCGCATCCGCGCGGGTGAGAAGGACGTCGTCCTGCTGGGTGCGACCGGCACCGGCAAGTCGGCGACCACCGCCTGGATGATCGAGAAGCTCCAGCGCCCGACCCTGGTGATGGCGCCGAACAAGACCCTCGCCGCCCAGCTGGCGAACGAGTTCCGCGAGCTCCTGCCGAACAACGCCGTCGAGTACTTCGTGTCGTACTACGACTACTACCAGCCCGAGGCCTACGTTCCGCAGTCGGACACCTACATCGAGAAGGACTCCTCGATCAACGAGGAGGTGGAGCGGCTGCGCCACTCCGCGACCAACTCGCTGCTCACCCGGCGCGACGTGATCGTCGTCGCCTCCGTGTCCTGCATCTACGGCCTCGGCACCCCGCAGGAGTACGTGGACCGGATGGTCCCGCTCAAGGTCGGCGAGGAGATCGACCGGGACCGGCTGCTGCGCCGCTTCGTCGACATCCAGTACACCCGCAACGACGTGGCCTTCACCCGGGGGACCTTCCGGGTGCGCGGCGACACCATCGAGATCTTCCCGGTCTACGAGGAACTGGCCGTCCGCATCGAGATGTTCGGCGACGAGATCGAGGCGCTCTCCACCCTGCACCCGCTGACCGGCGAGGTCATCAGCGAGGACCGCGAGCTGTACGTCTTCCCCGCCAGCCACTACGTCGCCGGCCCCGAGCGCATGGAGAAGGCGATCACCGGCATCGAGGCGGAGCTGGCCGAGCGCCTCGCCGAGCTGGAGAAGCAGGGCAAGATGCTGGAGGCCCAGCGCCTGCGCATGCGCACCACCTACGACCTGGAGATGATGCGCCAGATCGGCTCCTGCTCCGGCATCGAGAACTACTCGCTGCACATGGACGACCGCGAGCGCGGCTCCGCGCCCAACACGCTCATCGACTACTTCCCCGAGGACTTCCTCCTCGTCATCGACGAGTCGCACGTCACCGTGCCGCAGATCGGCGCGATGTACGAGGGCGACGCCTCGCGCAAGCGGACCCTGGTCGACCACGGCTTCCGGCTGCCGTCCGCGCTGGACAACCGGCCCCTGAAGTGGGAGGAGTTCCAGGAGCGCATCGGCCAGACCGTCTACCTGTCGGCCACTCCCGGCACCTACGAGCTCTCGCGCGCCGACGGCTTCGTCGAGCAGATCATCCGCCCCACCGGCCTCGTCGACCCCGAGGTCGTCGTCAAGCCCACCGAGGGCCAGATCGACGACCTGGTGCACGAGATCCGCCGGCGGGTGGAGAAGGACGAGCGCGTCCTGGTCACCACCCTCACCAAGAAGATGGCCGAGGACCTCACCGACTACTTCCTGGAGCTCGGCATCCAGGTCCGCTACCTGCACAGCGACGTCGACACCCTGCGCCGCATCGAGCTGCTGCGCGAGCTGCGCTCCGGCGAGTACGACGTCCTGGTCGGCATCAACCTCCTGCGCGAGGGCCTCGACCTGCCCGAGGTCTCGCTGGTGGCGATCCTCGACGCCGACAAGGAGGGCTTCCTGCGCTCCGGGACGTCCCTCATCCAGACCATCGGCCGCGCCGCGCGCAACGTCTCCGGCCAGGTCCACATGTACGCGGACAAGATCACCCCCGCGATGGAGAAGGCCATCGAGGAGACCAACCGGCGCCGCGAGAAGCAGATCGCGTACAACACGGCCAACGGGATCGACCCGCAGCCGCTCCGCAAGAAGATCAACGACATCGTCGCCACCATCGCCCGCGAGGAGCTCGACACCGAGCAGCTGCTCGGCACCGGCTACCGGCAGACCAAGGACGGCAAGGGCGCGAAGGCCCCGGTCCCGGCGCTCGGCGCGGCCGCCCCGGCCAAGGCCGGCAAGGGGGCCAAGGGCGCCAAGGGCGCCGAGGTGCTCACGGACCGCCCCGCCGCCGAACTGGCCGCCCTCATCGAGCAGATGACCGAGCGGATGAGGGGAGCGGCCGCCGAGCTCCAGTTCGAGGTCGCAGCCCGCATCCGGGACGAGGTGGGCGAGCTCAAGAAGGAGCTCCGGCAGATGCGGGAAGCGGGCCTCGCCTGACCCGTGGCCGGTCAGTAGGGTGTGGCAACAGCCGCAGGTACACGCTGCCTGGGGGTGGCTATGGAGAGGGGACGCGCGTGACGGTCAACATGACCAAGGGTCAGGCCATCAGTCTGGAGAAGCAGGGCGGAGGCACGCTGACCGCGGTCCGGATGGGCCTCGGCTGGCAGGCGGCCAAGCGCCGGGGGCTGTTCGGCTCGCGCACCCGCGAGATCGACCTGGACGCCTCGGCGGTGCTGTTCGCCGACAAGCAGCCCGTGGACGTGGTGTTCTTCCGGCACCTGCAGAGCGACGACGGCTCGGTCCGGCACACCGGCGACAACCTCGTCGGCGGCGTCGGACAGGGCGGGGACGACGAGGCCATCCTCGTCGACCTCCAGCGCGTGCCGGTGCACATCGACACGATCGTCTTCACGGTGAACTCGTTCACCGGCCAGACCTTTCAGGAAGTGCAGAACGCGTTCTGCCGCATCGTCGACGAGACCAACGGCCAGGAACTGGCCCGCTACACCCTCGACGGCGGCGGCCAGTACACCGCCCAGATCATGGCGAAGGTGTCCCGGGTCGGCGGCGGCTGGCAGATGACGGCCCTCGGCAACCCGGCCAACGGCCGGACCTTCCAGGACCTCATGCCGGCGATCCTGCCGCACCTGTAACACCGGCACACGGACACCGGAACACCGGGAAACAAGAGAAGAAGGCACGGGGGAGGGGCTGCACGATGACGGCCGAACTGGTCCGGGGGCAGAACCACCCCGTGTCCCACAGCCGGGTGGAGGTCAGGGTCTCGGCGGGCACCGCCGTGCTCGCACTGGCCTCGCTGGCGGACGAGCGGGGCCGGCTCACCGGCCCCGGAGCCCTGGCGCACCCGGGCGCCCCCGGCTTCCCCGGGGTCCGGGTCTCCGAGGAGCCGGCCGACCGGCACACCCTGGCCGTCGACCTCGACGCCGTCGACGCCGGGGTCCACCGCATCGGCGTGCTCCTCGTCCTCCCGCCCGGCGGTCCCCCGCGCTTCGGCGCCGTGCCCGCACCGCACCTGGCGATCGCCGCACAGGGCGGGGCCGAGTTCGCGGCCTTCGCCCCCACCGACCTCGACGCCGAGACGGCCCTGATCGCCCTGGAGCTCTACCGCCGCCAGGGCGCCTGGAAGGTACGGGCCGTCGGCCAGGGGTACGCCGACGGACTCGCGGCCCTCCTCGCCGACGGGGGACTGGCCGCGCCCGAAGCCGCCGCCCTGACCGAAGAGGCCCTGCGCGCGGCCCGCCGCACCGGCGACGCCGCCCGCCCGCCCGCCTCCCTCCCGTCGCACGCCCAGGGCCCGGACGCCACCCGCCACCTCGCCCCGCAGCCGCCCGCGGCCGCCCCCGCGCCGCCGGACCCGATCCCCGCCCCCGCGGTCCCCCACGCCGGCCCGCCCGGCCCCGCGCCGGCCCCGGCCCCGGCCGACCCCGACGGGTCCCGGCCCGCCGTCGACTACGCCCACCCGCGCCGCCGCCGCACCACCGCCGAGCCGCCCGAGCCGGCGCCCCGCCCGGCACCCGCCGCCGACCCCGCCGACCCGGAAGGGCCCCCCGCCCCCGTCGCCGGGGACGCCGCCGGCTGGTCCATGGACGAGCGGCTCTACAACCAGGTCTGGGGCATGTTCGAGGACCTGGCCCGCACCGTCGCCGCCTACCGCGGCGCCGTCGACTTCGCCGACACCCGGCTCGACCGCGAGCTGGACGAGGCCCTGTCCGACCCGAGCCGCCGCCTCACGGGCTCGGACGACGCCCGCGAGAGCGCCCGGGCCCGCCGCGACGAACTGGTCGCCCGCGCCCGCGCCGTCCTCGACCGCGACCTGGCCCAGCTGACCGCCGAGTCCGAGGTGGTCGAACCCGCGCTGCCGGCCGCCTACGCCCGCTGGGACAACCCCGTCTGGCACGGCCGGGACACCCCCGCGGAAGGCCCCCTCGCCCTGCGCCTGGGCAACCTCGGCCTGCCCGAGGGCCCGGAGCTGCGCATCCCCCTGCTGATGCGGCTCCCGCTGGAGCGCGGCCTGTGGATCGACAACGGCCGCACCGGCTCCGAGGCCGCCATGGCCATGGACACCGACCGCCTCCGCCGCGCCGCCCTGGACATGGCCGTCGCCCACGCCGCCCGGCTGCTCGCCGTCCACCCGGCCGACCGGTTCTCCGTCCACGTGATCGACGCGGCCGGGGCTGGCTCCGCCGCGCTGGCCCCGCTGGTGCGCGCCGGGGTGCTGGCCGCGCCGCCCGCCGCGGGTGCCGCCGGGGTCGCCGAGACCCTCGCGCGGCTGACCCGGCGGGTGGACCTCGTGCAGATGGCGCTGCGCGCCGGCGCGCCCGAGGACCTGCCCCCGGACCTGGACACCGCCGAGCAGCTGCTCATCGTGCACGACTTCCCGCACGGCTTCGACGACCGCGCCGTCACCCGGCTGCGCTACCTGGCCGACGAGGGGCCGGCGGTCGGCGTGCACCTGCTGATGGTCGCCGACCGTGACGAGGCCTCCGCGTACGGGCCGCTGCTGGACCCGCTGTGGCGCTCGCTGATGCGGCTGTCGCCCGTCCCGGACCACCACCTCGCGGACCCCTGGGTCCAGCACGCCTGGACCTTCGAGCCGGACCTGCCCCCGCAGGGCAGCGGCGTCCTCGATCAGGTGCTGGAACGCGTCGCCCGCGCCCGCGGGGGCGCCCGCCCCTAGGCCGTCGCAGGGGGCCGCCCATGACCGGCCGATGACCATCGGGTGACCCCTCTTTGGGGATCCCTTTACCTTTGACCCCCTCCGCGGGTACCCTGGGACCTGCGGAGGGGAGTATTCCTGCTATTTCCTGCGCGGCGTTCCCGTCAGTACGGACTGTCACCGGTCCCGGGGCGCCGGCCCACGGCCCCGCGAGCCGACCGGGTGGAAGAGACCTCCGGCAGCGATGACGCTGACCATGTGCTGAGCCATCCGCCGGAGGCGTGAACACCGTGGACGTTTCTTTGACCCTCTGGGTGCTGACCATCGTCGGTCTGGGCATCCTCATCGGCGCCGACTTCCTGATCGGCCGCAAACCCCATGACGTTTCCCTCAAGGAAGCGGGGACCTGGACGGTCGTCTGGATCGTCCTCGCCGCCCTCTTCGGCCTCGGCCTGCTGTTCACCGGCAACGGCCAGGCCTCGCAGGAGTTCTTCGCCGGCTTCATCACCGAGAAGTCCCTCAGCGTGGACAACCTCTTCGTCTTCGTCCTGATCATGGCGAAGTTCTCGGTGCCCTCCCACCTCCAGCAGCGCGTCCTGCTGATCGGCGTACTGATCGCCCTGGTCCTGCGCGCGGTCTTCATCGCCGCCGGCGCCGCGATCATCACCAGCTTCTCGTGGGTCTTCTACCTCTTCGGCGCCTTCCTGATCTACACCGCCTGGAAGCTGATCCAGGAGGCCCGCAAGGACGAGGAGGAAGAGGAGTTCGAGGAGAACCGCCTCCTCAAGTCGATCGAGAAGAAGTTCGGCGTCGCCGACCGCTACCACGGCACCAAGCTCTTCATCCGCGCCAACGGCAAGCGCGTCCTGACCCCGCTGATGGTCGTCATGCTCGCCATCGGCACCACCGACGTCCTCTTCGCCCTGGACTCGATCCCCGCGATCTTCGGCCTCACCCAGGACCCGTACATCGTCTTCACCGCCAACGCCTTCGCCCTCATGGGTCTGCGCCAGCTGTACTTCCTGATCGGCGGCCTGCTCAAGAAGCTGGTCCACCTCAGCTACGGCCTGTCGGTGATCCTGGGCTTCATCGGCGTCAAGCTGGTGCTGCACGCCCTGCACGAGTCCGGGGTGCACGTCCCGCAGATCTCCATCCCGCTCTCCCTGGGCGTCATCTGCGGCGTCCTGGTGATCACCACGGTCACCAGCCTGATCGCCTCGAAGAAGCAGGCGGCGGCCGGGGCCGCCGCCGAGGAGGCGCAGCGCGTCGACGCCTGATCCGGCCGGGCCCCGCGGGGCCGGGCTACGCGGGGGCGGCCGCTTCGGCCGCCCCCGCACCCGTTTCCGCGCCCGTCCCGGTCCCGTCCCCGGTTCCGGTTCCGCCGCCGGCCGGGTCGGGGGCCGGCCGGGTTTCCGGGAGCAGGGCGAAGCAGGCGAGGCTGAGCAGGGCGACCGCCGTCAGGTACACCGCCGCACCCCACGGCGGGCCCGAGCCGGCCGCCAGGGCCGTCGCCACGACCGGGGTGAGGGCGCCGCCCACGACCCCGCCGAGGTTGTAGCCGACTGCCGCGCCGGTGCAGCGGATCCGCGGGGCGTACAGCTCGGGCAGGTACGCGCCCGCCACCGCGTACATCAGGACCATCGCCAGCAGCCCGCCGGCGCAGGCCACCGTCACCAGCAGCGGGTCCCCGCTGCTCAGCAGGGCCACGAAGGGGAACATCCACACCGCGCAGGCCGCGCTGCCGGCCAGGCACAGCGGCCGCCGCCCCCAGCGGTCGCCGAGCGCCGCCAGCGGGGCCGTGACCAGCCCCATCAGCAGGACGGCGGCCATCACCACGGCCAGCATCAGGGTGCGGTCCATGCCCAGCCGCCCGGTGGTGTAGGCCAGGGCCCAGGTGGTGACCGCGTAGAAGACGGCGTACCCGACCGACATCGCCCCGCCGGTGAGCAGGAGCAGCCGCCAGTGGCGCCGTACGACCTCCGGCAGCGGGGACTCGGCCCGCCGGCCGGTCTCGGTGAGCGCGCGGAACTCGGGGGTCTCCTCCACCGACCGCCGCAGCCACAGCCCGGCCAGCGCCAGGAGCCCCGCGCACCAGAACGGCACCCGCCAGCCCCAGGCGGTGAACCGTTCGTCGCTCAGCGCGCCGGACAGCGCCAGCGTCAGCCCGTTGGCCAGCAGGAACCCGGCGGACGGGCCCATCTGCGGGAAGCTCGACCACAGCCCGCGCCGCCCTTCCGGGGCGTGCTCGGCGGTCAGCAGCACCGCCCCGCCCCACTCCCCGCCGAGCCCGAGCCCCTGGAGGAAGCGGAGCAGGAGCAGCAGGACGGGCGCGGCGATGCCGATGGAGGCGTACGAGGGCACGCACCCCACCGCCACCGTGGCCAGCCCCGTCAGCAGCAGGGAGGCGAGCAGCACGGGGCGGCGCCCGTAGCGGTCGCCGATGTGCCCGAAGAGCACCGAGCCCAGCGGCCGGGCGAGGAAGCCGATGCCGAACGTGCCGAAGGCGGCGAGGGTTCCGGCGAGCGGGGAGAACGAGGGGAAGAAGAGCGGGCCGAGCACCAGGGCGGCGGCCGTGCCGTAGACGAAGAAGTCGTAGAACTCGATGGCGGTCCCGATCAGGGAGGCCAGGGCGAGCCGCAGCATCGAGGGGGACGCGGCGGCGCCGGGCGGGCGCACGCGCGGGGAGGGGACGGGGGACGGGGAGGGGTGGTGTCGCATGGTGCAGCAACTACCCCAGCCCGCCCCCTCGGGACATGCGTTCGGTCGAGGTCGACCGGAAGGAGCGCATGGCCGCACGGTGTTGACGGCGGCACATGCGCACGCGGGTCACCAGCCGCGCTCGCGCCATTCCGCGAGGTGGGGGCGCTCGGTGCCGAGCATGGTGTCGTTCCCGTGGCCCGGGTAGACCCAGGTCTCGTCCGGCAGCTGCCCGAAGAGCTTGGTCTCGACGTCGTCGATGAGGCTGGCGAAGTTCTTCGCGTCGCCCCAGGTGTTGCCCACGCCGCCGGGGAAGAGGCAGTCGCCGGTGAACACGTGCGGGTGCCCGTGCGGGTCGTCGTAGACGAGGGCGATGGAGCCGGGGGTGTGGCCGACCAGGTGGCGGGCGGTCAGGGAGACCCGTCCGACCGTGATCACGTCCCCGTCCTGCACCGGGACGTCCGTGGGGACCGGGATGCCCTCGGCGTCGAAGGCGCCCGCGTAGGTCCGCGCCCCGGTGGCGTCGACGACCTCCCGGAGCGCGCCCCAGTGGTCGCCGTGCTGGTGGGTGGTGACGACGGACGCGATGCCGTCGTCCCCGATCAGGTTCAGCAGCGTGTCCGGCTCGGCCGCCGCGTCGATCAGGAGCTGCTCGCCGGTGGCCCGGCAGCGCAGCAGGTACGCGTTGTTGTTCATGGAACCCACGGCGACCTTGGAGATCATCAGGTCCGCGAGTTCGTGCACGTCGGCGGGACCGCCGACCTTCACCGCTCCGCTGTACGTCATGTCGGAATCCTAGAGCGCGGGGAGTTCGGGTACGGCGTCGCCGGCCTCGACGGCGAGGTGGGCGCCCTTGGGGCCGCGGCCGGCCAGCCAGCCGAGCAGGTCGTCCCGCGCGCCGCTGAGGACCACCGGGGTGCCCTCGGTGCCGCCCGTGTGCGCGACGAACCCGCCGTCCGAGTACTGGAGGGTGACCGGGGGGACGTCGGGGCGGCCGGACCAGCGGTCGGCGAGGAAGGCGATCTCCCGGTCGGCGAACTCGTCCGGGAGGTCGGAGAGCTCGTAGCCGACGTTCAGGTCGACGTGGTGGAGCTCCACCTCGACGAGCCGGCGGAAGGGCACGTTCGCCGCCAGGTCGGTGACGCCGCCCCGCAGCTCGACGGTGCGCTGCCAGTCCTGGTCGGGCCCGGTGGTGGCGAGGAAGCGGGCCCCGGAATCACGGAGGTCCGCCAGGTGTTCTTCCAGGGGCCGGCCGGAGTCGCGCTCGATGTCCGCGTCGCGGGCGGCGGCGCTCTCGTACATGGGGCGGCCCTCGAGGACGTTGACGAGGGCGTCGGCGTTGCGCGCCAGGTGGGCCAGGATGTGGCCGCGGGTCCATCCCGGGAGGTGTGACTCCTCGGAGAGGGAGGCGTTGTCCAGTTTCGCGACCGCGTTCAGCAGCCGGTCCGTGGCTTCACGTACAGAGGCCAGGTCGTGCACATGATCAGTCATGGGTCCGAGCGTAGTGGCCCGGAGGCTTCCGCCACACGATCGGGTGAAGCGCTCTTGCGCGTGCCGTAAATCGAATGTGCGTGCTATACGCTCGATAGTCCAGACACAGTCCATCGCAGAGGCGCCCCCCATACCCTGGACAAGCCGGGGGCCCGTGCCCCCGCTCTCTCAAGAAAGGTGCGGACCGGCGTGACCGACCGTCTCATCGTTCGTGGCGCTCGCGAGCACAACCTGAAGAACGTCTCGCTCGACCTGCCCCGCGATTCCCTCATCGTCTTCACCGGACTCTCCGGCTCGGGCAAGTCCTCCCTGGCCTTCGACACGATCTTCGCCGAGGGCCAGCGCCGCTACGTCGAGTCGCTCTCGTCGTACGCCCGCCAGTTCCTGGGGCAGATGGACAAGCCCGACGTCGACTTCATCGAGGGCCTCTCCCCGGCCGTCTCGATCGACCAGAAGTCGACCTCGCGCAACCCCCGCTCCACCGTCGGCACGATCACCGAGGTCTACGACTACCTCCGCCTGCTCTTCGCCCGCATCGGCAAGCCGCACTGCCCCGAGTGCCGCCGCCCGATCTCCCGGCAGTCGCCGCAGGCGATCGTCGACAAGGTCCTGGCCCTGCCCGAGGGCAGCCGCTTCCAGGTGCTGTCGCCGCTGGTGCGCGAGCGCAAGGGCGAGTTCGTCGACCTCTTCGCCGACCTCCAGACCAAGGGCTACAGCCGGGCCCGGGTGGACGGCCAGACCGTCCAGCTCTCCGAGCCGCCGACGCTGAAGAAGCAGGAGAAGCACACCATCGAGGTGGTCGTCGACCGCCTCACCGTCAAGGACAGCGCCAAGCGCCGGCTCACCGACTCCGTCGAGACCGCCCTCGGCCTCTCCGGCGGCATGGTGATCCTGGACTTCGTCGACCTCGACGAGGGCGACCCCGAGCGTGAGCGGATGTACTCCGAGCACCTCTACTGCCCTTACGACGACCTGTCCTTCGAGGAGCTGGAGCCGCGCTCCTTCTCCTTCAACTCGCCCTTCGGCGCCTGCCCCGAATGCACCGGCATCGGTACGCGCATGGAGGTGGACCCGGAGCTGATCGTCCCGGACGAGGACAAGTCGCTGGACGAGGGCGCGGTCTCGCCCTGGTCGCTCGGCCACACCAAGGACTACTTCCAGCGGCTGGTCGGCGCGCTCGCCGGGGAGCTGGGCTTCCGGACCGACATCCCGTGGGCCGGGCTGCCGCAGCGGGCCAGGAAGGCCCTGCTGTACGGGCACAAGACCCAGATCGAGGTCCGCTACCGCAACCGGTACGGGCGCGAGCGCGCGTACACCACGGCCTTCGAGGGCGCCGTGCCGTTCGTCAAGCGCCGGCACGCCGAGTCCGAGAGCGACGCGAGCCGCGAGCGCTTCGAGGGCTACATGCGCGAGGTGCCCTGCCCGACCTGCGAGGGCACCCGGCTCAAGCCGATCGTGCTCGCGGTGACGGTGATGGAGCGGTCCATCGCCGAGGTCGCCGCGATGTCGATCAGCGAGTGCGCCGACTTCCTGGGGCGGCTGAAGCTCGACGCCCGCGACAAGAAGATCGCCGAGCGGGTCCTCAAGGAGGTCAACGAGCGGCTGCGCTTCCTGGTGGACGTGGGCCTGGACTACCTCTCCCTCAACCGCGCCGCCGGCACCCTGTCGGGCGGCGAGGCCCAGCGCATCCGCCTGGCGACGCAGATCGGCTCCGGCCTGGTCGGCGTGCTGTACGTGCTGGACGAGCCGTCCATCGGCCTGCACCAGCGCGACAACCACCGGCTGATCGAGACGCTGGTGCGGCTGCGGGACATGGGCAACACCCTGATCGTCGTCGAGCACGACGAGGACACCATCAAGGTGGCCGACTGGGTCGTGGACATCGGCCCGGGCGCCGGCGAGCACGGCGGCAAGGTGGTGCACAGCGGCTCGCTGAAGGAGCTGCTGAAGAACGGCGAGTCGATGACGGGCCAGTACCTGTCCGGCAAGAGGTCCATCCCCGTGCCGGACGTGCGCCGGCCCGTGGACGCGGAGCGCCGGCTCACCGTCCACGGTGCCAAGGAGAACAACCTGCGGGACATCGACGTGTCCTTCCCGCTGGGCGTCCTCACGGCGGTCACGGGCGTGTCGGGCTCCGGCAAGTCCACGCTGGTCAACGACATCCTGTACACGCACCTGGCGCGCGAGCTGAACGGCGCGCGGTCCGTGCCCGGGCGGCACACCCGGGTGGACGGCGACGACCTCGTCGACAAGGTGGTCCACGTCGACCAGTCGCCGATCGGCCGGACGCCGCGGTCCAACCCGGCCACGTACACGGGCGTCTTCGACCACGTGCGCAAGCTCTTCGCGGAGACGATGGAGGCGAAGGTGCGCGGCTACCTGCCGGGGCGCTTCTCCTTCAACGTCAAGGGCGGCCGGTGCGAGAACTGCTCCGGCGACGGCACGATCAAGATCGAGATGAACTTCCTGCCGGACGTGTACGTCCCGTGCGAGGTGTGCCACGGCGACCGGTACAACCGGGAGACGCTGGAGGTCCACTACAAGGGCAAGTCCATCGCCGAAGTCCTGAACATGCCGATCGAGGAGGCGCTGGAGTTCTTCGAGGCCGTCCCGACGATCGCCCGGCACCTGAAGACGCTGACCGAGGTCGGCCTGGGCTACGTCCGCCTCGGGCAGTCGGCCCCGACGCTGTCGGGCGGCGAGGCGCAGCGCGTCAAGCTGGCGTCCGAGCTCCAGAAGCGGTCGACCGGGCGGACGGTGTACGTGCTGGACGAGCCGACGACCGGTCTGCACTTCGAGGACATCTCGAAGCTGATCAAGGTGCTGTCGGGCCTGGTGGACAAGGGGAACTCGGTGATCGTCATCGAGCACAACCTGGACGTCATCAAGACCGCGGACTGGGTCGTCGACATGGGCCCCGAGGGCGGCTACGGCGGCGGTCTCGTCGTCGCCGAGGGGACGCCGGAGCAGGTCGCGTCGGTGGGGGCGAGCCACACCGGCAAGTTCCTGCGGGACATCCTGGGGGCGGAGCGGATCTCCGACGCCGCGCCGGTGCCGGCGGCGCGGGCCCCGCGGAAGAAGGCCGCTCCGGCGAAGAAGGCGACGGCCCGGGCCGCGCGCAAGGCGTAGCCCCCGGCGGGGCGGGGCGGTGCCGCGGCGCGGAGCCTCCCCCCGCCCCGCGCAGCGGCGGCCCCGCAGGGTCGGGGCCTACGCGGCGACGCCCAGCGCGTGGCCCGCCGTCGAGGGGTCGGACAGGGTGTCCAGCAGGGCCGTCGCCACGTCCGCGCGGGCGATCACCCGGCCGCCCGGGACGTTGGCGTCGAGGGCGCGCCGGTAGCGGCCCGCGCCGGGCCGGTTCAGCAGGCGCGGCGGCCGGACCACCGTCCACCGCACCCCGCTCGCCGCGATGACGGCCTCCATGACCCCCAGGTCGGCGTAGAGGTCGCGCAGCGCCCACCGCAGCAGGGGGTAGCCCACCTTCCGCAGGAGCAGCCCGTCCCCCTCGGCCTCCGGCCCCAGCGGCGCCGCGCTGACCGCCGTGAGCCGTCCGACCCCCGCCCGTTCCATCGCCGCGACGACCGACCGCAGGGCGGGCCCGGTGACCGGGTGCAGCCGCGCGTGCTTGTTGCTCGCGGAGCCCAGTGCCGAGACCACCGCGTCCTGACCCGCCAGGACCGGCAGCAGCGCCGACCCGTCCGTCAGATCGGCCACCACCGCCACCCGCAGCCGGTCCTGGGCCGACACCTCCAGCCGGGCGGGGTCGCGGACGACCGCCGTCACCTCGTGGCCCGCCGCGAGGGCCTGCCGGACCACCTCGCGGCCCACCCCGCCCGTCGCCCCGAACACCGTGATCTTCATCGTGGACCCCCGTCGAGGATGGTGGGTGAGTATTCACTCACCCTCATGTCCACTAGGGTGAGTGAATGCCCACCCCGAAGTCAACCCGGCCCGCCTCCGAGCGGCTGCTGGACGCCGCCGAGACCCTCATGCGCACCATCGGCCTCGCCAACACCACCACCAAGGCCATCGCCCGGGAGGCCGGCTGCTCGGAGGCCGCGCTCTACAAGCACTACGCCAACAAGGAAGAGCTGTTCGTACGGGTGCTGATGGAGCGCACGCCCAACGCCGGGCCGCTCATGGCCGCCCTCGACGCCGACGCGGGCCCCGGCGGGCACGCCCTGCGGGAGGCGCTGGCCGACATCGCCCGGCACGCCTCGCTGTTCTACGCCGAGGCCATGCCGATGGCCGCCTCGCTGTTCGCCGAGCCCGCCCTGCTCACGCGCCACCGCCAGGGGGTCCACGAGATCGGCGCGGGCCCGCACGTGGTGCTCGACGCCCTCGAAGGACGGCTGCGCCGGGAGCGCGACGCCGGGCGGCTGCGGGCCGGCGCCGACCCCCGCGCCGCCGCCGCGCTGCTGCTCGGCGCCTGCTTCCAGCGTGCCTTCTTCCTGCACTTCTCCGGCGCCGAGGTGGTCCAGCCGGTCGAGGAGTTCGCCCCGGCGCTCGCCCGGACCCTGTGGGCCGCTATCGGCTGAGCCCGAGCTCGGCCGCGTACGGCGGCTCGCAGCCCGCCCGGGTGCAGGTCAGCGCCGCCGCGCGGGCCGCGTAGGCGAGGACCGCGGGCCAGTCCGCCGCGCCGGGGTCCGCGAGGCCCGCGAGCCGGTGCAGCAGCGCCGCGTTGACGGTGTCGCCCGCGCCGATGGTGTCCGCGACGGCCACCGGACGGGCCGCCGCGCTGTGCTCCGCGCCGTCCGCGGTCCACACCGTCAGCCCCGCCGCGCCCCGGGTCAGCACCACGGCCGAGGGCCCCGCCGCCAGCCAGTCCCCGACCCGGCCGCCCAGCCAGTCCGCGTCCTCCTCCGACAGCTTCAGCACGGACACGTACGGCAGCCAGCCCAGGAACCGCTCCCGGTAGCCGGCCGGGTCCGCGATCAGAGCCGGGCGGACGTTGGGGTCGAGCAGGGTCAGCAGCCCGCGCCCCGACTCCCGCCGCAGCAGGGCCTCGTACGCGCTCGCGCCCGGCTCCAGCGCCAGCGAACAGGTGCCGAGCGCGAGGGCCCGCGCCCGCGGCGGCAGCGCGGGGGGCAGGGAGAACAGCCGGTCGGCGGTGCCCTCGACGTAGAACCCGTACGCGGCCGAGCCGTCCGGCGCCAGCGAGGGCACGGCCAGCGTGGTCGGCTCGGGCCCGCGTCGCACCAGCGAGAGGTCCACCCCGGCGGCCCGCAGCCCGGCCAGCAGGACCTCGCCGAAACCGTCGCACGACACCCGGGAGCAGAAGGCCACCTCCGCCCCGAGCCGCCCCAGCGCCAGGGCGGTGTTGTACGGTCCGCCCCCGGGCCGGGGCAGCAGCGCGCCCGGCGGCTCCGCCAGGGGCACGAGGTCGATCAGGGCTTCTCCGCCGACGACGATCACGCGGGGGAAGGTATCCCATCGGGCGCCGGTAGGGTCGGGTGGGCCCCGCCCGGGGCCGCCCCCTCGCGCCAGGAGAACCACATGTCCGCGTCACAGCCCGCCGCCCGCCGTACCGTCCTCAAGGGCGCCGCCGCGCTCGCCGGGGCCGTGGGCGCCGGTACGGCGCTCTCCGCCTGCTCCACCGGGGGCGGCAGCGGCGCGGGCGGCCCCGCCGTGCCGAAGGAGCCGGTCGAGCTGGGCGCCGCGGCGGACGTCCCGGTCGGCGGCGCGAAGCTGTTCCGCGAGCGCAAGGTCGTCGTCAGCTGCCCGGCGGAGGGTCAGTACAAGGCGTTCAGCGCCCAGTGCACGCACGCCGGCTGCGTCCTCGACAAGATCGACAAGGGTGAGGGCAACTGCCCCTGCCACGGCAGCCGCTTCGACGTCACCACCGGCAAGGTCCTGCAGGGCCCGGCCACCGAGCCCCTCCCGTCCGTCCCGGTGAAGGCGGAGAACGGCAGGCTGATCGCGGGCTGACCCCGGGCCGACCGCGGGGCGGGCCCCTACCCCCAGTCCCAGGCGATGCCCAGGATGCCCGGACGGACCGCCGGCTCCACCAGGTGGACCGCGCGGTGGCGCCCGCTGGGGGTGAGGTCGGCGACGGAGCTGCGCGGGGCCCGCGGGGAGGTGCGGGCGAAGCGGTGGCAGCGGACCGGCAGGGCCGCCTCGTCGAAGCGGACCTGGAGCATGTACTGGCCGCCCGCGTAGCTGAAGCCGCGCACGTACTCCGTGCTGCGGGCCCCCGTGCCGTCCTCGATGCCGTAGCCGAAGACGTACGTGTCCCCGCGCCGCAGCCGCGCGTCGAAGAGCAGCTCGGCCGCCACCACGCCGGTCTCCGGGTGGCAGCGGACCCGGCCCGTGCGGCAGTTCTCGTACGCCGTCACCTCCACCCGGGCCGCGTCGCAGCCCGGATCGCCGTGGTGGACCGCGAGGTAGCGGTCGACGCCGTCGCGGTGGGCCCGCACGATCTGCTGCGACGCGCGCGTGCGCAGCTCCCCGTCCGGGCCGATGCGGACCCGCTCGTGGTGGCCGACCGTGTGCAGACCGCCGTCCGCCGGGAGCTCCATCCCCTCCAGCAGCCGCTCCACCGCCGCGCCGACGCTCGTCAGCGCCCGGTACGGGCGGGCGGCCGGGCGCGCCGGGCCGCCGGCGGGGCCCGGGTCGGCCAGCAGGCGCAGCAGCGAGCCCCGGGGGAGGTCCAGGATCTCCTCCAGGGCGGAGACGGCCCGCAGCGACTCCCGGTGGCGCGGACGGCGGGCGCCCTGCTGCCAGTAGCTGAGGCTGGTGACCCCGAGCTTGATGCCGCGCGCCGCGAGCCGGTGCTGCACCCGGTGCAGGGGCAGCCCGCGCGCCGCGAGGGCGGCGCGCAGCGCGAGGTGGAAGGGGCCGCCGCGCAGCAGTTGTCCGAGGTCGGCCGTGTCCGCCGGGCCCGATGCGTCGCCGGTCGGCCGCATGGCGACTCCTCTGTGAACGTTCACATGCGCCGGGGTGGGGGGCCGGGCCGTGCGGCGGGGGGACCAGGTGGAACGACAGCAACCGTTCACACCGCAGCCCCACCGTTCACACTGCAATGTCACGGCGTATTGAAGCGTGTTGACCTGATCGCGACAACACCCCGATGCTCCTCCACAGCGTCCGGACGCGCTCCTCACCCCCACACCTGAGTCCCCACCTCGGGAGGAACGCGATGCGCAACCGAAGAGGGCGGCTTTCCCCGGCCGCCTCCCTGATCTCCGCCCTGCTGCTCGTCCTGCTGCCCGTCGGCCCCGGCTCCGGTACCGCCACCGCCGCCCCGGCCGCCGATGCGGGCGCCGCGTCCGCACTGGCCTACAAGCGGCTCGGCATCACCATGCAGGCCCAGCAGAAGGACAACTGGTGCTGGGCCGCCGGCGGCAACACCATCGCCACCTGGTTCGGCCGCGGCTACAGCCAGAACCAGTTCTGCAACGCCGCCTTCAACCGCCAGCAGGGCACCGAGTGCCCCAACAACCAGGCCACCCTGGGCAACGTCCAGACGGCGCTGCGCTGGGCCGGCATCAACTCCGGCAGCTACGTGACCGGCTGGCTCCAGTACTCCACCGTGCAGACCGAGATCAACGCCGACCGGCCGGTCGAGACGCGGATCCAGTGGTCGGGCGGCGGCGGCCACATGCACGTCCTGTACGGGTACGACACCGGCAGCAGCTGGGTCTACTGGGGCGACCCGTGGCCCTCGAACGACCGCTACAACTGGGCCTCGCACGCCTGGTACGTGGACAACGGAACCTTCTCCTGGACCCACTCCCTCTACCGGATCGGGGCGTGACCGCGTGACCGCCGAGACCGCACGCGCCACCGCCGCGGCCCTCGCGGCCGCCGCCCTGGTCACCGCACTGGCCGGGCAGGCCTCCGCCGCGCCCGTCCCGCAGCCGGCGGCCGCCACCGCCGGGGACCGGGCCGCCGCGCACGAGGCGGCCGTCGCACCGGACACCCTGGCGACCCTGTCCCGGTTCTTCGCCCGGGAGGGGAAGGTGTCGGTGGCCGCCGCCCTGCCCCGGATCGAGGGGGAGGCGGTGCCCGTGAGCTACCTGGCGCCGGAGTTCGTCGCCGGGAAGGCCGGGGCCCCGGTGGCCCGGCTGGAGTTCCTGGCCAGCCAGGCCGTGTCCGCGGACGGACAGAAGGCCGCCCTGTGGACCGCGAGGACCGGGGCGGGATGGCAGGTGGTGAACATCGCCACCGGCGACGACGAGTTCCGCTACGCCCGCCTCGGGGCCGCGGAACTGCCCGGCGGGACCGTGTTCCGGGAGCCGCAGATCGACGCCTGGTACGTCGCCGGCGGCGAACGGGTGCTGCCCCTGGACGAGGACGCCGTGCGGGCCGTGGGCCCGGCCGGGGTCTCGGTCGGGGCGTACCGGGCGCGCGTCGCGAAGGCCTACGGGGACAAGCTCCCGGGGTCCGCGTACGCCCGGCGGGGCACGGCGGGGGGCTACGCCGAGGCGGCTGCGCCGCCCGGCGGCGGGACCGGTGCCGGCGGCGGGCCGGGGGTGGTGCTCGCCGGCGGCGCCGGGGCGCTGGCGCTGGGCGCGGCGGGGGCCGTCGCCCTGCTGCGGCGGCGCCGCACCGCCGGGGGCTGACCCCCGGTTCCCCCTCCCCGCGGGGTCCGGTCCGGCCGCGGCGGCCGGCGCCGGGCCCCGCGGGGGCGTTCCCGGGTCCTGCGGGGGCGTTTCCGGGTCCTGCGGGGCGGTCCCGCGGGGCTCCGGCCCGGACCCCGCGCCCCGAAGGCCGGCGGGGCCGGATTCCGCTGCCGCGGTCGGGTGGGCGGCGGTACGGTTCGTTGTCGTACGGCGCCAGTAGGGTGGGCGGCATGGCCGACCCTTCCAGCTACCGACCCAGGCCCGGGGAGATCCCCGACTCCCCCGGGGTCTACAAGTTCCGCGACGAGCACCGCCGGGTGATCTACGTCGGGAAGGCCAAGAGCCTGCGCCAGCGGCTGGCCAGCTACTTCCAGGACCTGGCCGGTCTGCACCCCCGGACCGCCACCATGGTCACCACGGCCGCCTCCGTCGAGTGGACCGTCGTCTCCACCGAGGTCGAGGCGCTCCAGCTGGAGTACTCCTGGATCAAGGAGTTCGACCCCCGGTTCAACGTCAAGTACCGGGACGACAAGAGCTACCCCTCCCTCGCGGTCACCCTGAACGAGCAGTACCCGCGCGTCCAGGTCATGCGGGGGCCCAAGAAGAAGGGCGTGCGCTACTTCGGGCCGTACGGCCACGCCTGGGCGATCCGCGAGACCGTCGACCTGATGCTGCGCGTGTTCCCGGTGCGCACCTGCTCCGCCGGGGTGTTCAAACGGTCCGCCCAGATCGGGCGGCCCTGTCTGCTCGGGTACATCGGCAAGTGCTCGGCGCCCTGCGTGGGCCGGATCAGCCCCGAGGGCCACCGCGAACTCGCCGAGGACTTCTGCGACTTCATGGCCGGCCGCACCGGCGCGTACCTCTCCCGGCTGGAGAAGGAGATGCAGGACGCGGCCGAGGAGATGGAGTACGAGAGGGCCGCCCGGCTGCGGGACGACATGGGCGCCCTGCGCCGGGCCATGGAGAAGAACGCCGTCGTCCTGGCCGACGCCACCGACGCGGACCTGATGGCGGTCGCCGAGGACGAGCTCGAAGCGGCCGTGCAGATCTTCCACGTGCGCGGCGGACGGGTCCGGGGGCAGCGCGGCTGGGTCACCGACAAGGTCGAGGCCGTCGACACCGCCGGGCTCGTCGAGCACGCCCTCCAGCAGCTGTACGGGGAGGAGAGCGGCGAGAGCGTGCCCAAGGAGGTGCTCGTCCCGGTGCTGCCCGACGACGCGCCCGCGCTGGGCCAGTGGCTGGCCGGGCGGCGCGGGTCGCAGGTCAGCCTGCGCGTCCCGCAGCGCGGGGACAAGAAGTCCCTCATGGAGACCGTCCACCGCAACGCCCAGCAGTCCCTCGCCCTGCACAAGACCAAGCGCGCCGCGGACCTCACCACCCGCTCCCGGGCCCTGGAGGAGATCGCCGAGGCCCTGGACCTGGACGGCGCGCCCCTGCGCATCGAGTGCTTCGACGTCTCCCACCTCCAGGGCGACGACGTGGTGGCCTCCATGGTCGTCTTCGAGGACGGGCTCGCCCGCAAGAGCGAGTACCGGCGCTTCCAGGTGAAGGGCTTCGAGGGGCAGGACGACGTGCGGTCCATGCACGAGGTCGTCTCGCGGCGCTTCCGGCGCTACCTCCAGGAGAAGCTGAGGACGGGGGAGTGGGCCCCCGAGGACGGCGAGGCGGAGGACGACGGGCGGCCCAGGCGGTTCGCGTACCCGCCGCAGCTCGTCGTCGTGGACGGCGGACAGCCGCAGGTGGCGGCCGCCCGGCGGGCCCTGGAGGAGCTCGGGATCGACGACGTCGCCGTGTGCGGCCTCGCCAAGCGGCTGGAGGAGGTGTGGCTGCCCGGCGAGGACGACCCCGTCGTGCTGCCCCGCACCAGCGAGGGCCTCTACCTGCTCCAGCGGGTGCGTGACGAAGCCCACCGCTTCGCCCTTCAGTACCAGCGCAGCAAGCGCGGGAAGCGCCTGAAAGCGGGCCCGCTGGACGAGGTGCCCGGCCTCGGCGAGAGCCGCAAGCACGCCCTCGTGAAGCACTTCGGTTCGGTGAAGAAGCTGAGACAGGCGACAATCGACCAGATCTGCGAGGTCCCGGGCATAGGCCGCAAGACGGCCGAGACCGTGGCCGCGGCCCTCGCCCAGGCGGTTCCCGCAGGTCCTGCCGTCAACACGGCGACAGGAGAGATCATTGAGGACGAGGCCCCCGCGCCCGCGGGGACTCCGTCCGAACGGGGGACCGAGCAATGACCGAGCACGAGACCGAGCACGACCGAGACGGAGCACAGGTGAGTACGGGCACGACAGTGGAGCCCGGCGACAACGCCGAGGCGGCCATCCCCGAGCTGGTGATCATCTCCGGGATGTCCGGAGCCGGCCGCAGCACGGCGGCCAAGTGCCTGGAGGACCTCGGCTGGTTCGTCGTCGACAACCTCCCGCCGGCGCTGATCCCCACCATGGTGGAGCTCGGCGCCCGCTCCCAGGGCAACGTGGCGCGCATCGCCGTCGTCGTCGACGTCCGCGGCCGCCAGTTCTTCGACGCCCTGCGCGAGTCCCTCGCCGACCTGGAGGCCCGCGGGGTCACCCGGCGCATCGTCTTCCTGGAGTCCTCCGACGACGCGCTGGTCCGCCGCTTCGAGTCGGTCCGCCGCCCGCACCCCCTCCAGGGCGACGGCCGCATCGTCGACGGCATCGCCGCCGAGCGCGACCTGCTGCGCGAGCTGCGCGGCGACGCCGACCTGGTCATCGACACCTCCAGCCTGAACGTGCACGAGCTGCGCGCCAAGATGGACGCCCAGTTCGCGGGCGACGAGGAGCCCGAGCTGCGGGCCACCGTGATGTCCTTCGGCTTCAAGTACGGCCTGCCCGTCGACGCCGACCTGGTCGTCGACTGCCGCTTCATCCCCAACCCGCACTGGGTCCCGGAACTGCGCCCCTTCACCGGGCTCAACGAGGAGGTGTCGGGCTACGTCTTCAGCCAGCCCGGTGCCAAGGAGTTCCTGGACCGCTACACCGAGCTGCTCCAGCTCATCGCCGCCGGCTACCGCCGCGAGGGCAAGCGGTACGTGACCATCGCGGTCGGCTGCACCGGCGGCAAGCACCGCAGCGTCGCCATGTCCGAGAAGCTCGCCGCCCGCCTCGCCTCCGAGGGAGTCGAGACCGTCGTCGTCCACCGGGACATGGGGCGCGAGTGACCGGACGGACCCTGCGGCTGCGCCGCCTGCGCCGTCTGACCCCCGCCCGGGGCGAGGACGGCGCGGGCCGCGCCGGCCGCCGCGGGGCGGCCAAGGTGGTCGCGCCCAAGGTCGTCGCCCTCGGCGGCGGCATGGGCCTGTCGGCCTCCCTCGCCGCCCTGCGCCGGATCACCGGGGAGCTCACCGCGGTGGTCACCGTCGCCGACGACGGGGGCTCCAGCGGACGGCTCCGCGAGGAGCTGAGCGTGCTGCCCCCGGGCGACCTGCGCAAGGCGCTGGCCGCGCTGTGCGGGGACGACGACTGGGGCCAGACCTGGGCCCGGGTCATCCAGCACCGCTTCCAGTCCGAGGGCGACCTGCACGGGCACGCCGTCGGCAACCTGCTGATCGTCGCCCTGTGGGAGCAGCTCGGCGACCCCGTCCAGGCCCTCGACCTGGTGGGGAGGCTGCTCGGCGCCCAGGGGCGGGTCCTGCCGATGTCGGCGGTGCCCCTGGAGCTCCAGGCCCTGGTCAGGGGCCACGATCCGGCGCGCCCGGACGAGGTGGACACCGTCCGGGGGCAGGCCACCGTGGCCCTGACCCCGGGCGAGGTGCTCTCCGTCCAGGTCGTGCCCGGCGACCCGCCGGCCGTGCCGGAGGCCGTCGCCGCCGTGCTCGACGCCGACTGGGTGGTGCTCGGGCCGGGATCCTGGTTCTCCTCCGTCATCCCGCACCTGCTGGTGCCGGAGCTGCTCGACGCGCTGGTGGCGACGAAGGCCCGCAAGGTCCTCTCGCTGAACCTCGCCCCGCAGCCGGGCGAAACAGAGGGCTTCTCTCCGCAGCGTCATTTGGAGGTTTTGGCCCGACACGCCCCTAAACTCGCCCTGGACGTGGTGCTGGCCGACGAGGCCGCCGTGCCCGACCGCGAGTCCCTCGCCGATGCCGCGAAGCGGTTCGGTGCGGCGGTCGAGCTGGCGCCGGTGGCCAGGCAGGACGGCTCTCCGAAGCACGACCCGGAGCTGCTGGCCGCCGCGTACGACCGTATTTTTCGGATGCATGGAAGGATCGGCCCATGGCGATGACGCCCGCGGTGAAGGATGAGATCTCCCGCCTCCCCGTCACCCGGACCTGCTGCAGGAAGGCGGAGGTCTCGGCGATCCTTCGGTTCGCGGGCGGCCTGCACCTGGTGAGCGGCCGGATCGTCATCGAGGCGGAACTGGACACCGGGATCGCCGCCCGGCGGCTGCGCAAGGACATCCTGGAGATCTTCGGCCACTCCTCCGACCTGGTGGTCATGGCCCCCGGCGGCCTGCGCCGCGGCAGCCGCTTCGTCGTGCGCGTCGTCGCCGGCGGGGACCAGCTGGCCCGCCAGACGGGCCTGGTCGACGGCCGCGGCCGCCCCATCCGCGGCCTTCCCCCGCAGGTGGTCTCCGGGGCCACCTGTGACGCGGAGGCGGCCTGGCGCGGTGCCTTCCTGGCCCACGGCTCCCTCACCGAGCCCGGCCGGTCCTCCTCCCTGGAGGTCACCTGCCCCGGCCCCGAGGCAGCCCTGGCCCTGGTGGGCGCCGCCCGACGGCTCTCCATCGCCGCCAAGGCGCGCGAGGTGCGCGGCGTGGACCGGGTCGTCGTCCGCGACGGCGACGCGATCGGCGCCCTGCTGACCCGCCTCGGCGCGCACGAGTCGGTGCTGGCCTGGGAGGAGCGGCGGATGCGGCGCGAGGTCCGCGCCACGGCCAACCGCCTCGCCAACTTCGACGACGCCAACCTGCGCCGCTCGGCGCGGGCGGCGGTGGCCGCCGGAGCCCGGGTGCAGCGCGCGCTGGAGATCCTCGGCGAGGAGGTCCCCGAGCACCTCGCCGCGGCTGGCCGGCTGCGCATGGAGCACAAGCAGGCCTCCCTGGAGGAGCTGGGCGCGCTCGCCGACCCGCCGCTGACCAAGGACGCGGTCGCCGGCCGGATCCGCCGCCTGCTGGCGATGGCCGACAAGCGGGCCCAGGACCTCGGCATCCCCGGGACCGAGTCCAACCTGGACCTCAGCGAGGAGCTGGCCGACAACATGGCCGGCTGAGCCGGCGGTCCGGCGCTCACGACCGGATGCCGCCAGGCAGGACGGAGGGGCCCGCACGGTCGCCCGTGCGGGCACGGTCCCCTTTGTCCCATTGACATGAGCATCGTCCGATCGTGAGCCTGGCCCCCGAACGCTTTCGTGGTTGACGACGCCCAGGGGGGCACATGAGGCAACGCGCGAGAACGATCCTCGCGGCAAGCGCACTCGTCTTCGGAACCACTCTGGCCGCACTGCCCGCTGCGGCCCAGGCACGGCCCGCCTCCGGCACCGCCCCCGGCGCCGACGAGGTACGCGTCTACGACGCCGACATCACCCGCGAACAGGTCCCGCTGGTCCTCGCCGCCGGCCAGGACGCCCACGAACTCGCCGAGCGGGCGCCCGCGAGCGGGACCGCGAAGGTCGAGCTCTTCCTCACCGGGCAGCAGGCCGCGGGGCTCGCCGCCCAGGGGGTGAAGCTCGCCGAGCACAAGGTCTCCGCCCAGGGGCTGGCCCGCACCGAGGCCGCCGGGGACGGGGTCTTCCGCCCCTACGGCGGCAAGGGCGGCCTCCAGGAGGAGATCCTGCGGACCGCCCAGCAGAACCCGGGCCTCACCAAGGTCGTCTCCATCGGCAAGACCGTCCAGGGCAAGGACATCCTCGCCCTCAAGGTCACCAAGGACGCCGGCAGGACGAAGGACGGCGACAGGCCGTCCGTGCTCTACATGTCCAACCAGCACGCCCGTGAGTGGATCACCCCCGAGATGACCCGGCGGCTGATGCACCACACCCTCGACAACTACGGCAAGGACGCCCGGATCACCAGGCTGGTGGACTCCACCGAGCTGTGGTTCCTGCTCTCCGCCAACCCCGACGGGTACGACTACACCTTCACCTCCCCCGCTGCCCGGCTGTGGCGCAAGAACCTCCGCGACAACAACGGCGACGGCAGGATCACCGCGGTGGACGGCGTCGACCTCAACCGCAACTTCGCCTACAAGTGGGGCTACGACAACGAGGGTTCCTCGCCGAACACCTCCAGCGAGACCTACCGCGGCCCCGCGGCGCAGTCCGAACCCGAGACCGTCGCCCTCGACGCCTTCGAGAAGCGCATCGGCTTCCGGTACGCCATCAACTACCACTCGGCCTCCGAGCTGCTGCTGTACGGGGTCGGCTGGCAGGTCGCCACCCCGACCCCGGACGACGTGGCCTACAAGGCCCTCGCGGGCACCCCGGAACACCCGGCCGTCCCCGGCTACTACCCGCAGATCTCCTCCGAGCTGTACACCACCAACGGCGAGGCGGACGGCCACGCGGCCAACGCCAACGGCGTCATGATGTTCACGCCCGAGATGACCACCTGCCAGACCGCCTCCGCGATCGACCCGAACGACCGGTGGAAGCCCGAGGACTGCGCCTCCGGCTTCAACTTCCCGGACGACGAGAAGCTGATCCAGCAGGAGTTCGCCAAGAACGTCCCCTTCGCGCTGTCCGTCGGCGAGAGCGCCGCGCACCCGGACCGGCCCGCCTCCTCCGTGGGGCTCGGCGCCGCCGACTTCACCCCCGACCCCTTCACCACCTCCTACGCGGCCCGCGGCGAGGACCAGGCGGTCTCCGTCACCGCCCGCAAGGCGCTGAAGGACAAGCTGCTCAACTTCCGGATCAACGGCGGCCGTACGCACGACGACGAGCTCAGGCCCTGGAAGGGCGGCGACGTCTACGGCGGCGAGGACAACAACTGGTTCGACCAGTACCGGGCCCGGGTCGACGGCACCAGGCCGGGTGACAGGGTCGAGGTCTGGTTCACCGGCCGCGACGGCGGCCGGAAGGTCTCCAGCGAGCACTTCACCTACACCGTGGCCGAGCGCCCGCGCGCGGACGTCCTGGTGATCGCGGAGGAGGGTGCGAAGGCGCAGTACGCCCAGAGCTACGTCGACGCGCTGCGGGCCAACGGGAAGTCCGCCGCCGTCTGGGACGTGGCCGTCCAGGGCGCCCCGCACCACCTCGGCGTGCTCTCGCACTTCCGCACGGCCGTCCACTACACCGGCGCCGCCGCCCCCGGCGGCCCCACCCAGCTGGCGCTCCGCGACTTCCTCAACGAGGGCGGCAGGCTGGTCGAGGCCGGTGAGCTGGCGGGCGGCCGGGCCCAGCTCGGCCGGGCCCTGACCGACGACTTCAGCCAGTACTACCTCGGCGCCTACAACCGGGCCGCGGTCACGTCCCCCACCGGCTTCACCGGCACGGGCGCCCTCACCGGGGCCAAGGGGGCCCTCGGCGACGCACCGGGCACCCCCGGCAACCCGCTGAACTCCCCGGGAGCCTTCAGCGTCACCTCGGACTCCCTGCCGCCGGCGCAGTTCCCGCAGTTCACGAGCGCCCGGGCGGGCCAGTACGCCGGGGTCGTCAACCCGTACGCCCCCTACGCGGGCACCGGCATGGCGTCGGCCCTCCACGAGGACGACGACTGGCAGCGCCTCACGCGCACCGTGGACCTCACCCACGTCACCGCCGCCGACCAGCCGAAGCTCAAGACCGCCCTCAACTGGAACACCGAGGAGGGCTACGACCACGCCGTACTGGAGGCCCGCACCGCCGGCGGAGAGGACTGGACCACACTTCCGGAAGCGAACGGCTCGAGCTCCACCACCGTCCCGGCGGAGTGCGGGGCCGGGTTCTTCGTCAACGGCCACCCATTCCTGCGCCACTACCTCACCCTCGACGGCGGCGGCTGCTCACCGAGAGGTACCAGCGGGGCCTGGAACAGCTTCACCGGGTCCTCCAACGGCTGGAAGCAGGTCTCCTTCGACCTGAGCGCCTACGCGGGGAAGACCGTCGAGGTCTCCCTCTCGTACATCACCGACCCCGGTTCGGGCGGCCGCGGCGTCTTCGCGGACGAGGCGAGGGTCTCCGTGGGCGGCTCCGACCAGGCCGTCGAGGGCTTCGAGACCTCCCTCGGCGCCTGGACCGCACAGGGCGCCCCCGCCGGAAGTCCGGACGTTCCGGGGGATTGGTCCAGGACCGGAGAGCTCTTCGCCTCCTACCCCGCCGTCACTACGCGTGACACGGTGCTGCTCGGATTCGGGCTGGAGCACCTGCCGGCCGCGGCCGACCGCGCCCTGCTGATCGGCAAGGCCCTCCGCTCGCTGAGCGGCTGAACGACGACCCTCCCGTCGCTCACGTCGGGTGACGGGGACCAAGGTCCCCCGGGGCCCTCGCCACGGCAGTGGTCCGGGGCCCCGGGGGGCTGCCCCCGCGAAGCGGGGGAGTGTCAGCCTCCGGCCGATTCCACTCCGAAGCTCACGGAGAGGTAGGGTCGTAAGCGGTCGGGGACATCCCATACAGCTCGCCGGCGGGACAGGCCGGCGCACCAACGAGGAGATCGGTTCGTGACGATCCGCGTAGGCATCAATGGTTTTGGCCGCATTGGCCGCAACTACTTCCGGGCGCTTCTCGAGCAGGGGGCGGACATCGAGGTGGTGGGTGTCAACGACCTGACGGACAACGCCACCCTGGTGCACCTTCTCAAGTACGACAGCATCCTGGGCCGGCTCAAGGCCGAGGTCTCGCACACCGATGACACCATCACCGTGGGCGACATGACCTTCAAGACGTTCGCCGAGCGCGACCCCGCGAACCTCCCCTGGGGCGAGCTGGGCGCCGACATCGTCATCGAGTCGACCGGCATCTTCACGAAGAAGGCCGACGCCGCCAAGCACCTCGCGGCCGGCGCGAAGAAGGTCCTCATCTCGGCCCCGGCCAAGGACGAGGACATCACGATCGTGATGGGCGTCAACCAGGACAAGTACGACGCGGCCAACCACCACGTCATCTCCAACGCCTCCTGCACCACCAACTGCGTGGCGCCGATGGCCAAGGTCCTCGACGAGAACTTCGGCATCGTCAAGGGCATGATGACGACGGTCCACGCCTACACGAACGACCAGCGCATCCTGGACTTTCCGCACTCGGACCTGCGCCGCGCCCGCGCGGCCGCCGAGAACATCATCCCGACCTCCACCGGCGCCGCCAAGGCCACCGCGCTCGTCCTGCCGCAGCTCAAGGGCAAGCTCGACGGCATCGCCATGCGCGTCCCGGTCCCCACCGGCTCGGTCACCGACCTCGTCCTGGAGCTCTCCCGCGAGACCACCAAGGAAGAGATCAACGCCGCCTTCCAGAAGGCTGCCGAGGGCCAGCTCAAGGGAATCCTCGACTACACCGAGGACGCGATCGTCTCCTCCGACATCGTGAACTGGCCGGCCTCGTGCACCTTCGACTCCTCGCTGACCATGGTGCAGGACGGTACGCAGGTCAAGGTCGTCGGCTGGTACGACAACGAGTGGGGCTACTCCAACCGCCTCGTCGACCTCACCGTCTTCGTCGGCGGTCAGCTCTAAGAACGTAGGGCAAGGCAACACCATGTGAGCACAGGGTCCGCTCGGCGCGATGAAGCGCCGTTCGGGCCCTGTTGCTTGCCCCGTCCCATCCGCCCTGCACCTGTAACAGCCCTGTACGGGGACAAGGAGTAGAAACACATGAAGACGATCGACGAACTTCTCGCGGACGGCGTCGCCGGCAAGCGGGTCTTCGTACGCGCCGATCTCAACGTGCCGCTCAAGGAAGGCGTGATCACCGACGACGGCCGCATCCGCGCCGTCCAGCCCACCATCGCCAAGCTCGCCGAGGCCGGCGCCCGCGTGGTCGTCGCCTCGCACCTGGGCCGCCCCAAGGGCACCGGCACCGAGCCCGACTTCTCCCTCGCCCCGGCCGCCGAGCGGCTCGGCGAGCTCCTCGGCGCCGAGGTCGCCTTCGCCACCGACACCGTCGGCTCCTCGGCCAAGGAGACCGTCGCGGCCCTCGCCGACGGACAGGTGGCCGTCATCGAGAACCTCCGCTTCAACGCCGGCGAGACCTCCAAGGACGAGGCCGAGCGCAAGGCCTTCGCCCGGGAGCTCGCCGAGCTCGCCGACGTCTACGTCGGCGACGGCTTCGGCGCCGTCCACCGCAAGCACGCCTCGGTCTTCGACCTGCCCGCGCTGCTCCCGCACGCGGCCGGCTACCTCATCGCCACCGAGGTCGGCGTCCTGAAGAAGCTCACCGCCGAGGTCAAGCGCCCCTACGTGGTCGTCCTCGGCGGCGCCAAGGTCTCCGACAAGCTCGCCGTCATCGACGAGCTGCTCGGCAAGGCCGACCGCATCCTCATCGGCGGCGGCATGGCCTACACCTTCCTCAAGGCCAAGGGCTACGAGGTCGGCATCTCCCTCCTCCAGGAGGACCAGATCCCGACCGTCACCGAGTACATGGAGCGCGCCGCGAAGAACGGCGTCGAGCTGGTCCTGCCGGTCGACATCCTCGCCTCCGCGGACTTCCCCGACATCAAGGGCGGGACCCCGGCCGTCTTCGAGACCGTCGACGCCGACAAGATCCCCGCGGACAAGGAGGGCCTGGACATCGGCCCCGAGACCCGCGAGCTGTACGCCTCGAAGATCGCCGACGCCGAGACCGTCTTCTGGAACGGCCCGGTCGGCGTCTTCGAGCACCCCGACTACGCGAACGGCACCCGCGCCATCGCGCAGGCACTCGTCGACAGCGAGGCCTTCACCGTGGTCGGCGGCGGCGACAGCGCCGCGGCCGTCCGCATCCTGGGCTTCGACGAGAACGCCTTCGGACACATTTCCACCGGTGGTGGCGCCAGCCTCGAATACCTCGAGGGCAAGACGCTCCCCGGCCTCGCCGCCCTGGAGGGCTGAACCACAATGACCTCTGTCGCACACGGCCGCACCCCGCTCATGGCGGGCAACTGGAAGATGAACCTCAACCACCTGGAGGCCATCGCCCACGTCCAGAAGCTCGCCTTCGCGCTCGCCGACAAGGACTACGACGCCGTCGACGTCGCGGTACTGCCGCCCTTCACCGACCTGCGCTCGGTCCAGACCCTGGTCGACGGCGACAAGCTGAAGATCAAGTACGGCGCCCAGGACATCTCGGCGCAGGACTCCGGCGCCTACACCGGCGAGATCTCCGGCCCGATGCTCGCCAAGCTGAAGTGCGCGTTCGTGGCCGTCGGCCACAGCGAGCGCCGCCAGTACCACGGCGAGACCGACGAGATCTGCAACGCCAAGGTCAAGGCCGCCTACCGCAACGGGATCACCCCGATCCTCTGCGTCGGCGAGGGCCTCGACGTCCGCAAGGCGGGCAACCAGGTCGCGCACACCCTCGCCCAGGTCGACGGCGGCCTCAAGGACATCCCGGCCGAGCAGGTCGAGTCCATCGTGATCGCGTACGAGCCCGTCTGGGCCATCGGCACCGGCGAGGTCGCCACCCCCGAGGACGCCCAGGAGGTCTGCGGGGCGATCCGCGGCCGCCTCGCCGAGCTGTACTCCCAGGAGCTGGCCGACAAGGTCCGCATCCAGTACGGCGGCTCCGTCAAGGCCGGCAACATCGCCGCGATCATGGCCCAGCCCGACGTCGACGGCGCCCTGATCGGCGGCGCGGCGCTGGACGCGGACGAGTTCGTCAAGATCGTCCGCTTCCGCGACCAGTGAGTATGCGGTAGGGCCGATCCGTCGTACCCTTGCGGGGGCCGGGGGCTGCCGGTGCAGCCGTCGGCCCCCGCTTCCTCCCAGCAGCAGACGTAAGCCCAGAAAGTAGGAATCAGCCGTGGTTATGGGGTTCTCGATCGCCCTGATCGTCTTCAGCGCTCTGCTGATGCTGCTCGTGCTGATGCACAAGGGCAAGGGCGGCGGCCTTTCCGACATGTTCGGCGGCGGCATGCAGTCCTCCGTCGGCGGCTCCTCCGTCGCGGAGCGCAACCTCGACCGCATCACGGTCGTCGTCGGCCTGCTGTGGTTCGCCTGCATCGTGGCGCTCGGCCTGCTCATGAAGTCGAGCGGCAGCTGACGGTTCCGGCCATTTCGCCCGGCCCGCTCGGTCTTTACGTAAACTGAGGCGCCCACAGCGGGTATACCCTCACGCTGGGCGGCACCATCACGCAGGGAGTTACGACCGTGGCAAGTGGCAACGCGATTCGTGGAAGTCGGGTCGGAGCCGGGCCGATGGGCGAGGCCGAGCGCGGTGAATCCGCGCCCCGTCTGCGCATCTCCTTCTGGTGCTCGAACGGGCACGAGACGCAGCCCAGCTTCGCCAGCGACGCACAGGTGCCGGACACCTGGGACTGCCCGCGCTGCGGGTTCCCCGCCGGCCAGGACCGGGACAACCCGCCCGCGCCGCCGCGCACCGAGCCGTACAAGACGCACCTCGCGTACGTACGGGAACGCCGCACCGACGCCGACGGCGAGGCCATCCTCGCCGAGGCCCTCGCCAAGCTCCGCGGCGAGATCTGAGACCGGCTCAGGCCGGGGCCGCGCTCAAGAGTGACTGGGGCCCGGCCCGTGGGAGTACGAATCCCGCGGGCCGGGCCCCTTTGTGTGCGTTGTCCCCCTTCGGATCCCTTAGGTTGGGGGTGGCGGGGCACAACAGGACGGAAGAAGTGGGTTGATGTCCGAGATGAACGCAGAAAGCCGTACGAGGCTCAACCGGACGCCCGAGTGGAACGCGCTCGGCAAGCACCGGGAAGAGCTGGGGCAGACGCATCTGCGGGAGCTGTTCGAGACGGATCCGGGGCGGGGCACCGGGTACACCCTGCGGGTCGGCGACCTGCACATCGACTACTCGAAGCACCTCGTCACCGACGAGACCCTCGCGCTGCTGCGCGAGCTGGCGGCGGCGACGGGCGTGGCGGAACTGCGGGACGCCATGTTCCGCGGCGAGAAGATCAACGTGACGGAGGACCGCGCGGTCCTGCACACCGCGCTGCGCGCCCCCGCGGACGCGGTCGTCGAGGTGGACGGCGAGAACGTCGTCCCCGCCGTGCACGAGGTCCTCGACAAGATGGCGGCCTTCTCCGGCCAGGTCCGGTCGGGGGAGTGGACCGGCTTCACCGGCCGGCGCATCAAGAACGTCGTCAACATCGGCATCGGCGGCTCCGACCTCGGACCGGCGATGGCGTACGAGGCGCTGCGCGCCTTCACCGACCGCTCGCTGACGGTGCGTTTCGTCTCCAACGTCGACGGCGCGGACCTGCACGAGGCCGTGCGCGACCTGGACCCGGCCGAGACGCTGTTCATCATCGCGTCCAAGACCTTCACCACCATCGAGACCATCACCAACGCCACGTCGGCGCGCCAGTGGCTGCTGGCCGGGCTGGGCGGGGACCAGGCCGCAGTGGCACGGCACTTCGTGGCCCTGTCCACCAACGCCGAGAAGGTCACCGAGTTCGGCATCGACCCGGCCAACATGTTCGGCTTCTGGGACTGGGTCGGCGGCCGCTACTCCTTCGACTCCGCCATCGGCCTCTCGCTGATGATCGCGATCGGCCCGGACTCCTTCCGCGAGCTGCTCGGCGGCTTCCGCGCCATGGACGAGCACTTCCGCACCGCGGCTCCCGAGGACAACGCCCCGTTCCTGCTGGGCCTGTTGGGCATCTGGTACGGGGCCTTCTTCGACGCCCAGTCGCACGCCGTGCTCCCGTACAGCCACTACCTCTCCCGTTTCACGGCCTACCTGCAACAGCTGGACATGGAGTCCAACGGCAAGTCCGTCGACCGCGACGGCAATCCGGTGGACTGGCAGACGGGTCCGGTGGTGTGGGGCACGCCCGGCACCAACGGGCAACACGCGTACTACCAGTTGATCCACCAGGGCACCCGGATGATCCCGGCGGACTTCATCGGCTTCGCCCGCCCGGTGGCGGAGCTGGAGCCGGCGCTGGAGGCCCAGCACGACCTGCTGATGGCGAACTTCTTCGCCCAGACCCAGGCCCTGGCCTTCGGCAAGACGGCCGAGGAGGTACGGGCGGAGGGCGTCGCCGAGGCGCTCGTCCCGCACAAGACCTTCCAGGGCAACCACCCGACGACGACGATCCTCGCCGCCGAACTGACCCCGGCCGTCCTGGGCCAGCTCATCGCCCTCTACGAGCACAAGGTGTTCGTCCAGGGCGCGGTGTGGAACATCGACTCCTTCGACCAGTGGGGCGTCGAGCTCGGCAAGGTCCTCGCGAAGCGGGTGGAGCCGGCGCTGACGGAGGGCTCGCACGTGGAGAGCCTGGACCCGTCGACGCGGGCGCTGGTGGCCGCGTACCGGGAGCTGCGCGGGCGGCAGTAGTTACGGCGGAGCGCCCCGTACCGGCCGGTGGCCGGTACGGGGCGCTCCTCGCACGGTGCTCCTCGTACGCGCGGCTCAGGAGGAGGCCGGCGGGTACAGCCCCGAGGGGAGCTTGGCCGCGGCGGCGCGGTCCAGCAGCCAGAGGGTGCGGCTGCGGCCGTAGGCCTCGGCCGCCGGGGCCTGGACCCCGCCCGCCCCGCCCAGGGCGATGGCCACCGCGCCGGCCTTGTCCTCGCCGGCCGCCAGCAGCCACACCTCGCGGGCCGCGCGGATCGCCGGGAGGGTGAGGGAGACACGGGTCGGCGGGGGCTTGGGGGCCCCGTGCACACCGACGACGGTGCGCTCGGTCTCCCGGGCCGCCGGATGCTCGGGGAACAGGGACGCCACGTGGGTGTCCGGGCCCACGCCCAGCATCAGCACGTCGAAGCGCGGGACCGGGCCGTGGTCCTCGGGTGTGGCCGCCCGCGCCAGCTCCGCGGCGTACGCGGCCGCTGCGGCGTCCACGTCGGCGCCGTGCGGGCCGTCGGAGGCGGGCATCGCGTGCACGCGCGCCGGGTCCACCGGGACGGCGTCCAGCAGGGCCTCACGGGCCTGTACGTGGTTGCGCTCGGGGTCGTCGGCGGGGACGAAGCGCTCGTCGCCCCACCAGAGGTCGATACGGGACCAGTCGATCGCGTCCCGGGCGGGGGCCGCGGCGAGGGCCGCGAGCAGGCCGTTGCCGTTGCGGCCGCCGGTCAGCACGACGGAGGCGCTGCCGCGGGCGGCCTGCGCGTCCACGATCTTCGTGATCAGCCGGGCGGCTGCGGCCTGGGCCATCAGCTCCTTGTCCCGGTGGACGACCACCTGGGGAGTCGTCATACCCATGTGCTGCCGCCTTCTTGGTAGTTCTGCGTGGTGTGGTCGGGGCGGGTGCGGGTGGGCCGCCGAGCGGAGCCGTCTCCCCGCCCCGCCCTTCACCGTTTCCCGGGGCGAGCCCCGGACCCCGTACGTGCGCTTCGCGCCCGTACGCCCGAACGCCGCGCGGGGTCTGGGGCGGAGCCCCGGGGAACGGGCGAAGGGCGGGGCGGGGAGAGATACCCCCCGCCCCGCCCCCTGGCGGGCCGGCTACTTCGCCGACGCCCGCTTCGACGCGCGCGCCGGCTTGGCGGCCGGCTTCTCCGCCGGAGCCTGCGCCTCGGCGGCCTCGGCCGCCGGAGCCGCCTCGGCGGGAGCCGCCGGAGCGGTCGCCGACAGGCGCGAGACGCCGAACTTCAGGGACGCCTCGTACGTGTTGTCGGGGTCCAGCCGGCGGAGTTCCTCCGCCAGCAGCTCGGCCGTGTCGCGGCGCTTCAGCGCCACCGCACGGTCGGGCTGGCCCGGCATGCACAGCGTGGCCAGCGAACCGTCCGCGCGGTCCAGGACGATCACGCCGTCCTTGGTCTCCATGCGGACCGCGGTCAGCCCCGGCCCCCCTGACAGGGTCCGGTTGACCGGGACGCCGAGGCGGTCCGCCAGCCACATGGCCAGCAGCTCGCAGCTCGGGTTCTCGTCCTCGCCCTCGACGGTCGCCGAGACGACCGGCGACAGCGTCACCTGGTCCAGCGCGGCGGCCAGCATCGAGCGCCACGGGGTGATCCGGGTCCAGGACAGGTCCGTGTCGCCCGGGGCGTACGCCTCCGCCCGGGCGCCGAGCGCGTCGATCGGGTGCTCGGAGGAGTACGTGTCCGTGATCCGGCGCTGCCCCAGCGCGCCCAGCGGGTCGCCCGCCAGGTCCGCCGGAGCGCCCTCCGGCCACCAGACCACCACGGGGGCGTCCGGCAGCAGCAGGGGCAGCACGACCGACTGGGCGTGGTCGACCAGTTCGCCGTGCAGGCGCAGTACGACGGTTTCGCCGGTGCCCGAGTCCGCCCCGACACGGATCTCCGCGTCGAGCCGGGCTTCGCGGCGGCTGCGCGGGGAGCGGCTGACCCGCTTGACCACGACGACGATCCGCGAAGGGTGTTCGTGGGAGGCGTCGTTCGCCGACTTGAGCGCGTCGTACGCGTTCTCTTCGTCGGTCACGATCACCAGCGTGAGGACCATGCCGATGGCCGGCGTGCCGATGTCCCGGCGCGCCTGCACCAACGCGGCGTTGATCTTGCTGGAGGTGGTCTCCGTGAGGTCGATCTTCATGGCCGGCGCCAGCTCCGTCCGTCTCGTGCGAGCATCTCGTCCGCCTCGACCGGCCCCCACGTGCCCGCCGCGTACTGCGCGGGCTTGCCGTGCTTGTCCCAGTACTCCTCGATCGGGTCGAGGATGTTCCAGGACAGCTCGACTTCCTGGTGACGCGGGAAGAGGTTCGCGTCGCCGAGGAGGACGTCGAGGATGAGCCGCTCGTAGGCCTCGGGGCTGGACTCCGTGAAGGACTCGCCGTAGGCGAAGTCCATCGTGACGTCCCGGACCTCCATGGAGGTGCCCGGCACCTTGGAGCCGAAGCGGACCGTCACGCCCTCGTCCGGCTGGACCCGGATGACCAGGGCGTTCTGCCCCAGCTCCTCGGTCGCGCCCGACTCGAACGGCAGGTACGGCGCCCGCTTGAAGACCACCGCGATCTCGGTCACCCGGCGGCCCAGGCGCTTGCCCGTGCGCAGGTAGAACGGGACGCCCGCCCAGCGGCGGTTGTTGATCTCCAGGCGGATGGCCGCGTAGGTGTCGGTCTTGGAGTTCGGGTCGATCCCGTCCTCCTCCAGGTACCCCTTGACCTTCTCGCCGCCCTGCCAGGCCGCCGAGTACTGGCCGCGCACGGTGTGCTTGCCCAGGTCCTCGGGGATCTCGACGGCGCTGAGCACCTTCAGCTTCTCCGCCACCAGGGCCTTGGGGTGGAAGGAGCCGGGCTCCTCCATCGCCGTGAGCGCCAGCAGCTGGAGCAGGTGGTTCTGGATGACGTCACGGGCTGCGCCGATGCCGTCGTAGTAGCCGGCCCGGCCGCCGATGCCGATGTCCTCCGCCATGGTGATCTGCACGTGGTCGACGTACGACCGGTTCCAGATCGGCTCGAACATGGTGTTGGCGAAGCGGAGCGCCAGGATGTTCTGGACGGTCTCCTTGCCGAGGTAGTGGTCGATCCGGAAGACCTCGTCCCGGGGGAAGACCTCGTGGACGACCTGGTTGAGCTCTTCCGCGCTCTTCAGGTCGTGGCCGAAGGGCTTCTCGATGACGGCACGCCGCCAGGAGCCCTCCTTCTGAGCCAGCCCGTGGTTCTTGAGCTGCTGGACCACCTTGGGGAAGAACTTCGGCGGCACCGAGAGGTAGAAGGCGAAGTTGCCGCCCGTGCCCTGGGCCTTGTCGAGTTCGTCGATCGTCTGCTTGAGCGTCTCGAAGGCCGCGTCGTCGTCGAACTCGCCCTGGACGAACCGGCAGCCCTGCACGAGCTGCTGCCAGACCTCCTCGCGGAAGGGGGTGCGCGAGTGCTGCTTGACGGCCTCGTACACCTCCTGGGCGAAGTCCTCGTCCTGCCACTCGCGGCGGGCGAAGCCGATCAGCGAGAAACCCGGGGGCAGCAGGCCCCGGTTCGCGAGGTCGTAGACGGCGGGCATGAGCTTCTTGCGCGACAGGTCACCCGTAACGCCGAAAATCACCAGGCCGGACGGTCCCGCGATGCGCGGGAGCCGCCGGTCCTGTGCGTCACGAAGCGGGTTCGCTCCGTTCACCGACAAATTACTCAGTCCTCCGCGGGGGCGAGGCGCTGCAGTTCCGCCTCGGTCGACTTCAGCAGGTCGTTCCACGACGCCTCGAACTTCTCGACGCCTTCGTCTTCGAGCAGCTGCACCACATCGTCGTACGAGATGCCCAGCTTCGCGACCGCGTCGAGCTCGGCGCGCGCCTGCTCGTACGTGCCGCGGATGGTGTCGCCGGTGACCTCGCCGTGGTCGGCGGTGGCCTCCAGGGTCGCCTCGGGCATCGTGTTGACGGTGCCGGGGGCGACCAGGTCCACGACGTACAGGGTGTCCTTGTACGCCGGGTCCTTGACGCCGGTGGAGGCCCACAGCGGGCGCTGCTTGTTGGCGTGCGCCCGGTCCAGGGCCGCCCAGCGGTCGGAGGAGAAGACCTCCTCGTACGCCTCGTAGGCCAGACGGGCGTTGGCGAGGGCCGCCTTGCCCTTCAGGGCCTTGGCCTCGTCGGTGCCGATGGTGTCCAGGCGCTTGTCGATCTCGGTGTCCACGCGGGACACGAAGAAGGAGGCGACCGAGTGGATCTCGGAGAGGTCCAGGCCGGCGGCCTTCGCCTTCTCCAGGCCCGCCAGGTACGCGTCCATGACCTCGCGGTAGCGCTCCAGCGAGAAGATCAGCGTGACGTTGACGCTGATGCCCCGGCCGATGACCTCGGTGATCGCCGGCAGGCCGGCCTTGGTCGCCGGGATCTTGATGAGCGTGTTCGGCCGGTCCACCAGCCAGGCGAGCTGCTTGGCCTCGGCGACGGTCGCCGTGGTGTTGTGCGCCAGGCGCGGGTCGACCTCGATCGACACGCGGCCGTCCTGGCCCTCGGTGGAGTCGTAGAGGGGGCGCAGGATGTCGGCGGCGTCGCGGACGTCCGCCGTGGTGATCATGCGGATGGCCTCGTCGACCGTGACCTTGCGGGCGGCGAGGTCGGCGAGCTGCTGCCCGTAGCCGTCACCGCTGCTGATGGCCTTCTGGAAGATCGACGGGTTGGTGGTGACACCGACCACGTGCTGCTGGTCGATCAGTTCGGCGAGGTTGCCGGACGTGATGCGCTTGCGGGACAGGTCGTCCAGCCAGATCGCCACGCCCTCGTCGGAGAGGCGCTTGAGTGCGTCTGTCATCGGAATTGCATCTCCTACTGGTTCTTGTACCGGGTCAGCGCGCAGCGGCGGTGAGGGAGTCCTTGGCGGCTGCGGTCACGGCTTCGGCGGTCAGGCCGAACTCGCGGAACAGCACGGCGCCGTCCGCCGAGGCACCGAAGTGCTCCAGCGAGACGATCCGGCCCGCGTCCCCGACGTAACGGTGCCAGGTCAGGCCGATGCCGGCCTCGACCGCGACTCGGGCCTTGACGGAAGGCGGCAGGACGCTGTCCTTGTACTCCTGGGACTGCTCCTCGAACCACTCCACGGAGGGCATCGAGACGACGCGGGCGGGCACGCCCTCGGCCTGGAGCGCCTCGCGCGCGGCGACGGCGAGCTGGACCTCGGAGCCGGTGCCGATCAGGACGACCCGGGCGGGACCGCCCTCGGCCTCGAACAGCACGTAGCCGCCCTTGGCCGCGTCCTCGTTGCGCTCGTACGTGGGCACGCCCTGGCGGGTGAGGGCCAGGCCGTGCGGGGCGCCCTTGCCGAACACCTTGGTGTGGCGGCGCAGGATCTCGCGCCAGGCGATGGCGGTCTCGTTGGCGTCGGCCGGGCGGACCACGTTCAGGCCCGGGATGGCGCGCAGCGAGGCGACGTGCTCGACCGGCTGGTGGGTCGGGCCGTCCTCGCCGAGGCCGATGGAGTCGTGCGTCCACACGTACGTCACCGGCAGGTGCATCAGGGAGGACAGGCGGACGGCGTTGCGCATGTAGTCGGAGAACACCAGGAAGGTGCCGCCGTAGATGCGGGTGTGGCCGTGCAGGGCGATGCCGTTCATGGCCGCGGCCATGGCGTGCTCGCGGATGCCGAAGTGGATGGTGCGGCCGTACGGGTCGGCCTCCGGCAGCGGGTTGCCCACCGGCAGGAACGAGGAGTTCTTGTCGATGGTGGTGTTGTTGGAGCCGGCCAGGTCGGCCGAGCCGCCCCACAGCTCCGGGATGACCGCGCCGAGCGCCTCCAGGACCTTGCCGGAGGCGGCGCGGGTGGCGACGCCCTTGCCGGGCTCGAAGACGGGGATCTCGTCCTCCCAGCCCTCGGGCAGCTCGTTGGCCTCGATGCGGTCGAAGGCTGCGGCGCGCTCCGGGTTGGCGGTGCGCCAGGCGGAGAAGTCCTTCTCCCAGGCGGTGCGGGCGTCGCGGCCGCGGTCCAGCAGGCCGCGGGTGTGGGCGATGACCTCGTCGGAGACCTCGAAGGTCTGCTCCGGGTCGAAGCCGAGCACGCGCTTGGTGGCGGCGACCTCGTCGTTGCCGAGCGCCGAGCCGTGGGCGGCCTCGGTGTTCTGGGCGTGCGGGGCGGGCCAGGCGATGATCGAGCGGGCCGCGATGAAGGACGGGCGACCGGTCTCGGCCTTGGCGGCCTGGAGGGCGGCGTACAGGGCCTTCGGGTCGAGGTCGCCGTTGGCCTGCTGCTCGACGCGCTGCACGTGCCAGCCGTACGCCTCGTAGCGCTTCATGGTGTCCTCGGAGACGGCCGTCTCCGTGTCACCCTCGATGGAGATGTGGTTGTCGTCCCACAGCAGCACCAGGTTGCCGAGCTTCTGGTGGCCGGCCAGCGCCGACGCCTCGTGGGAGATGCCCTCCTGGAGGCAGCCGTCGCCCGCGATCGCGTAGACCATGTGGTCGAAGGGGGAGGCGCCCGTGGCGGCCTCCGGGTCGAACAGGCCGCGCTCGTAGCGGGCGGCCATGGCCATGCCCACCGCGTTCGCGACGCCCTGGCCCAGCGGGCCGGTGGTGGTCTCGACGCCGGCGGTGTGGCCGTACTCCGGGTGGCCGGGGGTCTTGGAGCCCCAGGTGCGGAACGCCTTGAGGTCGTCCAGCTCGAGACCGAACCCGCCGAGGTAGAGCTGGGTGTAAAGGGTCAGGGACGAGTGCCCCGCGGAGAGCACGAAACGGTCACGGCCGACCCACTGGGGGTCCGCCGGGTCGTGCCGCATGACCTTCTGGAAAAGCGTGTACGCGGCGGGGGCCAGGCTCATCGCCGTACCGGGGTGTCCGTTCCCGACCTTCTGGACCGCGTCGGCGGCCAGGATGCGGGCGGTGTCGACGGCCCGCTGGTCCAGTTCGGTCCACTCGAGCTCTGGGGTGGTCGGCTTGGTGCTCACCGTTGGTCAGGGCTCCTCTCCACATGTTGTTTTCCCGGTGACGAACGGTGACACCGGGGCGATTCCGAGCCTACCCCCGCCAGCGCGTGCGGCTATTCGAGTGCAGGCAGTGCGTCGCCGTCCCGGTGTCCGCCGTTCACCTGCGATCCGCGGCCGATGATCTTGCTGTCGGTCCGATCGGCCCAACACGAGGCGACCCCCGCGCAGGGCGGGGCAAGAGCTACGTCTACAGTGGCGTGGTACGCGCAAGCCTTTACCGAGCCTTCATTTACTGGAGGCATCGCTTCGGAAGCTTGCTGGATTCTCTCTCAGGGGTGTGCGTGACGGCCGTCGAATCCCGTCCAGCGGGGGTGCTCGGGACGAGCCCCGGTCACCGGCCGTTCGGGGCCCGGGCCATGGCTTTCGTGGCTTTGACCAAGCCGCGGATCATCGAACTTCTGCTGATCACCACAGTGCCGGTGATGTTCCTCGCCGAGCAGGGCGTACCGTCGCTGTGGCTGGTGCTGGCCACCTGCTTCGGCGGCTACCTGTCGGCGGGCGGCGCCAATGCGCTCAACATGTACATCGACCGCGACATCGACGCCCTGATGGACCGGACGTCGCAGCGGCCGCTGGTGACCGGCATGGTGAGCCCGCGTGAGTGCCTGGTCTTCGGCATCACGCTCGGGGTCGTCTCGACCCTGTTCTTCGGCCTGCTCGTCAACTGGCTGTCGGCCGCCCTCGCGCTGGGCGCGCTCCTCTTCTACGTGGTCGTCTACACGATGCTGCTGAAGCGGCGGACCGCGCAGAACATCGTCTGGGGCGGGATCGCCGGCTGCATGCCGGTGCTCATCGGCTGGTCGGCCGTGCGCAACGAGGTCTCCTGGGCCGCCGTCATCCTCTTCCTCGTCATCTTCTTCTGGACGCCGCCGCACTACTGGCCGCTGTCGATGAAGGTCAAGGACGACTACGCGCGGGTCGGCGTGCCGATGCTGCCGGTCGTGGCGGGCAACAAGGCCGTGGCGCGCCAGATCGTCCTCTACAGCTGGGTGATGGTCGCGGTCTCGCTGCTGCTGACCCCGCTGGGGTACACCGGCTGGTTCTACACCTCCGTCGCGCTGCTGGCGGGCGGCTGGTGGCTGTGGGAGGCGCACGCGCTGAGCGCGCGGGCCAAGGCCGGGATCACGGGCGCGAAGCTCAAGGAGATGCGGCTGTTCCACTGGTCGATCACCTATGTGTCGCTGCTCTTCGTGGCCGTGGCCGTGGATCCCTTCCTCCGCTGATTACTCGCCGGTAGCATGCCGTCCATGGCAGAGACCGCAGACACCGCACAGACCGCAGAGGCCGCGGACAAGAAGCACAGCCGCACGGCGGCGAAGCTGGCCCGGCAGATCGGCGCGTTCGCCAAGCAGCACGGCGGCGCCGAGGGCCAGCTCGCCTACATCGGCCAGGCCGGCACCCGGATCGTCCTCGTGGGCACCGACGGCGGCTGGGGCGACCTGGTCGCCCCCACCCACGCCGTGGCCCGGCAGGCAGCCGAGAAGGCCGGCCTGACCCTCCACGAGGACTTCGACGGGGAGTTCGCCGCACGGGTGAAGACCGGCCCGTACGAGTGGACCCGCATGGCCGGGATCCAGCTCGGCGGCCCGGCCAACCCGTAGGCCCCGCCTTCCCGGGCGCTCCGGCCGGGCCCACGGTTCCGGGCGGGTCCGGGAACCGCACGTGCCGGCCCCCGGCGCGGCCGCTCGGCCAACGGCGCGGCCGCTCGGCCAACGGCGCGGCCGCTCGGCCCCCGGCGCGGCCGCTCGGTCAACAGCGCTAGCGCCACCTCACACCCCGCTCACCCGTTAGGACGTGTGGAAGCCGCTTCCTCACGTCCGCAACGGGATGACCGGATGATCGAAACGCCGCCCCTGGTGGACCAGCACTGCCACGGAGTGCTCCGCACCGAGCTGGGGCTCGCCACCTTCGAGGCCCAGCTGGTCCGCGCGTCCGGCCCGCCCGCCGCCGGCACGACCTTCTTCGACACCCAGACCGGCTTCGCCGTGCGCCGCTGGTGCCCGCCCCTGCTGGGCCTGGAGCCGCACTGCGAGCCCGCCCGCTACCTGGCCCGGCGGCGCGAGCTGGGGGCCGCCGAGAGCGGGCGGCGGCTGCTGCGGGGCTCCGGAGTGGGCGCCTACCTCGTCGACACGGGAGCGCCCGGCGACCTCGCCGGGCCCAAGGAGCTGGCCGTCGCCGCGGACGCCGAGGCCTTCGAGGTGGTCCGCCTGGAACCGCTCGCCGAGCGGGCCGCCGACGCCTCGGGGACCGTCGCCGGCTTCCTCGCCGGCCTCGCCGGATCCGTCCACCGCGCCGCCGCCGGGGCCGTGGCCTTCGCCTGCGGGCCCCACGCCGGCTACGCCGCCGCCCTCGCGGACGCCCCGCAGCCGCCCGGCCCCGGCGAGGTGCGCGGGGCGGCCGGGCGGTGGCTGGCCGCACGGGCCGCCGGCGGGGCGGTACGGGACCCCGTGCTCCTGCGGCACCTGGTGTGGAGCGCGCTGGCGTCCGGGCTGCCGCTCCAGCTCCACGCCGCCGCGGCGGAGCCGCAGCCGCTGACCGGGTTCGTCCGGGCCACGGCGGGTCCGGGGGCGAAGCTCGTCCTGCTCGGCGGGTACCCGCACCACCGGCACACGGCGCGGCTCGCGGCCGCCCACCCGCACGTCCACGCCGACATCGGGCCGGCCCTGGCGCGGACGGGGGCCCGGGCCGCCGCCGTGCTGGCCGAGCTGCTGGAGCTCGCGCCCTTCGGGAAGCTGCTGTTCTCCAGCGGCGGCGGGGGCCTGCCCGAGCTGCACGCGGTCGGCGCCCTGGCGTTCCGCGAGGCGCTGGGCCGGGTGCTGGGCGGCTGGGTCGCGGACGGGGCCTGGTCCCTGCGGGACGCGGACCGGGTCGCGGGGATGCTCGCGGCGGGCAACGCCCGCCGCGTCTACCGGCTGGACGAGCGGACCTGACCCCCGCGGGGGTCGGACCGGTCAGACGGCAGAGAGCTCGGCGGCGTCGCGCTCGGGGGTCCCCACCGGCTCGGCGGAGCGCTCCCGCAGGCTCAGGGCCAGGCGCAGCACGCAGATCCACACCAGGCAGGAGCCGAGCATGTGGGCGGCGACCAGTGCCTCGGGCAGCGAGGTGAAGAACTGCACGTAGCCGATGGCGCCCTGGGCGAGCAGCACGACCAGCAGGTCGCGGGCGCGGGCCCGGGTGTCGGCCGGGGCGTCGACCACCCGCAGCACCAGCCACATCGCCACGCCCAGCGCGCAGACCAGCCAGGCGGCGATCGCGTGGACGTGGGCGGTGGCCGCCCAGTCGAACGGCATCCGCTTGATCTCGCTCTTGTCGCCGGCGTGCGGCCCGGAGCCGGTCACGACGGTGCCCGCCGCGATCAGCACCAGGGTGGTGGCGATCAGCGCCCACGACAGCTTGCGCACCGGTCCCGGCACGCGGGGCCGGGGGGCGCCGTCACCCTCACGGGTGCGCTGCCAGGTCACCGTGGTGACGGCGAGCAGGCTGGTGGCCAGCAGGAAGTGCCCGGCCACGCTGTACGGGTTCAGGCCCGTCAGCACGGTGATGCCGCCGAGGACGGCGTTGCCCATGACGAGGGCGAACTGGACCCAGCCGAGCCTCGTCAGCGAACGCCGCCACGGCTTGGCGGAGCGGGCCGTGAGGATCACGCCGCCGACGGCCGCGCAGAGCACGTACGTGAGCATCCGGTTGCCGAACTCGACGGCGCCGTGGAAGCCCTGGGCCTGGGTCACGATCAGGCTGTCGTCCGTGCACTTGGGCCACGTGTCGCAGCCGAGGCCGGAACCGGTCAGCCGCACCGCGCCGCCGGTGACGACGATGACCACGCTCATCAGGAGCGCGACTGACGCGGCGCGCCGGACGATCCGGGATGACGGGGTCCAGCGGTCGGCGAGGTATGCGAAGGGGTTCAACACGGCCCCTATCGTATGCGCCGCTTTGTGCAAACTTTCACGAGGGGGTGGGTGCGGGAGCGTCCGGTCCGACGACCAGGCGGAACCGGGCTCCGGCCGGGTCGCCCTCCTCGTGCCACCACAACCGCACCCGCCACAGGGCGGAGTCCCCGGGGTACTGCGGGGACTCCATGAACCCCCGCACCACCTCCGTCCCCACGTCCTCGGCCGTCCGCTGCCGCACCTCCGCGGAGCCCTGCCAGGGGGAGGGCTGTACGGCCCAGAGCCCGTCGGCGCCGCGCACCTCCACGCGCCACACCGCGCGCCAGGGGGTGACCTCCAGCATGGTCGCGACCTGCTCGGCGTCGAGCCCCAGCCGGGCGGCGACCGCCTCCTCGGACACGCCCTGGATCCGGGCGGCCACCACCGCCTGCGGCAGCAGCCGCTCGGGCAGCAGCCCGTCGGCGCGCAGGCCCGCCAGCGAGTCGAAGGACAGGTAGCGCAGCCGCAGCTCCAGCTGGCGGCCGATGTGGTCCAGGGCCTCCTCCGCCTCCTGGGCCTCCTCGGGCCCGGGGGAGGCGAGCAGCAGCCGGCGGAACCCGCTCTCGGCGTCCACCGCCCAGGCGACGGCGTCGGCGGCGAAGCCCAGCTCCGCGAGGCGGTCCCCGAGGAACACCTTGGCCTGCGCGAGCCCGCGCCGGTTGACCGGGTCGTCCTGGTCGAGCCCGGCCCACACCTCGACGGCGGCCCGGGTCAGGTCGCGGGCGCGCTCGCCGGCCGCCCGCTCCATGGCGCCGGCGCCCTCCTCCGCCCCCTCGCCCAGCGGGTGGCGGGGCAGCCGGGCCCCGTCGCTCAGCGGCCAGGCCAGCCAGACCCCCTGGTTGATCAGGCCCCGCGCGTACCAGCGGGCGTACTCCGGCGCGTGCCCCGCGGCCTGCTGCGCATGGCGCAGGCCCTCCTCGATCGCGGACAGCGCCCCCGCCCGGTCCCCGGCGGCGAACCTGCGCGCGGCGAGGTCGCCGAGCCGCAGGCCCAGCCGGGCCGCGCACTCGGGGTCGGTCCGGGCGGGCTCGCGCAAGGCCCCGATCAGCTCGCCGAGCAGCCGGTCGGCCTCGCCCGGCTCCGCCCGGGCGGCCCCCGACCGGATCCGCGCCCACTGCCCGTCCAGCCGCAGTACGGCCTCTCGCTGCCCCATGTCCTTCGTCCCCCGGCGTCGCCGATCCGCTGTCCCCGGGAGGTGGTCGGCCTCCCGCCTGCCCAACGACCGGCGGCGGCGTTTCACTCCCGCCGGCCGGACGGCCGCCCCGAGAGCCGCGTCACTGCGGGAGCCGTGCCGCTCCCGCAGGGACCCCGCGGGCCGGGGCCGGGCCCTACTCCCAGCGGAACCACTTCGCGGCGGCGCCCAGTCCCAGGACCGCCCAGCCCGCCAGCACCGCCGCGTCGCCCCAGGGCAGCGCGGCCCCGTCGCGGAGCACCGCGCGCAGCCCGTCGGAGAGCGCCGAGACGGGCAGCAGCCCGAGCACGTCCTGCACCGCGCCGGGGAACTTCTCCAGCGGCACGATCACCCCGCCGCCGACCAGCAGCAGCAGGAACACCAGGTTCGCGGCGGCCAGCGTCACCTCGGCCTTGAGGGTGCCCGCCATCAGCAGCCCGAGCCCGGAGAAGGCGGCGGTGCCCAGCAGGACCAGCGCGGCGACGGACAGCGGGTTCCCGTGCGGGGACCATCCCAGCGCGAGGGCGATCACCGTCAGCAGGGCGATCTGGAGCACCTCGGTGAACAGCACCGACAGGGTCTTGGCGGCCATCAGCGCCCACCGCGGCAGCGGGGAGGCCCCGAGCCGCTTGAGCACCCCGTGGCGGCGGTCGAAGCCGGTGGCGATGGCCTGGCCGGTGAAGGCGGTGGACATCACGGCGAGCGCCAGGACGCCCGGGGCCAGGAAGTCCACCGGCTCCCCCGCGCCGGTGTCCACGACGTCGACGACGGAGAACAGCGTCAGCAGCAGCGCCGGGATGATCACGGTCAGCAGCAGCTGCTCCCCGTTGCGCAGCAGCATCCGGGTCTCCAGCGCGGTCTGCGCCCAGATCATCCGGGCGACCGGCGCGGCCCCCGGCCGGGGGGTGAACGTACCCGCGCTCATGCGCGCAGCTCCTTGCCGGTCAGTTCGAGGAAGACGTCCTCGAGGGTGTGCCGTTCCACGGTGAGGCTGCTGGGCATCACCCCGTGCTGGGCGCACCAGGAGGTGACGGTGGCCAGCATCTGCGGGTCCACGTCGCCGGTGACCCGGTAGGAGCCCGGCAGGAGCTCGGCGGCCTCGGTGCCGTCGGGCAGGGCCTTCAGCAGGGAGGCGAGGTCGAGGGAGGGGCGGCCGGAGAAGCGCAGGGTGTTCTCGGCGCCTCCGCGGCACAGCTGCTCGGGGCTGCCGTGGGCGATGACCCGGCCGGCGTCCACGATGGCGACCTCGTCGGCGAGCTGCTCGGCCTCGTCCATGTGGTGGGTGGTGAGGACGACGGCGACCCCGTCGGCGCGCAGCTCGCGCACGAGGTCCCAGGTCGCGCGGCGGGCCTGCGGGTCGAGGCCGGCGGTGGGCTCGTCCAGGAAGACCAGCTCGGGGCGGCCGACGACGGCCATGGCCAGGGAGAGGCGCTGCTGCTGGCCGCCGGAGAGCCGGCGGTAGGGGGTGCGGCCGCAGCCGCCGAGGCCGAGGCGCTCGACCAGGGCGTCGACGTCCAGCGGGTCGGCGTACAGCTTCGCCGTGTGGCGCAGCATCTCGACGGCGCGGGCGCCGGAGTAGATCCCGCCGGACTGGAGCATCACGCCGACGCGCGGGCGCAGGGCCCGGGCCTCGGCCACCGGGTCGAGGCCCAGGACGCGGACGGTGCCGGCGTCGGGGCGGAGGTAGCCCTCGCAGGTCTCGACGGTGGTGGTCTTCCCGGCGCCGTTGGGCCCCAGGACCGCGGTGACCGCGGCGCCGGGCACGGTGAGGTCCAGGCCGTCGACCGCCGTTTTCGATCCGTACCGTTTCACCAGTCCGCGGATCTCCACGGCGGGGTCGTTGCTCATGCGGGTGAGTCTACGGAGCGGCAGGGGCGTCCACGGGCGCCGGGGGAAGGTTCCCCCTCCTGTACATCGTCGCTGGCCAGGAGCGGTGGGACCCGGCCCTCTTGCTCACTCTCCGTCGACAGATTAGGTAACCCTTAGTGATAGAGGACACCAGGAGTGGCGTCGGTCACGGCTTGTCGGGGCTCCGGTAATTACGCAACAATGGCGTTGTGAAATACGGCGAACGGACGAGCGAGGCCCCCCAGGGGGAGCTCGCGACCGGTGAGCGGTCAACCCGCAACCGGGTCGCGAGGTCCATCCTGGACCACGGTCCCTCCACCGTCGCCGACCTCGCGCAGCGTCTCGGCCTCACCCAGGCCGCCGTCCGCCGCCACCTCGACACGCTCGTCGCCGACGACGTGGTCGCACCCCGTGAGCAGCGTGTGTACGGCGCACGCACCCGGGGCCGGCCGGCCAAGGTCTTCGCACTCACCGACTGTGGGCGCGATGCCTTCGACCAGTCCTACGACACGCTCGCCGCGGACGCCCTGCGCTGGATCGCGCAGTCCGTCGGCGGCGGGGAGAAGGGCGAGGCGGCCGTCGCCGCCTTCGCCCGGGCGAGGATGGCCTCACAGGCGGAGGCCTACCGGGAAGCCCTGGACGCGGCCGCACCCTCGGACCGCACCGAGGCCCTCGCGAAGGCGTTGACCGCGGACGGGTACGCTGCTACGGCGAAGAGCGCTCCCGGTCCGCACAGCGGTGAACAGCTCTGTCAGCACCACTGCCCGGTCGCACACGTCGCCGAGCAGTTCCCGCAGCTCTGCGAGGCGGAGACCGAGGTCTTCTCCCGCCTGCTCGGGACGCACGTGCAGCGCCTCGCCACGATCGCCCACGGCGACGGGGTGTGCACCACGTTCATTCCGCGAAGCGCGGCACAGCACGACACATCAGCATCTGCAAGTACGGCCGGGAGGAACCCCGCATGACCACGGAGACTGCTCACCCTGAGCTCGAGGGTCTGGGCAACTACGAGTACGGCTGGGCCGACTCCGACGCGGCCGGCGCCGCCGCCAAGCGGGGTCTGTCCGAGGACGTCGTCCGCGACATCTCGGCGAAGAAGTCCGAGCCGGAGTGGATGCTGAAGCTCCGCCTCAAGGGCCTCAAGCTGTTCGACAAGAAGCCCATGCCGAAGTGGGGCTCCGACCTCTCGGGCATCGACTTCGACAACATCAAGTACTTCGTGCGCTCCACCGAGAAGCAGGCCGAGTCCTGGGAGGACCTGCCGGAGGACATCAAGAACACGTACGACAAGCTCGGCATCCCGGAGGCGGAGAAGCAGCGCCTCGTCGCCGGTGTCGCGGCCCAGTACGAGTCCGAGGTCGTCTACCACCAGATCCGCGAGGACCTGGAGCAGCAGGGCGTCATCTTCCTGGACACCGACACCGCGCTCAAGGAGCACCCGGAGCTCTTCCAGGAGTACTTCGGCACGGTCATCCCGGTCGGCGACAACAAGTTCGCTTCGCTGAACACGGCCGTGTGGTCGGGCGGCTCCTTCATCTACGTCCCCAAGGGTGTCCACGTGGACATCCCGCTGCAGGCCTACTTCCGCATCAACACGGAGAACATGGGCCAGTTCGAGCGGACGCTGATCATCGTCGACGAGGACGCCTACGTCCACTACGTCGAGGGCTGCACCGCCCCGATCTACTCCTCGGACTCGCTGCACAGCGCCGTGGTCGAGATCATCGTGAAGAAGGGCGGCCGCTGCCGCTACACGACCATCCAGAACTGGTCGAACAACGTCTACAACCTGGTCACCAAGCGCGCCGTGGCGTACGAGGGCGCGACCATGGAGTGGATCGACGGCAACATCGGTTCCAAGGTCACCATGAAGTACCCGGCCGTCTACCTGATGGGCGAGCACGCCAAGGGCGAGACCCTGTCCATCGCCTTCGCGGGCGAGGGCCAGCACCAGGACGCCGGCTCCAAGATGGTCCACATGGCGCCGAACACCTCCTCGAACATCGTCTCCAAGTCGGTGGCGCGCGGCGGCGGCCGCACCTCCTACCGCGGCCTGGTCGAGATCGGCGAGGGCGCTTCGGGCTCCAAGTCCAACGTGCTGTGCGACGCGCTCCTGGTCGACACCATCTCCCGCTCGGACACCTACCCCTACGTCGACGTCCGCGAGGACGACGTGACGATGGGCCACGAGGCCACCGTCTCCAAGGTCTCCGACGACCAGCTCTTCTACCTCATGCAGCGCGGCCTCACCGAGTTCGAGGCCATGGCCATGATCGTGCGCGGCTTCGTCGAGCCGATTGCGAAGGAGCTGCCGATGGAGTACGCGCTGGAGCTGAACCGGCTGATCGAGCTGCAGATGGAGGGCTCGGTCGGCTAGTCCCGACCGCCCGTCCCACCCGCAGCACATTCTTTGACGTAGGAAGAGAGCAGAACGACAGCCATGGCTGAGGCTCAGAACATTCCGGCGGGCTCCACCACCGCCGGCGCGATCGCGGTGGCCGCCGAGTCCACCGTCGCCACCCGGATGAGCGCGCCCCCGTCCTTCGACGTGGCCGACTTCCCGGTCCCGCACGGCCGCGAGGAGGAGTGGCGGTTCACCCCGCTGGCCCGCCTCAAGGGCCTGCACGACGGCACCGCGGTCGCCAACGGCACCATGAAGGCCCAGATCGACGCCCCCGAGGGCGTCACGGTCGAGTCCGTCGAGCGCGACGACGAGCGGATCGGCAAGGCCGGCACCCCCGTCGACCGGGTCGCCGCCCAGGCCTTCTCCTCGTTCGCCAAGGCCACGGTCGTCACCGTGCCCAAGGAGACCGTGCTCGCCGAGCCCATCCGGGTCGCGCTGCACGGTGAGGGCGGCACGACCTTCGGGCACACCGTCTTCGACGTCAAGCCGTTCGCCGAGGCGATCATCGTGATCGACCACACCGGTGACGGCGTGCGCGCCGCCAACGTCGACATCCTCGTCGGCGACGGCGCCAAGGTGACCTTCGTGTCGGTCCAGGACTGGGACGACACCGCGGTCCACACCTCGCAGCACAACGCCCTCATCGGCCGCGACGCGAGCTTCAAGTCCGTCGTCGTGACCTTCGGCGGCGACCTCGTCCGCCTGCACCCGCGCGTCACCTACGCGGGCCCCGGCGGCGAGGCCGAGATGCTCGGCCTGTACTTCACGGACGCCGGCCAGCACCAGGAGCACCGCCTCCTGGTCACGCACGACGCCCCGCACTGCAAGTCCAACGTGGTCTACAAGGGCGCGCTCCAGGGCCAGGACGCCCACGCGGTCTGGATCGGCGACGTCCTCATCGAGAAGTCCGCCGAGGGCACCGACACCTACGAGATGAACCGCAACCTCGTCCTGACGGACGGCGCGCGCGTCGACTCGGTGCCGAACCTGGAGATCGAGACGGGCGAGATCGTCGGCGCCGGCCACGCCTCGGCCACCGGCCGCTTCGACGACGAGCAGCTCTTCTACCTCCAGGCCCGAGGCATCCCGGCCGACGAGGCCCGCCGCCTGGTCGTGCGCGGCTTCTTCGCCGAGCTCGTCCAGCAGATCGGCGTCGAGGACATCGAGGAGCGCCTCATCGCGAAGATCGAGGCCGAGCTGGCGGCGGCCGTCTGATGACGTACGTCAAGGCCTGCGCGCTGAGCGAGCTGGAGGAGAACACCCCCAAGCGGGTGGAACTCGACGGCACGCCGGTGTCCATCGTCTCCACCGAGGGGGAGGTGTTCGCGATCAACGACATCTGCTCGCACGCGAACGTCTCGCTCTCGGAGGGTGAGGTCGAGGACTGCATGATCGAGTGCTGGCTGCACGGGTCGGCCTTCGACCTGCGCACCGGCAAGCCCTCCGGTCTGCCCGCGACGCGCCCCGTCCCCGTTTACCCCGTAAAGATCGAAGGGGACGACGTGCTCGTCTCCCTCACCCAGGAGTCCTGAGGTACCCATGGCAACGCTTGAAATCCACGACCTGCACGTCTCCGTCGAGGCCGAGAACGGCGCCCGCGAGATCCTCAAGGGCGTCGACCTGACGGTCAAGCAGGGTGAGACGCACGCCATCATGGGCCCGAACGGCTCCGGCAAGTCCACCCTGGCGTACTCCCTCGCCGGTCACCCGAAGTACACCATCACCGGTGGCTCCGTGACCCTCGACGGCGAGGACGTCCTGGAGATGTCCGTCGACGAGCGCGCCCGCGCCGGCGTCTTCCTCGCCATGCAGTACCCGGTCGAGGTCCCCGGCGTCTCGGTCTCCAACTTCCTGCGCACCTCCGCCACCGCCATCCGCGGCGAGGCCCCCAAGCTGCGCACCTGGGTGAAGGAGGTCAAGTCCGCCATGGAGCAGCTCCAGATGGACCCGGCCTTCGCCGAGCGCAACGTCAACGAGGGCTTCTCCGGCGGTGAGAAGAAGCGCCACGAGATCCTCCAGCTGGAGCTCCTCAAGCCGAAGATCGCGATCCTCGACGAGACCGACTCCGGCCTCGACGTCGACGCCCTGCGCATCGTCTCCGAGGGCGTCAACCGCGTCCGCGAGACCGGTGAGGTCGGCACCCTGCTGATCACCCACTACACGCGCATCCTGCGCTACATCAAGCCCGACTTCGTGCACGTGTTCGCGAACGGCCGCATCGCCGAGTCCGGCGGCGCCGAGCTCGCCGACCAGCTGGAGAACGAGGGCTACGACAAGTACGTGAAGGGTGGCGCGACCGCGTGACACAGCTGCCTGGCCTCCTCGACATCGAGGCGATCCGCAAGGACTTCCCCCTGCTGGATCGTGTGGTCCACGACGGGAAGAAGATCGTTTACCTGGACAACGCGGCGACCTCGCAGAAGCCGCGCCAGGTGCTCGACGCGCTGAACGCCTACTACGAGCGGCACAACGCCAACGTCCACCGCGGCGTGCACGTGCTCGCCGAGGAGGCCACGGCACTGTACGAGGGCGCCCGTGACAAGGTCGCCGCCTTCATCAACGCGCCGAGCCGCGACGAGGTGATCTTCACCAAGAACGCCTCGGAGTCGCTCAACCTGGTCGCGAACATGCTCGGCTGGGCCGACGAGCCCTACCGGGTCGACCGCGAGACCGAGATCGCCATCACGGAGATGGAGCACCACTCCAACATCGTGCCGTGGCAGCTGCTCGCGCAGCGCACGGGCGCGAAGCTGAAGTGGTTCGGCCTCACCGACGACGGCCGGCTCGACCTGTCCAACATCGAAGAGGTCATCACGGAGAAGACGAAGATCGTCTCCTTCACGCTGGTCTCCAACATCCTGGGCACCGTCAATCCGGTCGAGGCGATCGTCCGGCGGGCGCAGGAGGTCGGCGCGCTGGTGCTGATCGACGCCTCGCAGGCCGCTCCGCACATGCCGCTGGACGTGCAGGCGCTCGGCGCCGACTTCGTGGCCTTCACCGGCCACAAGATGTGCGGCCCGACCGGCATCGGCGTCCTGTGGGGCCGCCAGGAGCTCCTGGAGGACCTGCCCCCGTTCCTCGGCGGCGGCGAGATGATCGAGACCGTCTCGATGCACTCGTCGACGTACGCCCCCGCCCCCCACAAGTTCGAGGCGGGCACGCCCCCGATCGCCCAGGCCGTCGGCCTCGGCGCGGCCGTGGACTACCTGACCTCGATCGGCATGGACAAGATCGCGGCGCACGAGCACGCGATCACCGAGTACGCGGTCAAGCGCCTCCAGGAGGTGCCCGACCTGCGGATCATCGGCCCCACCACGGCCGAGGACCGCGGCGCGGCGATCTCCTTCGTGCTCGGTGACATCCACCCGCACGACGTGGGCCAGGTCCTGGACGAGCAGGGCATCGCGGTACGCGTGGGACACCACTGCGCGCGCCCCGTCTGCCTGCGCTACGGAATTCCCGCGACCACGCGGGCGTCTTTCTACCTGTACTCCTCTCCGGCCGACGTCGACGCGCTGGTCGACGGGCTGGAGCACGTACGGAACTTCTTCGGCTGACCGAGGGCCACGAGGACGAGGACGCTGTGAAGCTGGATTCGATGTACCAGGAACTGATCCTGGACCACTACAAGCACCCGCACGGGCGTGGCCTGCGCGACGGTGACGCCGAGGTGCACCACGTCAACCCGACGTGCGGCGACGAGATCACGCTCCGCGTGAAGTACGACGGCGAGACGCTCACCGACGTCTCCTACGAGGGCCAGGGCTGCTCCATCAGCCAGGCCAGCGCGTCCGTGCTGAACGAGCTGCTGGTCGGCAAGGAGCTGTCCGAGGCGCAGAAGATCCAGGGCGTGTTCCTGGAGCTGATGCAGTCCAAGGGCAAGATCGAGCCGGACGAGGAGATGGAGGAGGTGCTGGAGGACGCGGTGGCGTTCGCCGGTGTCTCCAAGTATCCGGCGCGTGTGAAGTGTGCTCTGCTGAGCTGGATGGCGTGGAAGGACGCGACCGCCCAGGTACTGGGCGACGCGGAGAGGAAGACGGCATGACCGAGAACGCGACGCCCGAGGCGTCGATCAAGCCGGCCACCGAGGAGGAGGTCCGCGAGGCCCTCTACGACGTGGTCGACCCCGAGCTGGGCATCGACGTCGTCAACCTGGGCCTGATCTACGGCATCCACATCGACGACGCGAACATCGCCACCCTCGACATGACCCTGACCTCGGCGGCCTGCCCGCTGACGGACGTCATCGAGGACCAGGCGAAGTCGGCGACGGAGGGCATCGTCAACGAGCTCCGCATCAACTGGGTCTGGATGCCGCCGTGGGGCCCGGACAAGATCACGGACGACGGCCGTGAGCAGCTGCGCGCGCTCGGCTTCAACGTCTGACCCACGCGGTCCACAGGAGGGCCCCCGGCACGGTCGTGCCGGGGGCCCTCCCTGTTCTTGCGGCGGACGACCGGTGTGCACCGGACGTTGGCCAGGGTGGCCGAATCTTCTCGACGGCCGTCACGGAGTGACGCCGTGACCCGTGAGGGAGAGGACGCCACCTTGAAGAAGCAGCTCGGAATCGCGAGTACCGCGGGGGTCGCCGCACTGATCGTCGCCGCGACGGTGATGCCCGCGCACGCGGTCACCTACGGGACCCCGACCATCGCGCTGTCCGCCGGCCACCTGTCCGGGTCCGTCAACGGCGTCGGCGACCAGACCGTCGACGTGACCGTCGGCCAGAGCGGCGCCGACGTCTCCGCGCTGACCGTCAGCGCCTCCGCCTCCAGCAAGGCCTCCGTCGCCGGCACCGGCGACGTCACGGTCACCGGCACCGGGGCCGTGCGCCGACTGGCCGTGACCGCGCACGGTCGCGGCTACACCAGCCTGACGGTCAAGGTCACCGGGCTCGGCGGCAAGACCGCCACCAAGACCCTTTCCTACGCCGCCTCCGCCGCGGTCCGGAACCCGGCCGACGCCCGCTACTTCAGCGGCGCCTCGGACTCCTCCGCGGCCGTGGACGTCGGCGGCGGCTACACCGTCGTCGCGGACGACGAGAACAACGTGCTGCGCCTGTACGACCGCTCCCGCTCCGACGCCCCCGTGCGCACCTGGGACTTCAGCTCCCAGCTCGGCGTCACCAAGGAGGTGGACATCGAGGGCGCCACCCGGATCGGCAACACCGTCTACTGGACCGGCTCGCTCGGCAACAACAAGGACGGCGAGTACAAGGCCCCGCGCAACACGGTGTTCACCACCACCGTCAGCGGCTCCGGCTCCGCCACGCAGCTCGCCTACGGGCGCTCGTACAAGCACCTGCGCGAGGACCTGGTCGCCTGGGACGCGGCGAACGGGAACCGCTACGGCTTCGCGGCGGGCACGGCGACGGGCCAGGCGCCCAAGCAGATCGACGGGTTCAACGTGGAGGGCCTGGAGTTCGCCCCCGGCTCCACCACCACCGCCTACGTGGGCTTCCGCGCCCCGCTCGCCCCCGCGGTCCCGGGCGGCAAGGCACTGCTGGTGCCGGTCACCGACTTCGACCAGGTGCTCTCCAACGGCGCCTCGGCGACGTTCGGTTCCGCGATCGAGCTGGACCTCGGCGGGCTGTCGGTCCGCGACATCCGCAAGAACGCGCAGGACCAGTACCTGATCCTGGCCGGCTCCTGGGCGGCCGACGACAACTCCGACCCCTACGCCCTGTACCAGTGGGACGGCGTCGCCGGCCACGCCCCCGTCAAGCGGGCCGACCTGCCGACCACCGACCCCGGCGGCTGGGAGGCCATCGTGGAGGTCCCGGACCTGTCGGTGCCGGGCGCGCGGGTGCAGCTGATCACCGACAGCGGCTCCGCCGACCTCTACGGGGACGGCATCGAGGCCAAGGACCTCACGCACCCGGAGTTCAAGAAGTCCCGCGCCGCCTGGTTCACGCTGAACTGAGCCCGGCTCAGGCCGGTCCGGCCGGCCGCGGATCCGTCGCGAGGGCCTCGGCGAGGTGCTCGCGGCGGATGCGGCGGTCCACGTAGAGCAGGCCGGCCGGCAGCTGCGGGAACGCCGGGAGCAGGACCAGTGCCGACAGGGCCCCCGGCAGACCGAACCACAGCAGCAGCGCGTACGCCGCCGCCCCGGTGAACACCACGGCCGGGGCGGTCACGGCCAGGGTCCGCCACCACGCCCCGCGCACCAGGCGGCCCGAGCGCCGCAGCGCCGCCACCGGGCCGAGCCCCTCGTATCCGGCGGCGGTCGGCGCCAGGGCGGACAGCACCCCCAGCCAGAGGGCCACGGGGGCGAGGGGGAGCACCGCCAGGGGCGGCAGTCCCAGCGCGACCAGGACCGCGAGGGGCCCGGCCACGGCCAGCAGGGCCAGCAGCTGGGCGCCGAGCACGGCCGGGGTGCGGGGCAGGGCGGCCCGCAGCAGCCCCGGCGCGGTCACCGCGCGGCCCAGGACCGCCGGTCGCAGCAGCGCCGCGATCAGGGCGGTGGCCAGCGCGCAGGTGAACAGCAGGAACAGGCCCGCCGCCGGGAAGAGGGTCCAGACGAAGACCCGGCTGCCGGACCTCGGGCTGAGGGAGGCCAGGGTGGCCGCGCCGGCCGCCGCGGTGACCACGAGCCCGGCCGTCAGCTGGCCCAGCAGCAGGGCGCCGCACAGGGGGCCGCCGTAGCGGCGCAGGGCGGCGAGGGCGCCGCCGAGGATGTCGGAGGTCCCCAGGGGGCGCAGTGGCACCACGCCGGGCCCGGGCCGGTGCGGGGGCAGCCAGCCGCCGCGGGTCCCCTGCTGCATCGCCATGAGCGGCCCCCTGTCCCCTGAGTGGGGACACCGTAGCCCCGATGCGCGCCGGTGTCCCGGGGTCTGCGTGTGTACATGTGTACGCATCGATGTGTACTGTCGTACACATGCCCTACGTACTGCTTGCCATGGCCATAGCCGCCGAGGTCGCCGGCACCACCGCGATGAAGTACAGCGAGGGCTTCACCCGGCTGTGGCCCTCCCTCGGCACCCTGCTGGGCTACGTCGTCGCCTTCACCCTGCTCGCCCAGACCCTCAAGTCGATGTCGGTCGGCACGGCGTACGCGATCTGGGCCGGGGTCGGCACCGCCGCCATCGCCGCCATCGGCATGGTGTTCATGGGCGAGGCCGCCACCGCCGCGAAGATCGCCGGGATCGTGCTGGTCATCGCCGGGGTGGTCCTGCTCAACCTGGGCGGGGCGACCCACTGATGGCGGCCGCGGTGCGCCGGTACGACCCCGAGCGCCGGCAGCGCATCATCGACGCCGCGATCAGGGTGGTCGGCGCCAAGGGCATCGCCGGGCTGAGCCACCGCAGCGTCGCCGCGGAGGCGGACGTGCCGCTGGGCTCGACGACGTACCACTTCAAGACCCTGGACGACCTGCTGGTGGCGGCCCTGCGGCAGGCCAACGAGACCTCGGCCCCGGTCCTCGCCCTGCGCGAGGGCGAGGACCTCGCGGGGGCGCTGGCCCGGCTGCTGGGGGAGTTCCTGGCCGCCGACCGGGGGCGGGCCGAGCTGGAGTACGAGCTCTACCTGGCGGCCCTGCGCCGGCCCGCACTGCGGCCGGTCGCCGCCGAGTGGTGCGAGGCCGTCGTCGAGGCCCTGGCGGGCCACACCGACCCCGTCACGGCGCGGGCGCTGGTGGCGGTCATGGACGGCATCGGCCTCCAGGTCCTGCTGACGGGCACACCGTACGACGAGCCCTACACCCGCGAAATCCTGACCCGCGTAGTCCGCCCCGTCTAGGCCTGCCGCCCGGCGGGCTGGAATTGCCGCGCAGTGGCAGGGTCCAGCCCCGCCGGCGTTCGAGGCGCGGGGTCCGGGGCGGAGCCCCGGGAAACGGTGAGAGGGCGGGGCGGGGAGACGGCTCCGCGCAGCGGCCCCCGCTACACCGCCGAGCGCACGGCCTCCAGTGCAGCGGAGACGCTCGCCTCGATGTCCCGAACGGGATAGAACACCTCGCGCACCGTGCGGTCCCGGTCCACCACCAGCGTCAGCCGTTTGATCCGGCTCACCCCCGCCGCGCGGAACGTCGGCAGGCGCAGGGCCGTCACCAGCTCCAGGTCCGCGTCCGACAGCAGCGGGAAGCGCAGCCGCTCCTGCTCGGCGAACTCCCGCTGCTCGTCCGGCCGCTGGGTGGAGACGCCGTGGACGGTGGCGCCGGCCGCGGTGAACTCCGCGAGCTGGTCGCGGAAGGTGCACGACTCCAGCGTGCAGCCCCTGGCCCCCGGGATCCCGCCCCATCCGGGCGGATAGGACTCGGCCCGGGCGTACGCGCCGGGAAAGCAGTACAGGACGGTGAACGGGGTGTCCGCCACCGGGTCGCGGACCTCGCCGAAACGGTCCGGCAGCAGCAGCTCCGGCAGCCGGGTGCCGCGCAGCGCGTGGACCCGTGCGGCCTCCTTCGAGGACTCCTCCGTCGTGGCGGTCATCTCTCCCTCTCCCAGGACCCAGGTGTCACCCCAGTCCTGGAGGGCCACCAGGACCGGCAGCAGCCCCCGCCCGCGCGGGGTCAGCCGGTACTCGTGCCGCACCGGGCGCTCCTGGTACGGCTCGCGCGTCAGCACCCCGGCCTCGACCAGCAGCTTCAGCCGCTCGGCGAGCACCTTGCGGGACACCCCCAGCTCCCGCTGGAGCTCGTCGAAGCGGTACAGCCCGCGCGCGGTGTCGCGCACGATCAGCAGCGTCCACCAGTCGCCCACCACGTCGAGGGCCTGGGCGATGGAGCAGTCCGCGTCGCCGAGGTGCGTGCGCTGGGCCATGGGAACTCCTTTGTCCGTTGACCCAAGGCTGTCATGCTGACATAGTCCGTTCCCAAAAGGAACTTACTCGATCGGGCGAGGGGGGCACGGGTGTGCTGCAGGGGTTCAAGGACGTACCGAGGGTCGTGTGGCTGCTGGCTGCGGGGGTGTTCGTCAACGCCGTCGTCGGCTTCACCTTCGTCTTCGTCTTCCTCTACCTGACCGGCCCGCGCGGCCTCGGCGCCGCGCAGGCCGGCGTGGTCACCGGCATCGGCGGCATCGGCCTGGTGGCCGGGAACTTCACCGGCGGCTGGTACGGCGACCGCTTCGGCCACCGCCGCGTCCTGCTCGCCGCATCCGCGCTCGGCGGGCTGACCCTGACGACCCTGCCGCTGCTGCCGACGCCACTGCTCTACGCCGCCCTGCCGCTGGCCCAGTACGCGAACGGCGTGGTGCGGGCGGCCAACTCCGCGCTGGTCGCGGTCACCGTCCCCGAAGGCGCCCGCCGGCAGGCCTTCGCCGTCGTACGGTGCGTGTCCAACGGCGGCTTCACCCTCGGCCCGCCGCTCGGCGCCCTGGTCGCGGCCGGGCTCTCGTACGACTGGCTCTTCCTCGCGGACGGCCTCGGCACCCTCTTCTTCGCCCTCTGGACCGCCCGCGTCGTCCCGGCGCGCGGTGCGGCCCGCACCCCCGCCGCGGCCCCGGACGGGGGTCGGGGCCGCGGCGGGGTGTGGGCCGAACTGCGGGCGAGGCCCGCCGTCCTGGTGCTGCTGGGCGCGATCCTCGTCGCGGACACGGTCTACCGCCAGCAGTACTTCACCTTCCCGGTCTTCCTCGCCGACCACGGCCTCGACGTCCGCGCCTTCGGGCTGGTCATCGCCGTCAACGGGGCCGTCATCCTGCTGCTGGAGCTGCCCGCCGCCGTCGCCCTGCGGACCAGGCCGCCGCTGGCCGTCACCGGCACCGGGCTGGTGCTCGTCGGCGCCGGGTACGGCGCGCTGCTGATCGGCGCGGGGGCGGCCACCGCCGTCGCCATGATGGTGCTCGTCAGCCTCGGCGAGATCCTCTACAAGACCACCGCCACCGCGTACGTCGCCGACCAGGCCCCCGCGCACGCCGTCGGACGGTTCCAGAGCCTGTACGCCGGGGTCTCGGTCAGCGGGACCGTCCTCGCCCCGCCGGCCGGCGGGGCCCTGTACGCGGCGGCCCCCTGGCTGCTGTGGCCGCTGTGCGCGGCGCTGGCCGCCGGCGCCGGGGCGGTGCTGATCCGGCTGTCCCGGCGGCAGGGGCGGGCGGCGGCGGAGGCCGCCCGGCAGGAGGAGGGGCGGCCCGGCGCGCGCCCGGCACATGAGACCGGTTCGCGGCCGCGGCCCGTCGCCGGTTAGGTTTCGGGCATGACTGCTACGCGTACCACCGGCGCCGTCGCCGCCGGACTTGCCACCCTCGCCGCCGACGGCACCGTCCTCGACACCTGGTTCCCCGCCCCCGAGCTCTCCGCCGAGCCCGGCCCGGCCGGCACCGAGCGCCTCACCGCCGAGCAGGCCGTGGAGCTCCTCGGCGCCGCCGCGGCCAAGGCCGTCCGCTCGGACGCGGTCCGCGGGGTCGAGGTCGTAGCCGTCCGCACCGTGATCGCCTCCCTGGAGGACAAGCCGCTGGACGCGCACGACGCGTACCTGCGCCTGCACCTGCTCAGCCACCGTCTGGTCAAGCCGCACGGCCAGAACCTGGACGGCGTCTTCGGCCTGCTGGCCAACGTCGCCTGGACCTCCCTCGGCCCCGTCGCCGTCGACCGGGTCGAGACCGTCCGGCTGAACGCCCGCGCCGAGGGCCTGCACCTCCAGGTCACCTCGATCGACAAGTTCCCCCGGATGACCGACTACGTCGCGCCCAAGGGCGTGCGCATCGCCGACGCGGACCGCGTCCGCCTCGGCGCGCACCTCGCCGAGGGCACCACCGTGATGCACGAGGGCTTCGTCAACTTCAACGCCGGCACCCTGGGCACCTCCATGGTCGAGGGCCGCATCTCGGCGGGCGTCGTCGTCGGCGACGGCTCCGACATCGGCGGCGGCGCGTCCACCATGGGCACGCTCTCGGGCGGCGGCAAGCAGATCATCTCGATCGGCGAGCGCACCCTGATCGGCGCCGAGGCGGGCATCGGCATCGCGCTCGGCGACGAGTGCGTCGTCGAGGCGGGCCTCTACGTCACCGCCGGCACCCGGGTGACCCTGCCGGACGGCCAGGTCGTCAAGGCCCTGGAGCTCTCCGGCGCCGACAACATCCTCTTCCGCCGCAACTCGGTCACCGGCGCCGTCGAGGCCCGCCCGTACAAGGCGAACTGGGGCGGCCTCAACGAGGTCCTGCACAGCCACAACTGACCCTCGCGGGCCCGGCCCCGTCGGTCACGACCGGGTGCCCTCCCGCCTGAGCGGGAGGGCACCCGGTCGTTCCGCGGGCCGGACGGCTACTGCGCGAGCCGCAGGAACCAGCGTCGCGAGGGGTGGCTGTCGCAGTCGAACTGCACCAGCGGGTGGTTGTTGGCCGTGGTGGTGCCGCCCGCGACGGTGGCGCACTTCCCCGTCCCCGCGTTGACGATCTGGAACGAAGAGCCGTCCCCGTTCGTGATGCGCCAGCGTCGCGAGGGGTGGGTGTCGCAGTCGAACTGGACGAGCGGGTGGTTGTTGTCGGTGGTGGTGCCGCCGGCGACGGTGGCGCACTTGCCGGTCTGTTCGTTGACGATCTGGAAGGTGCCGTCGTCCTCGTTCGTGACGTTCCAGCGTCGCGAGGGGTGGGTGTCGCAGTCGAACTGGACGAGCGGGTGGTTGTTGTCGGTGGTGGTGCCGCCGGCGACGGTGGCGCACTTGCCGG